>JBEKHI010000162.1:0-16712 GCA_050012355.1 Streptosporangiaceae bacterium | reverse complement strand
CATCCGATGCGGACGACACTGGCCCCCCCTTTAGTTACCATCAAGTAAGTGGGATCGGGAATTTGACTGCATTGTGCCAGTAAGCGTTTCCGGCGCGCAACGGTATCGCCACAAGTCCCGCCCTGGTAAAATTGTGACACTTGATCTAAGTTACGGCAAAAGTCATAAGCGATATGCTTTGCGGCATGTGATGGCTTTTGAATCCGCTCGCAACCTCGCTCCTGATCACGGAGAGGTACGGACTCTAAACGTCGCCTCGCGGAGCCCGGGCCACCTGGAACAACGCGAAGGATCTTGTGCCCCTCGCTGCAAAAATCCTTCGGGTTATCGAGGACCAAGGAATATATGCCGCAAAACGGGCGGGCGGCAGCGGGCGCGCGAGCCAGGCTTAAGCCTGGTGCCGCCACATGACCGCCAGCGATGGGTCATCGATGGCGCAATAGCACCGGTAATGGGTCATCGATGGCCTTGCGGAGGGCCACACAAATACCCTATATACGACATAACGCTCCGTCGCGACCGCTCGGACCGGGCGAAGTCCTCAGTCGGACAGCAGGGCGGCGCGCTGCTCGGCGCAGATCTCGGACAGGGCTTGCGGGGCCGCGCGGCAGATGTTCGGGAAGTTGAGGAAGCCGTGCGGCATCCCCACGTACTCGGTGAACCGCACCGGGACGTCTGCCACCCGCAGGACGTCCGCATACCGGCGGGCACCGTCGCGCAGCGGGTCTTGGTCGCCGACCTGGATGAGCGCGGGCGGCAGCCCGCTGTGGTCCTTGGCCAGGATCGGTGACAGCCGCGGGTCCGACGGGTCCGCGTCCCCGAGGTAGCAGCGCGTGTAGAGCCGCCGGTCAGCCGCGGTGAGGAACGCCGCGTCCTGGTGATCCTCGGATTCGCCGGTCATGTCCACGGCCGGGTACAGCAGCGCCTGGTGACTGATCGCCGGGCCACCGTCGTCGCGGGCCCGCAGGCAAGCGACGGCCGCGAGGTTGGCGCCGGCGCTCTCGCCCATGACTCCGAGAACGCAAGCGGCCTCCAGCTCCGCGGCCCACTTGACCGCCGCGTAGCAGTCCTCGACGGCGGCCGGGAACTTGTGCACCGGCGCGAGGCGGTAATCCACCGACACCACGACGGCGCCGACCTTGACCGCCACGTTGCTGCCCAGCCAGTCCCCCATCCGCAGGTCGCCCCAGACGAAGCCGCCGCCGTGGAAGTACACGATCACCGCCCGCGCCGCCCCGTCGGTCGGGGTGTAGACGCGGACCGGCAGATCCCCGCCCGGCCCCGGGATCATCCGGTCCGACAGCGACGCACCAGGCACCGCCGCGCCAAGCTGGTACCGGGTCAGCGCATTGTCCGGTATGGCCCGCGACTGCATCCGGATGACCCGTTCCTCGGTCATGGATCCGGCCGACGTCACCCGTCGGACCATCCACGCTAGCGCGCGGATCCGGCGATCCATCTCTGCCATGTTGAGACCCTTACTCGCGAAAGATGAGAATGATATTCTCGCACTATTGGCACCCCTGGCGAAAGGTACCCCGTGGAGTTCGAGTTCGACGAGGATCAGCGGCTGCTGCGGCAGATGGTCCGCGAGACGGTGACCAAATCGCGTTCCCGGCCCGAGGACCAGCTCTGGGCTACCTACCAGCAGCTCGGCTGGCTGGAGGCGCCGCCGGTGGAGCTGACGATCGTGCTCGAGGAGCTCGGCTACGTCGCCGATCCCACGCCGTTCCTGGCCACGGCGACCTGGTTCATGCCGCTGACCGGTCGAACGCCAGCGGGCTCGGGGACGGCGGTGTTCGATGGAGCGGGTCGTTTTGTCCTCGATGCTGATCGAGCCGACGAGGTCGCGCTGCTGACGTCAGACGGGGTCGTGGTACGGCCTGGTGGTGCGCCGCGGGTGAGTACCTTCGATCCGACGCTGCACGTGGCGCGGGTCGACGCGCCGGACCTCGTGGCCGGCGTGCCCGACCTGGCGCTGACCGGGCTGGCGATCACCACCGTCGGGGCGTGCCGGCGCATCCTGGACATGGTGGTGACCCACGTGAAGCAGCGCCCGCAGTTTGGCGCGCTGATCGGGTCCTTCCAGGCCGTGAAGCACAAGGCGGCGGACATGTACGTCGCGATCGAGCGGGCGAGGGCGCTGGCGTATTACTCCGCGCTCACGATCGCCGAGGACGATCCGCGACGGCACACGGCCGCGTTGATGGCGAAGGCCGCCGCCGGCGAGTGCCAGCGGCTGGTGTTTCAGTCCGGCCTCCAGCTGTTCGGCGCGATGGGGTTCACCTGGGAGAACGAGCTGCAGATCTACCTCAAGCGGGCCAAGGCCTGCGACATGCTGCTAGGGACGGCCGCCGAGCACAGGAGGGCCCTCATCTCATGAAACTCGCCGATGATCCGGAGGTCGAGAAGTTCCGCGCGGAGTTCTCCGCGTTCCTCGACGCGCAGCTGCCGACCGAGGCCGAGGCAGCGCAGCGACCGCAGTCGAGCTCGGACATGCCGGACTGGGCACGGCGCTGGCAGCGGACGCTATTCGATAACGGCTGGCTGCTGCCCGGCCAGCCGCCGGAGTACGGCGGGCGCAACGCCACGCTCCCCCAGCAGCTCGCTCACCTGGAGGAACTGTCCCGGCGGCGGATCTACCACAGCTTCAACCCGCAGGGACTTGGCATCATCGCGGCGTCGCTGCTGACCTTCGGCACCCAGCAGCAGAAGCAGCGGTGGGCACTGCCCATCCTGCGCGGGGAGCTGACCGCCTCGCTCGGCATGAGCGAGCCGGGCGCTGGCTCGGACCTGGCGGGCCTGCGCACCCGGGCGGTGCTGGACGGAACCCACTTCGTCGTGAACGGCCAGAAGATCTGGACCTCCGGTGCGCACGACGCCGACGTCCTGCTGACGTTCGTGCGCACCGACCCCGACGTCCCGAAACACAAGGGCATCAGCGTGCTCCTGGTCCCGACGTCGACCGAGGGCGTGACCAGGCGGCCGTTCGGGTCGATGCTCGGCCCGGACGACCTCGACTTCAACGAGGTGTTCTTCACCGATGCCAGGGTCCCGCGGGAGAACCTCGTCGGCGAGCTGAACGGCGGTTGGCGGGTCGCGCACGGCTCCCTCGGTCACGAGCGGACGATGCTCTGGATCAACTTCGCCGAACGGCTGGATGACCTGATCAGGGACGCGCCCAGCCACCAGGAGTGGTACGCGACGCTGCTGATGGACCACCAGGCGCTGCGCCTGCTCGGCTATCGCCAGCTCAGCGGTACCGAGAACCCCTCCGAGATATCCGTGCTCAAGCTGCTCGGGTCGGAAGCGGTGCAGAAAGCGGCGCTCCATGCCCTGGAGGAACGGGAGTCCGACGGGCTGATTCACCCAGCGCGGACCGGCCTGGTCAATCACATGAATCACGACTCGTTCAGCGCGTCGTGGTTCGAGCGGTACGCGCGGACCTTCGGCGGGACGATCGCCGGCGGGACCTCGGAGATACAGCGCAACATCATCGCCGAACGAATACTGGGGCTGCCAAGATGATTCTTTACGAGGTCGACGATCGCGTGGCCGTGATCACCCTTAACCGGCCAGAGAAGGCGAACGCCCAGTCCATGGAGCTGCTCGACGAGCTGGACGCGGCGTGGACCCGGGCGGCTTCCGATGACGACGTGCGGGTGATCGTGCTGCGCGCCAACGGGAAGCACTTCTCGGCCGGGCACGACCTCACCAGCGGGTTCGCGGCGGCGCCCGAGAAGATCACCCTGGAGTGGATTTACGGGCTCGAGGCCCGCCGGTACCTGGGGTACTGCCTGTCCTGGCGGAATATACCGAAGCCATCGATCGCCGTGGTGCAGGGTAAATGCATCGCCGGCGGGCTGATGCTGTGCTGGCCGTGCGACCTGATCGTCGCGGCGGAGAACGCGGAATTCTCCGATCCCGTCGTCCGGATGGGGATCGGCGGCGTCGAGTACCACGGCCACACCTGGGAACTCGGCCCGCGGCTCGCCAAGGAGATCCTGTTCACCGGTCGCGCTATCACGGCGCGAGAAGCCGCCGCGGTCGGCATGGTCAACCGGGTCGTGCCGCTGCCCGATCTGGACGATTCCGCGATGGAGTTGGCGCGGCAGATCGCCAGGCAGCATCCGTTCGCGTTGCGGCAGGCCAAGCGGGCGGTGAACCAGACGCTGGATACCCAGGGCTTCTACGCGGCGATCCAGTCCGTGTTCGACATCCACGAGACTGGACACGGGAACGCGCTAAGCGTCAGCGGCTACCCGGCGCTGGCTGGCCTTGAGGAGTTGAAGTCGCGTTGATGCGTGTCGGATTCATCGGCCTAGGCAGCCAGGGCGCCCCGATGGCGCGCCGGATCGTGGACGCCGGATACCCGGTGACATTGTGGGCCCGCCGCTCCGTAACGCTGTCGTCATTCGCCGAGGTGCCCGCCGCCGCCTCACCGGCCGAACTCGCCACCGAAAGCGACCTCGTCTCCATCTGCGTGACGGACGATTCCGACGTCGAGGAGGTCATCTGCTCTGCACGCGGAGTGCTGGCTGGGCTAAGCAGCGGCGGGGTGATCGCGGTACACAGCACGGTGCACCCGGCGACCTGCAAGCGGCTGGCCGCCAAGGCCGCCGGTTCCGGGGTCGTCTTGATCGACGCCCCGGTCAGCGGCGGGTCGCCCGCGGCGTCAGCGGGCCGGCTGCTGGTGATGGCGGGCGGGCCCGCCGATGCGGTCGAGCAGTGCCGGCCGGTGTTCGAGACGTTCGGTGACCCGGTGGTCCACATGGGACCCGACGTGGGCGCCGGCCAGCTCGCGAAGCTGCTGAACAACGTGCTGTTCACCGCCAACCTCGCATCCGCGTCCAGCACGCTGACCCTCGGCCGGTCGCTCGGTGTCGATCCTCAGCGACTCGGCGAGGTGGTCTCGCACGGCAGCGGGGCAAGCTTCGCGCTCGACCGGATAGCGTCGGCGGGCGGCACCCTGGACCGGATCGGCGCGCACGCCGGCCCGCTGCTAGCCAAGGACGTCCGGCTGATGACCGACCTAGCCGAACAGGCCGGGGTCCCGGCCGCGACCGTGATGGCCGCCGCTCACGTGGCACTGTCCCTGATGAACCACGTCAGCCGCTCCGCGACCTGAGCCCGCCGCGCCGTCGGCGTCGATGGCGGCGTCTAGGACGTCAACGCGGGGCCATCCGGATCGCGCCATCGAGCCGGGTGGTCTCGCCGTTCAGGTACGGGTTCTCCAGCACCGACACGGCGAGGTGCGCGTAATCGCCGGGGTCACCCAGGCGTTTCGGATGCGGGATGGAGGACGCCTGGCTGTCGCGCACGTCGTCGCGGAGCCGCCCCACCATCGGGGGACAAGGAGGCCGGGCCGGGCATCACAGCCCCAGGGATTTGCTGATGATGGTTTTCATGACCTCGGATGTGCCGCCGAAGACGCGGGTGACCCGCGCGTCGGCGTACAGCCGGGCGATCGGGAACTCGGTGATGTACCCGTAGCCGCCGAACAACTGCAGGCAGCGGTCCACGGCGCGGCCCTGCGTCTCGGTGCAGAACAGCTTGACCATGGCGGCGTCCGCGCCCGACAGTGACCCGTCGACGAGCGACGACAAGGCCCGGTCGAGCAACGCTTGCGCCGCCTCGATCTCGGTCGCGACCGACACCAGCTCGAACTTGGCGTGTCTTGCGTCTTTAGCCCGAGTTTGTCGAGCTTCCGGCCCTTGACGAATCCGGACATCCCGTCCTCCACGACCAGCAGCGTCAGCCCGGCCCGGCGGTCCCCCTCGACGACGGCTGTCCGAGCCACCACGATCACCAGCTCAGCCAGCGCGCCGCCGGTGATGAACGTCTTCGCACCGTTCAGGACATAACTCGACCCATCCCGCACCGCCGTCGTCCGCATACCGGCCAGATCGGACCCGGTGCCCGGCTCGATCATCGCGATCGCGGTACGCAGCTCACCGGCGGCGAGCCCGGGGAACCAGCGGTCGCGCTGCGCATCGTCGGCGTACCGGAGAAAGTACGGCAGGATCACGTCGAGCTGAGTCGACACCGCGCCGAGCGTGATCGCGGCGCTCGCCGCCTCCTCGCGCACGATCGCGTTGTACCTGAAGTCGTCGATTCCCGCCCCGCCGTACTTCTCCGGAATCGCCATACCCATGACCCCGAGCAAAGCCAACTTTTTCCAAAACGGCGCAGGCAATTCCCCCGCCTTCTCCCACTCGGCATAGTGCGGGAGGGCCTCGGCCGCGATGAACTCGCGGACCATGGAGCGGAACGCGTCATGGTCGGCCGTGAACAGATCGCGCCGGATCACGCGAGGAGTTCCACCAGCGTGGCGTCGGCGGTCCCGCCGCCCTCGCACATCGTCTGCAATCCGTACCGCAGGCCCCGGTCGAGCATGTGGTAGATCATCCGGGTCATGAGTACTCTGCTTCCCCGCTCGCCTCCGGGCGGTCGCCGTTCAGGTGGTCACCCGCCAGCCGGTCGCCCAGCACCGCGAGGTCGAAGGACTGCCGTGCCAGCCAGAACCGCAAGAACGCGGTGAGCGAGTACCTGAGGAACAGCGCGGCGCCGACCACGCTCAGCGTCACTCCCCCGAGCCCGATGGTCACCGCGTCGCCCTGCGTGAACGAGCTGGTGGTGCGGTGCGAGACCAGGTACGCGGTCACGCCGAGCGCGACGCCAAGCACCATCAGCAACACGCCCAGCCGCAGCCACAGCCGCGGGTGCCCGGCGGACGGATCGGGGATCTTGAGCGCGGCGATCTCCCGGACGAAGCGGTCGGCGCGCGAGTCGGCGGTGGCAGAGGTCAACGTGAGCTCCCCAGGTAGAGGGCGGACAGTTCGTCGCGCAGGATGTCGTCGGCCGGCCCGTACCGTTCGATACGGCCTCGTACCAGCACCGCGGCATGATCGGCGATGCGCAAGATCGCGGAGGCGTTCTGCTCGACGGCGAGCACCGCGACGCCGGAGCTGGCGATCTCCGCCACGTGCTCGTACAGCTTCGCGAGTATGACCGGCGCCAGGCCCATGGACAGCTCGTCCACCATGAGCACGGCCGGGTCGGTGGCCAGCGCGCGGGCGAGTGCGAGCATCTGCTGCTCGCCGCCGGACAGCGTGCCCGCGGCTTGTGACCGGCGCTCGCCGAGGACAGGGAACCGGGTGTACGCGATCTCCTCGATCTCCTCGATGCCGCGCCCGCTGTACGTCATCATCAGCAGGTTGTCCCGGACCGACAAGTTCGGGAACACGCCCCTGCCTTCGGGTATCAGGCAGACTCCGGTACGCGCGAGATCACCAGCGTCCGCCCCCGTAACGTCCCGCCCGCCGAGAATGAGCGCGCCCGCGGTGGGTGCGTGGATGCCGGAGGCGACGCGGAGGGTGGTGGTTTTACCCGCGCCGTTCGGTCCGAGGAGAGCCAGCACCTGTCCGGCTTGTACGGTCAGGCACACGTCGTAAAGGACGTTGATCCCGCCGTAGCCAGCCCGGATGTCCCGCAGCTCAATCATCGAGATCTCCTAGGTAGGCCGCCAGCACGGTCTCGTTCTCCCGGATGGTCGCGGGCGGGCCGGCTGCGATGATCTTGCCGAGGTCGAGCACGTACACCTCGTCGCATACCTCCATGACCAGGCCCATGTCGTGCTCGACCAGCACGACCGTCATCCCGTCCGCCGCTAGCGACCGCAGCAGGCCGCCGAAGCGGCTGGTCTCGCTCTCGTCCTGCCCGGCGGCCGGCTCATCCAGCAGCAACAGCCGGGGCCGGGCGGCCAGCGCCCGCCCTACCTCCACTAGGCGCGCCACCCCGGTGGGCAGTTCGTCGGCCGGGGAGTCAGCGACGTCTTCCAGCCCGAGCGTCTCCAGCAAGCCGGCCGCCATGTGCGCCGCCCGCCGCCGCTGCGGTCCGAGCTCGGCGGCGATCCGCGCCGAGTCCAGCGCCAGGTTCCCGCCGAACGCGACGGTCACTCCCTCAGCCCGCAGCGATACCACGCGTCAGCACTTCCTCGTCCTCGGACTGCCACTCCCGCCGTACCCCGCGCCATTCGACGGGGACATCAGTTACTTGGGCACGCAGCTTCTTCGCGTGCCACCTCAGGAGCAGCTGGGCCGCGATCACCGCGAGCACCAGCACCCCGGCGAACTCCCATCCGTTGAACACGTGCGCCAAGCGCAGCACCCAGCCGCCCACGCCGCCGACCACCAGCACGGCCAGCGCCAGGCGATCGCCCGCCAGCCCGGCCCAGTCGCGTCGCATCGAGGGGATGATGCCCGACGGGTTGCTGCCGAGCGCGACGCCGGAGAGCCCGGGCAGCACTCCGGCGAGGTTCTGCGTCCAGGACGCGACGGCGGGCAGCGCGTTGAGCGCCCCCGCGTACCCCAGCCCGCTGAACAATCCGGTCCCGACCGTGCCCAGGCCGCCGATCACCGCGATCAGGAAGACGGGCAACCCGCTGACGAAGCTGAACTGGTCCGCGGTGACCGGTCCCGCCATGGCGGTGATCGCGCCGCCAAGACCCGCGATGCCCGCGGACAGGGCGAACACGCCAACCTTGGCCGCCAGCAGGTTCCCGCCCAGCGTCGCGTACGCGGCCTCGCTGTCCCGCAGCGCGATCAGCCGCCGGCCGAACCGGGACCGGCGAAGCATCGCGACACCGAACGACACGATCGCCAGGCACACCGCCGCGAAGATCATCAGCCCGGACGCACTGGTCAGCTGGTGTCCGGCCAGGGCGGGGCCGGTGCCCGCCACCGATCCCTGGTTGAACACCGAGATCCGCACCCCGGCGATCGTGAAGGACGGCAGGCCGAAGATCCAGTCATCGCAGACGATGGCGAACGCGGCGGTCGCCAGCGCCAGGTACACGCCGGAGATCCGCATCGCGGGTATCGCGATCAGGGCTCCGACCACCGCGGACACCGCGACCGCCACGGCCAGCGCCCAGAGCTGACCATGGGGAGCGAGGTGCGCCCATGCCAGCGCGCCGACGCCCATCATCGTGAGCTGGCACAGCGAGATTTGCCCGGCGTACCCGGCGAGCGGCACGTAGGAGAGCGCGACGAGGCCGAGGGTGAAGATCGCGCCGTAGGTCACCAGGTCGGACGGGCTGAGTACGGTGGCCAGCACCACGCCGGTCAGCACGATCCCGGCCGCCAGCAACGCGGTGCCGCGCACCGTCGGCACCGGGACCGGCCGGAGCTTGCGGTCCCGGTGCGGGAGCTGACCGTGCCGGAAGATCAGCAGCGCGCCGAACAGCAGCAACGGGGAGGCCGCCAGCCGCAACCCGGGCAGGTAGTTGTTCTGCGGCAGGTATCCGGTCAGGTAAGCCTCCGTGCAGCCGACGACGATGGCGCCGACGAAGGTGAGCGGCAGGGACCGCAGCCGGCCGAAGATAGCCGCGGTGTACGCGCTGACGATTACCAGTGAAAGCTGCGAGGAGTCCATCGCGAGGGTGGGCGCCAGCAGGATGCCCGCGACGGCGGCGAGCTGTGTGCTGAGTATCCACGCGACCCGGCTCGCCCGGTTGGGATCGCCGCCGGCCAGCCGGATCAGCGTGCGATCATCGACCGTCGCCCGCATCTCGGTTCCGGTCCTGGTCCGGTACAGCAGCACCCGCAGGCCGATCGCGATGAGGATGGCGACGCCCATCGTGATGGCCTGGTGCCAGGTGATGACGACCGGGCCGATCTTGATCGGCGCGTCCTGCTCGAAGTACGGCGTCAGCGTGCGCTGGACGTCCGGATTCCAGATCGTGTTCGCGAGCGCGATCAGGCCGGACAGCAGCGCGATCGTGACCACCAGCCGTTCGATCTCGCCCAGCTGCTGTATCGGCCGCATGACGATCCGCTCGAGCCCCAGGCCGAACGCGGGCGCCAGCACCAGCAGCGTGATCACCAGGGCAGCCGGGACCGGCCAGCCCCAGCCCACGGTGAACTGCCAGTAGGTGAACGCCGCGAACATGCCGATCGCGCCCTGGGCGAAGTTGAATACGCCGGTGGTTGCGTAGGTGAGGACCAGCCCGCTGCCGATGATCGCGTAGATCGCGGCGGTGAACAGGCCTACGATCCCGTAGGCGAGGATCTGCTGCATTTACTTCAGGTCGCTAAGCGACAAGCCAACGTTGGCGAGCGTCAGCGGGCTGCCGTAGTTGCCCTTGAGGAGGTAATACGGGCCGCCGCAGCTGTAGGCACCGTCGTTCGCGCCGAACGACGCGGGTTCCCATCCGCTTGGAGTGTCCTTCTCGACATTCCAGCAGGTGACCGGGGTGGTCGTTGGGGACAAGCTCATCGGCGCCATCAGCCCGCCCGCGGTCCAGCTGGTCTGCTTGATCGCGGCGTCGTAGAGGCACTTGCGGGTAAGGTCCACCCCGCAACTCGACGCCGATTCGGCGAACAGCAACCAGGAGGAGAACGCGAGTACCCCCGGCAGCGACAGTTGCTCATAGGGCTCGTACTTGGCCCACAGCTGGCTGAGCTCCTTGGACGCCGGGTTGCTCGACGCTTCCTCCAGCGGGTAGACGCCCTCTATGTCGGCCACGTTGTTCTGCTCGGACAGCACGCTGGAGCCCGCCAGCCCGTTGAACGCCGTGTCGTAGCTGTTGGTGTTAGCGTCGATCCAGTCGAGCTTGTAGTCCATGTTCGTGAGGATCAGCTCGAGCTTGGCTAGGTCCTGGTACTGGCCGAGGAAGATCAGTCCCTTGATGCCCTTGCTCTTGATGGCCTCCGCGAACGGCGTCCAGTCGATGGAGCCGATCGGCGAGTACAGCGTGTCGTAGCCGACGCTGCCGCCGAGCGATTTGATGTCCTCGGCCGCCTCAGCCTCGTCGGTCTCGGTGACCCCCACGTCGCCAGCGATGATGCCGACATGCTGGGCGGAGTCGGGGTACTCCTGCTTGATGAGCCAGTTGTAGTACTGGTTGTAGACGTAGTACTTGCCGGTGTTATAGCCCGGCGAGACCTGGAGGCTCGATCCCGTGTTCAGGGTGGAGATGACCTGGGCGGGGAAGGCGGGCAGCAAGCACTTCAGCCGGGTTTCGACGCCCAGCTCATCCAGCGCCGACTCGCCGCCGGCCAGCGCGAAGTCCTGGCCGCACGCTTCGACCATCTTGGCCTGGACGTTGTACAGCCCGTCGTCGAGGGTGTTAGAGACGATCCTGCGGCCGTCGATACCGCCCAGCGAGTTGCACCACGAGGTGAATACCTTGGCGGCGTCCACCATCGTCGGATCCTGAGTGAAGGACTGGTCGGTGAACGTGCCGACCTGGATCGTACTCGCGGTGACCCCTTGATCCGTCGAACCCGACGGTGAACCCGAGTGGCAGACCTTGCCGAGCGTGCCGAAGGTGCTGGCCACTGCCTGCGTAGCAGCGGTTGATCCAGCTGACGATGGCGAGCTGGTTGTCGCACCCCCCGCGCGGCCGCAGGCGACGGTCAGCCCCGCCACTGCCGCGAATGCCGCGAGTGCGGCGATGGTTCTCTGCGGTTTCACAGTCGTCCTCCTCGACGCGGACCCGTGCGGCAGCTACCACTCGGAGTATGATCCTCTCATTGAGAGAAAGGTAGCTTCTCATTTTGAGAGAATCAATTGCCGCGACTGGGCTGTTCCCGGATCTTGACCTTGAACTCGACGGGGCCGGCGATCCAGCCCGGCCCCTCGTGTTCGTGGATCTGGACGGGCGTCATCCCGAGTCCGTTCAGGCACTCCACCAGACGCTGCCCCTGGTGGTCGGCGTGCTGCGCGGCCCGGTGACGTCCGCGCTGGCACCGGTACTGGACGCGCTCACGTTCACGCTGACCGACGCGGAAGTGCCGGTTTCGGCGACGAGTCTCGTGCGGGTCGCGGATCTCGATGCGGCGATACGGCAGCTGGAGACGGCCGTCTCGCGGGCCCCGCGCGCCGCTGTTGCCGGTGGCCACCTGCTGCGCCATACCGACCCGCGCACGGTTCCCGCCCTAGCCGCCGAGGCGGCGGTGTTCTCGATGCTGCTCGGCGGCCCCGAGTTCGCCCGCTGGCTGGCCGGACGCGGAAACATGCCACCCCCGCCGGCTACCGGCCGTCCGCTGGTACGCGCGATCCGCGAAGGCGATCAGCTCCGCATCACGCTGGATCATCCGGAACGACGCAACTCACTGTCCTTCAGAATGCGAGAGCAACTCCTCGCCGCCGTGGAGGCGGGCGCCGCCGACCCGGACGTCCACGTGACGATCAGCGGGGCCGGCTCGAACTTCTGCAGCGGCGGCGATCTCGCCGAGTTCGGCACGGCCAGCGATCCGGTGGCCGCCTACCTGGTTCGGCTGGCCCGCGCACCGTGGCGGGTGATCGACTCGATCGCCGACCGGGTCACGATGCGGGTGCACGGGGCTTGTGTCGGCGCCGGCGCCGAGATCGCCGCGTTCGGCGGGCGTGTAGTCGCGGTACCGGAAACGTCATTCTCTTTTCCGGAGATCGGTATGGGCCTGGTGCCGGGCGCGGGCGGTACGGTGAGCGTGCCGCGGCGGATCGGGCGCTGGCGCTCAGCGTGGTTGTTCCTCACTGGCGAACGGCTGACCGCCGAGACAGCCCTACGCTGGGGACTCGTGGACGAAATCAGCGCGAACCGTGCTCCCTGAGACCAGCGACTGGCTGGGTCGCGCCAC
The DNA here is from genome assembly GCA_050012355.1 of Streptosporangiaceae bacterium. GTDB lineage: Bacteria > Actinomycetota > Actinomycetes > Streptosporangiales > Streptosporangiaceae > JBEKHI01. The sequence continues at coordinate 4,086 of JBEKHI010000162.1, read as the reverse complement.
CTGGCAGGAACCGTCTTGGTCGGTCGCCGGACTATGCGAGCTCAAAGGGTCGCGCACGATCGGCGTGGTGCTGCCCGCGCTGAACGAGGAGGCCACGGTCGGCGATGTGGTGGCGTCCGTCCTGCCGCTCGCCGGGACGCTGGTGGACGACATCCTGGTCGTGGACTCGGGATCCGCCGACCGCACTGTCGAGGTCGCCCGCGAGGCTGGCGCCCGGGTGATGCGGCACGCGGACATCCTCCCCTGGCTGGACGTCCGTCCGGGCAAGGGCGAGGTGCTGTGGCGCGCGCTCGCCGCGACCGACTGCGACATCCTGGTCTTTCTCGACACCGATCTGGTGGACCCGAGCCCCGGCTTCGTCCCCGCGCTGCTCGGCCCGGCTCTGACCGGCCCGGCAGTTCAGCTGGTGAAGGGGTTCTATCGTCGTCCGCTGCGGCTGGAATCGGCAGAGTACGGGACCGGCGGGGGCCGGGTTACCGAACTCCTCGCCCGCCCGCTGCTAGGCGCGCTGCGGCCAGAGCTAGCCGGGATCATCCAGCCGCTCGGCGGGGAGTATGTGGTGACACGGGAATTCGCGGAGACCGTCCCCTTCGCCGCCGGGTACGGCGTGGAGATCGGGCTGCTGCTCGACGCGCACACTCGTTACGGCCTGGATGGTCTGGCCCAGGTCAACCTCGGCGTGCGCAAGCATCGCAACCGGAACCTGCGGCAGCTCGGGGTGATGGCACGGCAGATCCTCGGCGCGGCGCTTGAGCGGTGCGGACTCGACGCCGATGACACCGCCGCTTTCACCCAGTTCGTTCAGGTCGGCGGCGAGTGGCTGCCCGACGAGCATGAGGTACCGCTGGCGAGCCGCCCCCCGATCCGCGATGTCATCGGTGCGTGATGTGTGAGGTGCTCGCGTGGGCGGCCTCCGGCGCGATGGGGCTGACGGGACATCCTGGCCAGGCGCCGGACGCGTCACCGGCCGCCGCGTTCGGCCTGCTGGCGAGGGTGTGCGACCTACTGGAGAAGACCACCGGGGTCCGGCCCGATCCGGGAACGATCCTCACCACGCGAGCCCGGCTGCGCGGGCTTAACCGAGCCGGCCGGGTGTCAGCGAACGGGACGACGCGGCTGCTGCGCACCGCCGACGGCTGGTGCGCCGTCACCCTGAGCCGCCCCGACGACGTAGCCGCGGTCCCCGCCATCCTCGGCTCAATCACCAATCCCAACCACCTCGGCTCGACCGCCACCCCCGACACCCCCTGGTCCGCCCTGGAGTCAGCCGCCCGCACCATGACCGCCACCGCCCTAGCCGACCGCGCCCAGCTCCTCTCAGTCCCCGCCGCCCCGCTCCCCGCAGCCACCGCCGCCCCAGCCACCCCCACCGCAGACCCCCACACCCCAGACCCCGCCACCCCAGCCACCCCCGCCGCAGACCCCGCCGCGGTCGATGTGACATCGACCGGCATAGAGCCCGGTCTATGACACATCGACAGGCCTGGCAGCCTGGGGGCCCCGGGGCCCTGCTTGCCATGGATGGGCCATCGCTGGGGCTATGGCGCCAGCGATGGCCCATCCATGGGGGCGGCAGAGGCTCCGAGCGGGGCAGTCGCGGCTCTGGAGGGGGCGGCAGTCGCGGCTCTGGAGGGGGCGGCAGTCGCGGCTCCGGAGGGGATGCTGAGGGGGGCGGTTGTGGTGGATTTGTCGGCTATGTGGGCTGGGCCGTTGTGCGGGAGGTTGCTCGCGGAGGGGGGTGCGCGGGTGGTGAAGGTGGAATCTTGCACCCGGCCGGACGGTGCCCGGGCGGACGCGCGGTTCTTCAATCGGTTGCATGCGGGGCAGCGGCTGGTGACGATCGACTTCGGGTCCGCGGACGGGCGCGCGGAACTCGCGGGCTTGCTCACCGGGGCGGACATCGTCATCGAGGCGTCCCGTCCCCGGGCGCTGGCCCAGCTCGGGCTGGCGCCGGATGAGCTCGACCGGCCGGACGGCCAGGTGTGGCTCTCCATCACCGGTTACGGGCGCGACGACCCGGGCAAGGTCGCGTTCGGGGACGACGCGGCGGTCGCCGGGGGTCTGGTGGGCCGGGATGATGACGGGGACCCGGTGTTCTGCGCGGACGCCATCGCTGATCCGCTGACCGGGGTTTGCGGTGCGTACGCGGTGGCGATGGCGTACGCGAACGGCGGCGGATCGCTGATCGACCTGTCGATGCGGAACGTGGCGGCGACGTTCGCCGCGGCACCGCCGGAGTGCCCGGGCGAGCACCCGGTCACGCAGGATGGGTTCGGATGGAAGGTCGCGTGCTCGCAGCTCGGCAGATCGCAGTGGGTACTACCGCCATGCTGATCAGGTCCGCGCGGGTGCCGGGCCGCGGAGTGGCCGATGTCCGCCTGGCGGGCGGACGGATCTCCGAGATCGCGCCCCGGCTAACGCGTGAACCCGGCGAGGATGAGCTGCCGGGCCGCGGCTGCTGGCTGCTGCCGGGGCTGCACGATCACCACATCCACCTGCGGGCGCTCGCCGCCAGCGGAGCTTCGGTACCGCTCGGTCCGCCGCAGGTGCGCGACACGGCCGGGCTCGCCGCCCGGCTGGCGCAAGCCAATCGGGAGCTGCCCGCGGGGGCGTGGCTACGCGGCACCGGCTACCACGAGTCGGTCGCCGGGACGCTGGACCGCGAGGCGCTGGACCGGCTGCTGCCCGAAAGACCGGTACGCGTCCAGCATCGCTCCGGCGCGCTCTGGATGCTCAACTCCCGCGCGGCCGAACTGGTCGGGCTGAGCGACTGCGGCGAGCCAGGGATAGAACGCGACGCCTCGGGACCGACGGGGCGCCTGTGGCGGATGGACTCGTGGCTGGCTGGCCGCGTCGAGCCCGCCCGGCTGGACCTGGCCGCGGTGAGCGCCGCGGCGGCGCGGCTCGGGATCACCGGGTTCACCGACGCCACGCCGGACATGACGGACGCCGCCGTGACCGGGCTGGCGGAGGCGGTGGCCAGCGGCGCCATCCGGCAACGGCTGCACTGCATGGCGCCGCCGGAGGTCACCCTTCCGCCCACCGAAAGGTTCAGCCTCGGCCCGGTCAAGATCCTGCTGGACGACACCTCGCTGCCTCCGCTCGCGGAGCTAGCCGACCGGATGACGGCCGCGCACGCGGCCGGGCGCCCGGTGGCCGTGCACTGCGTGACGCGGGTTCAGCTCGCGCTCACCCAGGCGGCACTCGACATCGCCGGCGTCATGCACGGGGACAGGATCGAACACGGCGCCGTCATCGGGACCGGCTCGCTGTCCTGGCTGCGGGAACGCGGCGTCACCGTGGTGACCCAGCCGGACTTCCCGGTCGAGCGCGCTAAGCAGTACGCCTGCGAGGTGCCAGCCGAGGACCGGCCGGATCTGTGGCGGCTCGGCAGCCTGCTGGCGGCGGGAGTCGGGGTCGCGGCGGGCACGGACGCGCCGTTCGGTAATCCGGATCCGTGGAGCTCGATGCGGGCGTGCACCCGGCGGCCGACCGGCGAAACGACCGGCCTCGCCCGGGCGCTGCGCCTCTTCCAGGGAACCGCGGCCGAACCGGCGCGGCCCCGCCACGTCGCGCCGGGAGCCGTCGCCGACCTCATCCTGCTGGACGACCCCGTGGCCGCGACGATCGTCGGCGGTCAGCTCATATTCGGCTAAAGATGTCCGGTTCCGGGCGTGTTGACCGATCCCAGACGTGGACAACTTCGCGTCGACAGGCCTTCCGGCGGCCGCGCGAACCGGGCATCCGTGACATCTCGCCCGACCGCCTCGCCCCTCGATGCTGGTTGGTGCTGCATTAACAATGCTCTTTGCTGGTTGGTGTAGCACCCACCAGAATCGCTCGGGCCTGAGGGCGATGGCGACGGTCGGCGCAACCCGGCGATATCACATCAAACCGGGCAGCTGCGATGCCGCGCGGGGCGCGAGCGGCGGGGCGGGGACGGCGGGGGGCAGGTCGCGGTGCTCGGGGCGGGTGTTACGGGTGTTGCGGGTGATAACGCTAGGCCTCTGACGACGCGGGCCGGAGCTAGATCGCCGCGGACGGCCGTGATCATGTCCAGCGCCTGCCTCGTGGCCGCGACGTCGT
>JBEKHI010000161.1:0-16744 GCA_050012355.1 Streptosporangiaceae bacterium | reverse complement strand
GATGTCACATCGACCGGCTGCGCGCCCACCATGGCGGTGACTAGGGCCTGCTTGGTGACCGCGGTGACGGGGGAGACGAGCACTGTCTGGCCGTCGCGGAGGACCTGCACGTCGGAGCAGATCTCGAAGACCTCCTCTAGGTGATGCGAGATGTACAGCACCGCGACTCCGCTCGCGGTGAGCTGCCTGATGCGGTCGAACAGCCGCTGCACGGCGCCGCGTTCCAGTGCGGCCGTCGGCTCGTCGAGCAACAGGCAGCGGGTGCCCGCGGCCAGCGCGCGGGCGATCTCCACTACCTGGCGCTGCTCCACCGTGAGGCTCGCGCAGGGGGCGTCGGCGGAGACGTCGAAGCCCCATTCGGCCATGACCTGGCGGGTCCGCTGGCGCATCTGCCGCCAGTCGACGGTTCCTCGGTGCACCGGGGGCGCGCCGAGGAACACGTTCTCCGCGACCGTCAGCCGCGGCACCACCATCGAGTGCTGAAAAACCGTCGAGATCGGGCTGTTCAGGGTCAGCGTGCCCTCGTCAGGCTGTTGCAGCCCGGACAGGATCGACACCAGGGTCGACTTGCCCGCGCCGTTGCGCCCGACGAGACCCAGGCACCGCCCAGCCGCGAGGCTGAGATCAACGCCGCGCAGCGCCTGGGTAGAGCCGAACCGCTTGCAGATGCCCTCGGCGGTAACGGTGACGGTCGCGGTCATCCGGCGTTCGCGGAGCTGCAGACACCGCCGTGTGCGTTTCCGTACACGTTGCCCCACAGGCTCGCGTCGGTGACCGGTGTTGTCGAGACCGTGCCGCTCAGCCCGTCGACCGGTGTCACGGTCAGCGTCTGCCCGGCCTTGGTAACGAACGGCGCGACCACCGGGTCACCCAGGTTGGAGTCGCCCGCGTAGCTGAGCATTTGCAACGTCGGCGCGCCGCCGCCCGTCTCGCCCGCCTTGAGGGTGACGCCCTTGGCCGCGTCGATGCCGTACTTGAGTGCCCAGTACGCGTATAGGTTCGCTGGCTGGGATTGTGATGCGTTAAGGGTTCCCTCCTGGATGTCGCACATCTCGAATGGCACGCCATCATCGCTGACCACGAGCACCTTGCTGGTCAGGTTCTTGGACTTCAGCAACGGGATCACGCCGATGTCCGGGCTTGACCACTGCGAGTAGATGGCCTTGAGCTGGCTGCCGTAGGCCGAGACCGCGGTCTCCGCGTCGGACACCGCTGTCGACTGGACCCACACCGTCGGGTCTTTCAGGATTTTCACGCTGGGGTCGTTCGCCGCCATACAGGCGTCGAACGCGTTCGTCCGGTCGATCCCGTTGGAGGACGTGAGGTCGCCCTCTAGGTCGAGGACGTAACCGGATTTCACCTTGCTGCTGATGTAGGCGCACGCGTCGAGCCCGTAGATCACGTTCGACGCGCGGACCACCATGTAGACGTGGCCGACGCCGACGATGGTGTCCACGGAGACGAGCTGGACATGATGCGCGGCGGCGTAACTGATCGCCGGGCCGAGACTGGTCGCGGTCTCCGGGTTGACGATGATCGCCTGGGCACCCTCGTTGACCAGATTCTCGATCTGGGTGTTCTGCAGGCTGGCGTTGGTGCCAGCGATAAGAGGTCCGAGGACCTTGACGTTGAGCTGCTTGGCGTATTCCGACTCGTAGTTCAGGTACGCGGCCCAGAAGGCCGTGCTGTTGTAGGTCAGCGCGACACCTATCGTGACCTGCTTGCTGGTGTTTCCGCTGCCGGGAGTGGAACTTGAGCTTGTGCTGCAGGCGGCGATCAGCACTGCGATGAGCGCTGCCACTGCCGCCACGACGCCGGGGCGAACTCTCATGCTCGGAAAATAGATCCGATGTCTCCGCCCGTCAATGGGTAGCCGTGCGGTTACTGCGGACGGAGGCGGAGGCCGGACATGCCGCCGTCGACCTGAAGGGCTGTCCCGGTGGTAGCACCCGCGAACGGGCTCGCCAGGTAGGCGATCGCCGCGGCCACCTCGTCGGCCGTCACCAAGCGGCCGGACGGCTGGCGGGCCTCGAGGGCGGCGCGTTCCGCCACCGGGTCGGGTGCGGCGTCCAGCAGTCGCCCCACCCACGGGGTGTCGGCCGTGCCTGGGCTCACGCAGTTCACCCGGATGCCCTCGCGCACAAAATCAGCCGCCATCGCCAAGGTCAGCGAGTACACCGCGCCCTTGGTCGCGCTGTAGAGCGCCCGCTGCGGCAGGCCAGCCGTCGCGGCGACCGACGAGGTGGCGACGATCGCCGCGCCGCCGCGGCGGGTTACCGCTTCGCGCAGCAGTGGCAGCGCCGCGCGTACTGTGCGGGCGATGCCGAAGACGTTGACGTCGAAGACCCGCCGCCACTCGTCATCGTCGTTGTCCTCGACGGTGCCCGCCGCGCCGATGCCCGCGTTGGCCACCAGGATGTCGAGGGCGCCGCCGAACGCCGCGCCCGCCTGGTCGACCGCGGCCCGGACGCCCGCGTCGTCCGTGACGTCCGCGACGAAGGGGAGCAGGTCACCGGCGTCCTTCGGCTTGGCCAGGTCCAGCACCGCGACGCGAGCGCCCCGCGCGGCCAGCAGTCGCGCGGTGGCGAGCCCGATCCCAGAGGACCCGCCGGTGACCAGGGCCGTGTAGCCCGCGAACTCATCAGATGTTCCCATACATCGGATGTATATCCGATGCCCCCGGTACGGTCCAGGGCGGGGGTCTCCTGCGGCCCCATCGATGGCCCACCGCCGGGCCTATAGCCCCATCGATGGCCCACCGCTGGGGTCGGAGGGGTTCAGGGGGCGGGCTCGGGAGGCGCGGGTTCAGGAGAGGGCCCCGGGGGGTCAGGGGCGGGGCGGGACGGTTACCGTCATCGCGGGGAAGTCGAAGGTGATCGATGACGGCTTGAAGTACTCGTGGGACAGGGTCCCTGTCGTGTTGAAGCCGAACCCGTCCGTGGACGTGAACGGGCCCACGACACCGGGAACGTCGCGCCGCACCGGGCCGACTGCCACATCCGTCGTGCACGGGTAGCAGGTTACGCCGAGGTCCGATTCTGGGTTGGCGTAGTCGGGGACCACGTCCGCCGCCGCGGCCTGGGCGGTGCTGAGTACCACGCCGAGTCCTACCCCGCCGGTGTCGATGAGCACCGGGCCGGGGACGGACGAGCCGACACGGCCCCAGGAGAAGATGAAGTGATCGGGGGCGAGCCACAGCGGCGCGGTCGCCGGACCCGGTGAAGGCGCACAACGCCGCAGGGTCAGCGCCCGGTCCGCGTAGTCCATGGTGGTCTGGAAGTGGTAGAAGATCGTGGTCCCGATGACGCCGGCCGGCGGGCCATCGCCGGGTGCCGCGATGAACGACACGTCGTCCCACATGACCGGTACGTTGGCGATCTCGACCGCGCCGATCCGCAGCGAGTCCACTACCCCGATGTAGGTCGTTACCGGGCCGTTGCCGTGGTCGACAAGCACCGTCGCCACCGGGCTGATGCCCGCGGCCGCCGCCATCGCGGCGCTGAAGGTGAACGTCGCGCCGGTGTCCAGCGTGAACGGGGCCGCGACGCCGTTGACCGACGCCGTCACCGAGGGCAGCGGGTCGACGGTCTGGAACGCCACCGGCCCGCTGTCGGCGCCGGTTATCTGGTAGGGCGAGCCGCTGACCGCCGAGTACAACGTCGCGTCTATCCGGTCGTCGGCGGCCGCCAGCAGCTTGACGGCAGGTGCGAAGGAGTCCTGCCTGACGTAACAGTCCGCCAGCCGCGTCATGGACACGGTGTCGGATGGATTCAGCTTGATCGCGCGGGACAGGAAACGCTGGGCGGCGGCGAACTTGTTGGACAGCAGCGCGATGTAGCCACGCTGCGCCCACGCGTAGGCGTCCGACGGTTCCTGCCTGAGCAAGGCCGCGTACGCCCGGTCGGCCGCCGCGAAGTGGCCCGCCGCGAAAAGCTGGTCCGCGTCCAAAACGGAGACGGAAGCCGCTGCGGAAACGGGCGCGACAGCGGACAGCGCCACCGCCACGCCAGCACCGCGCAGCACCGCCCGCCGGGAAATGTTGAACACCTCATGCTCCTCATGGATCGCAATGATCACTGACCAGTGAGAAGCTAACGAGCCCCTGGTTGCACGGAGGTTTCAGCCCGGAACTCAAACGTCCGTAGAATCTGCTGCCCCGACGGCAGATTCTACGGACGTTTGGACGGGTTATGGATTTAGGCGAGGGACTTGCGGCGGTACAACCGCACCGTCAGCGGGGCGAAGATCGCCAGCAGCAGGGCTGACCAGGCGACGACCGCGAGTTCCGGGTGCTGCATGGGCCACGACTGGATGGTCGCCGCCGGGTTCGGGTTGCCGAACAGGTGACGAGCGGCGGCGGCCAGCGCGGACATCGGATTCCAGTCCGCGACCGCCTGCAGCCAGCCGGGCATGGTCTGCGTCGGCACGAACGCGGACGAGATGAAGGTCAGCGGCAGGAAGATGATGAACCCGGTCTGCTGCGCCGCCTCCGGCGAGCGCAGCACCATGCCAAGGCACGCCCCGGCCCAGGTGAACGCGTAACCGAACAGCAACGCGAGCCCGAACGCCGCGAGCGTGTCCCACGCGTTGGTATGAATCCGCCAGCCGACGGCTAGCCCGACCGCCGTGACGACCAGCGCGCCGAGCACCTGGGTGAGCAGGTCCGCGATCGACCGCGCTATCAGCACCGCGGACCGCGACATCGGCAGCGACCTGAACCTGTCGATCAGGCCGGTGGACATGTCAGAAACCACCCCCACCGCGGTGCCGGGCGCGGTCTGCGCCAGGCCCATGGCGAGCATGCCGCCGACCAGGTACTCGTGATAGTTCAGGTGGCCGTAGCCGCCGATCGATCCGCCGAACACGTAGATGAACATCAGCACGAAGATGACCGGCTGGATCGTCACGTCCGACAGCGTTTCCGGTTCCCGGCGGATCCGCGCCAGGCTGCGCAGCACCAGGACCCAGATGTCGGTCAGGAATCTTTTCATGCTGCCCTCCCGGTAAGAGTGCGGAACACGTCGTCAAGCGACGCGCGGCGGATCGTCACGTCATTCACCGCGATCCCGGCCTCGTCGAGGGCGCGGACCACGGAAGTGGTCAGCCCGTCGGCCGAGGACACGGCGATCGAGAGCCGTCGCTCACCGTCGTTATGGATGGAGGATGAAAGTGGTTTCAGTACTACGGTGGCGGTCTGAAGGTCGGCGCCCGGCGCAAGGGTGATCTCTAGGTGCTCCTCGCCTACCGCGGCCTTCAGTTCGTCAGGGGTCCCCTCGGCTATCACCTTGCCGGTGTCGATGACCGCGATGCGGCGGCAGAGCTGGTCGGCTTCTTCCAGATACTGCGTGGTGAGCAGCAAGGTGGTGCCGTCGGCTGCCAGGTCGCGCACCATGTCCCAGACGAGGGAGCGCGCGTTCGGGTCCAGGCCGGTCGTCGGCTCGTCGAGGAACAGCACCCGCGGACGGGCGATCAGCGATGCGGCCAGGTCGAGCCGTCGGCGCATACCGCCTGAGTAGGTCTTGACCGCGCGGCTCGCCGCCTTGACCAGGTCGAAACGCTCAAGCAGTTCGTCCGCGCGGCGCCGCGCCTCGCGAGCGGGCAGCCGGCTGAGCCGGCCGATCATCACCAGGTTCGACCGGCCGGTCAGGTACTCATCGAGCGCCGCGTACTGGCCGGTCAGTCCGATCAGCTCGCGGACCTGCCCGGCTTGGCTGGTCACGTTATGGCCAAGTACTCGCGCCTGGCCCCTGTCCGGGCGCAGCAGCGTGGCAAAAACGCGGACCGCGGTGGTCTTGCCCGCGCCGTTCGGCCCGAGCAAGCCGTAAATCGTGCCCTGCGGGATGGCCAGATTGAGCCCGGCCAGCGCGGTCGTCTCCCCGTAGCGCTTGACCAGGTCCTCAGCCTCGATGGCTGGAAGTCCCGTCGGGGGTTCAGTCATGGGTTCCCTCCGTATCGTACGGTGTACGATTTATCTAGTACGCTGTACGATAGCAGTACGGTGTACGAGAAGCAAGCCGAAGGGAGGCCGAGGGTGGCATCCGACGATGACCGCGACTGGATTCCGCCGTCGATAAGGCAGCTCGGGCTGACCCAGCGTGAGTTCCGCGAGCGGGAACGCGAACGCCGTATCCACGAGCGGATCCGGGGGCGCGATGACCAGCACCGCCGGGGGCCGGGCGGGGCTCGCGGCCGGGACCGGAGACTTACCCGCGAGGACATCGTGACGGCCGCCATAGCGGCCGCGGACGCCGACGGGCTCCAGGCGGTCAGCATGCGCCGGATCGCCCGCGATCTGCGGGCCGGCGCCATGTCGCTGTACTGGCACGTCGAATCCAAGGAGGATCTCCTGGAGCTGATGCTCGAGCAACTGGAGGTGGAGATCCATGTGCCGGAGCTATCCGGTGACTGGCGCGCCGACCTGCGGAATTACGCCAGGAGCATGTGCTCGGTGCTGATGCGGCACCCGTGGGCGGTGGACCTGGCGTTGGCCCGTCCGCCGACCGGCCCGAACGATGCGCGCAATGGCGACCGGATCTTCGGCATCTTCCTCGGGCTCGGTGTGGATACCCGGGTCGCCGTCTGGATGGCCATGACCTTCGTCACCTACGTCACCGGCTCGGTCCAGCAGCAGATGCGCGAGATGCAGGTGCAGCGGGAGATGGAGGAGGGCATGGCCTCGCTGAGCGAGGAAGAGGTGGCCGCGTACCGGGAGGAATTCGCCCGCCGGTTCCTCGACTCGGGGGACTACCCGAACATCGGCCGGATCATCGCCGACGACATCGACCCGGACGATCCGGCGACGCGCGAGGAGCGTTTCGAGTTCGGACTCGACGTGATGCTCGATGGCATCGCCGCCCAGCTACCGCGCGGATAGCCGTCACCAGGTGTGAGCAGGTACGTAACCTTATTTCTGCCTTGGCGTAACACGCGCCCCGCGATAATTGTCGTGTATGAGCATCGAGCAGGTCCAGTCGCTGGTGGACGCGCTAGCCGATCGCCTCCGCCGGGCAGTGGTCGTCGACGATCAGGATCTGCGCCTGATCGCTATGAGCAAGGACTTCGGTGACGCGGATCCTGCCCGTATCTGGTCATTGCTGCATCGCCGGACCCGGCCGGAGGACGTGTCCTACGCCGAGATCAAGCGGCTGGCCGATCCCGTGCGCATCCCCGAGAATCCGGCGCTGGAACTCTGGCAGCGGCTCTGCGTGCCAATCCGCTGCCAGGGTCTGCTGCTGGGATTCACCTGGATCACCGACCGGTACGGCGATCTCACCGATGACCAGATCGCGGATGCCGCGCAGACCGCGGAAGCCATGGGTGTGCTGCTGCACCGCCGGATGGTCATGACGCGGCACGAACTCCAGGTCCAACAGCAACTGGTGGAGCATCTGCTGAGCGATGACCCCGCGGTGCGCCGGGCCGCGAGAGAAGAAGCGCTGGATCGCGGCCTGCTCGATGAGGGTCAGGCGGCCGTGATCATGGCCGCCTACCGGGACGGCGAAGGCCCGTCATCGACGGTAGAGGCCGCCTTCTCGGCCGCCGTGGAGCGCCTGCGGCGGACGATGGCCCGGACCTCCGTGCTGGCCGCCTTCTGGCCGCGTCGCGCCACCCTGGTGCTCGCCGGACTCGGCGGCCTCGCGGACCGCGATCTCGCCGAGGCCGGTGATGCGTTGCTCACCGGGCTGCCGACCCGGGCTGGCCGCTGGCGCGTGGGTGTCAGCGGCACAGTAGCCGGACTGCTCGACCTGGGGACTGCTCAGCGGCAGGCCAGCATCGCGTGCTCCCTCGCCGCCGACGGCGCGGCGGCTTGCTGGCCGAAGCTGGGCGCGGACGCCCTGATGGCCCAGCTCGCTTCCCAGGCGAAGGAAGAGACCATGATCCCGCCGGGCGTGCTGGCCCTGCTGTCGGATCCCGCCGCTCCCGTCTTGGTGCCCACTCTGGAGACCTTCCTTGACTGCGCGGGGGACGTGCAGCGCGCCGCCCGGGAACTCCATGTGCACCGCACCACCCTGTACCACCGGCTGGGGCGGGTCGAGCAGATCTGCGGCCTGAGCCTGCGTGACGGTCGTGACCGGCTGCTGCTTCACCTGGTGCTAGGGCTGCGCCGGGTGCATGGTCTTCCTACAGATGTCGCAGCTGGGCTCGGCAATGCGCAACGCCGCGCCGGATGACTCGCGCTGTCCGCGATGGCAACCTCAGGGCAAGATGAAGAAGGCATACGCACACATCGTGCTTGGCGTGGGCGGCATCGGAAGTGCCGCCGCCTACTGGCTTGGCCGGCGCAGCGGCGGAGACGTACTCGCCATCGAGCAGTTCCGGCTGGGCCACGACCGCGGCGCGTCCGAAGACCACTCCAGAATCATCCGGCACTCCTACCACAGCACCGACTACACCGCGCTGACCCGGGCTTCTTACACCCACTGGCGAGATCTGGAAGCGGAGACCGGCCTGGATCTGTTGCGGATCACCGGAGGACTGCACCTGGCGCCCGCCGGCGGCGCGGGTGAGGCCGAGATCGCGTCCTACGCCCGGGCGCTGGCCGACCAGGGACACGACTACGAACTGCTGGACGCGGGCGCGATCCGGGCGCGCTGGCCGCAATGGCGGATCGGCGACGACATCATCGGCCTCTTCTCGGCCGAGTCGGGCATCCTCGATATCCGGCGAGCCAACGCCGCCCACATCTCCCGTGCCCTGGCCGGAGGGGTGACCTTCCTTGAGAATTCCCCGGTACGGAAGATCGTCCCCTACCCGGATCATGTCGAGGTCCATACCGGCGAGGCGGTCTACGAGGGCGGCACGCTCACCGTATGTGCCGGATCGTGGACCCCGGGCGCGCTCGCGGGCCTGGACTTCCGCCTCCCGCTCACTCTCACCCAGGAACAGGTCACCTACTTCGCCGCCGCTGACCTGCGCCCGTTCGCTCCGGACCGGTTTCCGATCTGGATCTTCCACGGCGCGGACACGACCTTCTACGGGTTTCCGGTCTACGGCGAGGCCGCGGTCAAGGCCGCCCGCGACATGTCGGGACGGTTCGTGACTCAGGACACCCGTTCCTATGTACCCGACCCGGACCAGACGGCGGAAGTAGCCGGGTTCCTGGCCGAGTACCTGCCCGGTGCCATCGGCCCTGAACTGGTCAGCAAGACCTGCGTGTACGACCTCACCGCCGACCGTAATTTCGTCTTGGACACCGTCCCTGGCCACCCGAACATCGCGCTGTTCGTCGGTGCCGGGCACGCGGCCAAGTTCGCCGGCCTGATCGGGCACATCCTCGCCGATCTTGCCACCGAGGGGCGTACGGACTATCCCATCGCCGCCTTCACCCTGGACCGCCCCGCCATCACTGATCCGCGGTACCCGTCAGATTTCCGGTTCGCCAACGCAGCCCAGTCCAGCGGCGATCTCACGTAGGAGTACGAGGTGACCGTCACCCCCACTTCGGTGTTCATGCCAACGTTGCCCGGCCGCTACTACACCGACCCGGCCATCTTCGAGTCGGAGAAGCGGAACATCTTCGAGAAGCAGTGGATATACGCGTGTCGTGGCGAGGACGTGCCCGCGCCCGGCCGCTTCGTGCGGACTCAGCTGGGCGATGAGAGCGTCATCGTGGTGCGAGGCCGCGACGGGAAAGCGCGGGCCTTCCTCAACGTCTGCCGGCACCGTGGCGCCCGGCTGTGCGGTACCGACTCCGGGGACGCCGGCCGGGCCATCCGCTGCCCGTACCACGCGTGGACTTACCAGCTGGACGGACGGCTGATCACCGCTCCGAACTGGCAGTCCATGGACACCGTGGACAAGTCCGACTTCGGCCTCCACCCGGTTCACCTGGCCGAGTGGCACGGCCTGATCTGGCTCAACCTGGCCGCCGACCCCGAGCCCTTCGAGGACCAGGTCTGGCCCCAGCTGGACTACCGGCTCGGCGGCGACCGGACGAAATTCGCCCGCTACGGCCTGGCGGACCTGGTCCTCGGCAAGCGCGTCGACTACGAGGTCGCCGCCAACTGGAAGATCATCCAGGAGAACTTCCAGGAGTGTTACCACTGCGGCACCATCCATCCCGAACTGGTGGAGACCCTCCCGCAGTTTCGCCAGCTGACCGCCGATGGAGCCTATGACACCTGCGGCTACCGCTTCGCCGAAGGGAAAGCGTCCTTCTCGGTCAGCGGCGCCGCGCACCTGCCTCGCATTCCGGGCTTGGAGGACGACGATGACCGTAAGTACTACGGCATGGTGGTCCGCCCCAACTGCTTCCTCTCGCTGCTGCCCGATCATGTCATCGCGCACCGCTTCGAGATGCTCTCCCCGGAGACCACCAGGGTGGTGTGTGAATGGCTCTTCCCGCCGGAGACGGTCGCGCGGTACGACATGAGTGACACGGTGGAACTGTTCCACCGGGTCAACGTGCAGGACTTCGCGGCATCCGAACTGTGCCAGCCCAACATGAAGTCCCGCGCCTACCGCGACGGCGGCGTGCTGGTCCCGACCGAGCAGGAGATCATCGGCCGTTGGTACTACCGCTGGTACCGCGAGGCCATGGGCCCAGGTGAGCAGCGGTGATCGAAGTGTGCCCGCTCGCCGAACTGCCGCCGGGGGAGGTGGTCGTGGTGAAGACGGGCCAGGGCCGTATCGCGGTGTTCAATGCCGGCGGCGATCTGCGCGCCATCGAGGACCGCTGCAGTCACCAGGAGGCCTATCTCTCCGATGGCTGGCTGGAGGGCTGCGAGGTCGAGTGCCCGTTGCACGGGGCGACCTTCGACCTGCGCACCGGCCAGCCGACTGGCCCTCCGGCGACCGCGCCGGTCCGGGTGTATCCGGTGGAGGTAAGAAACGGCCTCGTCTACGTGGAAGGACCACCATGACATCTGCCTTCTCGACCCGCGCCGTGCACGCCGGTCATGACCCAGACCGGCATAACGGCTCGGTGACCACCCCGGTGTATCAGGCGTCAACCTTCGTCCGGCCGCATGCCCGGCCGGTGGAGACCGGCTGGGACTATTCGAGGATCGCCAATCCGACCCGCGCCGCCCTGGAGGCGTGCCTGACCTCCCTGGAGGGCGGGGCATCGGCGGTGGCGGTGGCCTCCGGCATGGCCGCTATCACCACTGTGCTCCAGGCCCTGTGCCGGTCCGGGGCGCACATCGTCATACCGGACAATGTCTACGGCGGGACCTGGGATCTGGTCTCGGAGGTCTACCACCGGTGGGGACTGGAGCACACCGCGGTGGACATGGGCGATCTCGACGCGGTCGCCGCCGCCATCCGGCCCGGCACATGCCTGATCTGGTCCGAGAGCCCGTCCAACCCGCTGCTGAAGGTCACCGATATCGCCGCGGCCGCCGGGCTGGCGCACGACCACGGTGCCCGGCTGGTGGTGGACTCCACCTTCGCATCGCCCTACCTGCAACAGCCGCTGGCGCTGGGGGCAGATATCGTGGTCCACTCCACGACCAAATACCTAGGCGGGCACTCCGACGTCAGCGGCGGCGCGGTGATCGCGGCCGACCCGCGGACCGGTGAACTGATCAGCCGCTATGTGGGAATGATGGGAACGATGGCGGCGCCGCAGGAGGCGTGGCTGACTCAGCGCGGGATAAAAACGCTGCCGGTGCGGATGCGGCAGATCTCCGAGAGCGCCCAGCGCGTCGCGGAGTTCCTCGACGGACACCCGGCGGTGCGGCGCGTGTACTACCCGGGGCTGCCCTCACATCCCGATCACGCGCTCGCGGTCAAGCAGATGCGGCATGGTTTCGCCGGGGTGATCTCGCTGGTGGTGGACGGCGACGCCGACGCGGTCGGCCAGGTGTGCGAACGCACGGAGGTCTTCACGCTCGCCGTGTCGCTCGGCAGCGTGGAGTCGCTGATCGAGCAGCCGGCCCGGATGACCCACTGCACCACGGCCGGCTCGCCACTCGGCGTCGACGAGTCCCTGCTGCGGCTCTCGGTCGGTCTGGAGGACTGCGACGAGCTCATCGCCGACCTGGAGCAGGCCCTCGGGGGCTGAAGACGACGTCGACGTGGTGCTCGCGGGCCTGCTCCGCCGCCTCCTCGTAGCCGGCGTCGGCGTACCGCGCGACGCCGAGGGCCGGATCGGTCCAGAACACCCGCCGGATCTTCCGCTCGGCCAGCGCGCTCCCGTCGGCGACGACCGAGAGCCCGCTGTGGATGCTCCGGCCGACACCGACGCCACCGCCGTTGCCGACGGACACCCATGTCGCCCCCTGGGCGGCGTTGAGCAGCGCGGCCAGGATCGGCCAGTCCGCGATGGCATCGCTGCCATCGCGCATGCCCTCGGTCTCGCGGGTCGGGGACGCCACCGAGGCGGGATCCATGTGGTCGCGGCCGAGCGCGAGCGGGCCGACCTCCCCGCGCTGGACAAGCTCGTTCAGCCGCAGCCCGACCTTGTGCCGCTCGCCTAGGCCCAGCCAGCAGATCCGGGCGGGCAGGCCCTGGGGCGTGACCCGGTCACGGGCGAGGGCGAACCAGCGCTCCAGCGAGGGCGAGCCCACCACCGAAAGCACGGCCTCCTCGCTGCGGCGCAGGTCGGCCGGGTCGCCGCTGAGACAGATCCACCGGTACGGGCCGACGCCGCGAGCGAGAATGGGACGCACATACTCCGCGACGAAACCGGGAATCTCGGCGGCGCGCTTCTCCCCGGCGAGACGCACCTGAGAACGCAGGTTGTTGCCGTACTCGAAGACCACGGTGCCGCGGTCGCGCAACGCGACCAGCGCCGCGCCGTGGGCGCGCAGCGAAGCCTGGACCGCCTCGCGGTACGCGGGGTCGCCCGGGTCGGCCTCGTCGTAGCCGAGCGGCACGTACCCGTGGTCGAGGTCGTGGGCCGCGGTCTGGTCGGTCGCCACGTCGATCGTCACCCCGTCGGCCACCAGCCGGGGCAGGATGCCGGCGATATTGCCGATGACCGCGATCGCGGCCGGCTCCTCTGACCCAGTCAGATCGGCGACCGCCGCCTCGTAGCTCGGCGCGATGCGATCCACCCAGCCGGCTGCCAGACGTCGCGACGCGCGTTCGGAATCGACCTCGACGATCAGGCCGCGGCCGCCGAGATTGGCGATGGCGAGTCCCTGCGCGCCGCCCATGCCCCCCAGCCCGGCGGTGACGACGCGTCGCCCGGCCAGCGTGCCGCCGAAGTGGCGGCGCGCGATCGCCGCGAAGGTTTCGTGGGTGAAGCCCAGGATGCCCTGGGTGCCGATGTAGAACCAGGCCGCCGCGGTCATCTGCCCGTACATGGTCAGGCCCGCGTCCTCCAGCCGGCCGAAGTCATGCGACCACGCCGGAACCACCATCGCGGTGGAGATCAGCACGCGCGGCGCGTCCGGGTGCGTCGGGAGCACCGCCACCGGCTTGCCCGAGGCCACGATCAGCGTCTCGTCCCCGCCGAGCCGCTCCAGGGCGGCGACGATCGCGTCGTAGGCCGCCCAGGACCGGGCCGCGCGGCCCCGCCCGCCGTAGACGACGAGGCGCGCCGAGTCCTCGGCGACCGCGGGATCGAGGGTGTTGAGGAAGCAGCGCAGCACCCCTTCCTGCTCCCAGCCGCGACAGCGGAGCTCGGTACCGTGCGGGGCGGGAGTCCCGATTCGATCCTTGATTGCATCCATGGATGCAATCTAGACTATGCCTCATGACCAGGCCAGATGCAGTCGAGGTGCGGGGCTTGTCCGACGAGATCGCCTTCCGGCTGCGCGCCGAGATCCTCGACGGCAAGCTGCCGCTGGGTTCCCGGCTGCAGCACGAGGAACTCGCCACGCGTTTCGGGGTGAGCCGCACGCCCATCCGGGAGGCGCTGCACAAGCTCCAGGCGCTCAACCTCGTCGTGGTGGCGCCCAACCGGGGGGCGACGGTGCGGGTGCCGTCCCGTACCGAGCTCGCGGAGGTGTACGAGCTCCGCGCCGACCTCGAGGGCATGGCGTGTGAGCTCGCTTGCACGCGCGCCTCCGACACCGACCTGGCCGAGATGGACCGGGCCCAGGCCCGCCTGGCCGAGGTTATCGATTCGCCCGGGCAGAGCGATTCGGAGTTCGACGCCGCGGTGAGCAGATGGAATAACGCCTTCCACGGGGTCATTCAGCGGGCCGGGGGCAACCGGCGTCTGGTCGAGACCATCGAGCAGCTGCAGAATTTCTTTCCTCGCGACTCGGTCTGGCGAGCGATCGCCAATGACCACGGTGCCCTGGTGACCATCAACATCACCGAGCACGAAGCGATCGCCGCCGCGCTGCGTGCCCGCCAGCCCGCCCAGGCCCGCCGGGCGATGGGCGAGCACGTCACCGGGGCCGGGACGATCCTGCTGGAATACCTTGACGCCCAGCGGTTCTGGGAATGAGCCGGGTACTCGTCATCGGCGGCGGCACGATGGCCGCCGGTATCGCTGCCCGCCTGGTGTCGGCCGGCATCGAGACCGTCGTGCGGGTGCGTCGCGCCGAGGTCATTCCCGCCGTTCGAGCCGAGGTCCTGCGCCGGCTCGCGCGGCTCGCCGCTTACCAGCTGGCCGAGGAACCGCCGGATGTGCCGCTGACGGTCCAGTCCGGCGACCCTGACGGTCCGTTCGGGGTCGCCATCGAGTCAGTGGCGGAAGACCTTTATGCGAAACGACGGGTGCTATCTCAAGCCGAGACCCTGCTGGCCGACGATGGCATCGTGGCGACGAACACGTCCTCGCTGCGCCTGTCCGAGCTCGCGGCCGGGCTCACGAACCCAGGCCGGTTCGCCGGCTGGCACTGGTTCAATCCAGCCGAGCTGGTGCCGCTGGTCGAGATCGTCGGCGGCCCGCTGACGTCACCGGTCACGCTGCGGTGCCTCACCGAGCTGTCGGTGGCGATAGGAAAGGAACCGATCACGGTCCGCCGGGATGTCCCCGGCTTCGTGGCGAACCGGCTCCAGTACGCGTTGCTCCGGGAGGCCTACGCCCTCGTCGAGGACGGCGTGTGCACCGTCGCCGACGTGGACCGGGCGGTCGTCGGCGGTCTCGGCGCCCGCTGGGCGGGCATCGGTCCGTTCGCCGCCATGGACGCGGCCGGACTCGATGTCCACGAAACGGTCGCGGCCCAGCTGTTCCCGCGGCTGTCGAATGACGCTGGCGTGCCGCCGCTGCTGCGTTCGCTGCGTGACCGCGGAGCCACGGGGGTCAAGGGCGGGGAGGGGTTGTGCGGCCGGTACCCGCCCGAGGAGGCGCGGCGCCTCGCGGCGCACCGTGACGACGTGCTCGTCCTGCTGTCCGGGCGGCGGCGGTGCTGAACGGGCCGCTCGTGCTCGGCGACCGCCCGCTGCGATACGACGAGGTCGTGGCGGTGGCGGACGGGCGGCGGGTCATACTGGGCGAGGCCGCCCAAGCCAGGATGAAGGCTTCCCGCGCGACCCTCGAGAACCTGCTCGCTCGCGGTGACGCGATCTACGGGCTGACCACCGGCGTCGGTGCGATCAAGACGGTGCGCGTGACGGCGAGTCAGCAGGAGGCGTTCCAGACCCTGCTGCTGCGCGCACACCGGGTAGGGCACGGCGAGCTGGCTTCGTCGCGGTTCGTACGGGCGGCGATGCTGGTCCGTGCGGCCGGCCTGGCCGTGGGGGTGGCTGGCGTGCGCCCCGAGGTCGCGGACGCGTTCTGCCGCGCGCTGGACGTCCCGGTGAGCCCGCGGGTGCACCAGTTCGGCTCGATCGGGCAGGCTGACCTTAGCCAGCTCGCCGAAATCGGCCTGGCGCTGATCGGCCACGGCTCCGACGGCGCCGCCCTCGTGGCGGCAGGCTACCGGCCGGTCGTACTGGGTCCTCGCGAGGCCCACGCCATCGTCAATGGCAACGCGTTCTCGGTCGGCATGACGTGCGTTGCCCTTGACGCCGCGCTGCGGGCACTGCGAGCGCTTGACGTATCCGCCGCGTTGTCCATCGAGGCGCTGACCGGCAACGTCGACGCGCTCCATCCGGCTGTCGCCGCCGTGCGTCCGCACGCGGGTACCGCCGAGACGATCGGCCGCATCCGCGGGCTGCTGCGCGGCGGAGCGCTGCTGACCGGGGGCCGGCCTGCCCGCGCCATCCAGGACCCGCTCGCCTTCAAGGTGGTTCCGCAGACCCACGGGGGTGCCTACCAGTCGCTGGCCCATCTCGAACGGGCGCTCGCTATCGAACTCGCCTCATCCGGTGACAGCCCGATCGTGATCGCCGACGAGGACCGGGCCATCTCCACCGGAAACCACGACATCACTCCGGTAGCCATCGCGGTGGACTACGCGCGCCTGGGTCTCGCGCAGGCGATCACGATCGCGGGCGAGCGAGTGCAAAAGCTTCTCGACTCGGCCTTCACCGGGCTGCCAACCGGGCTGCGGGCCGATCCGGCCGCGCCCGACGACGGCCTGGCGATCCTCGCCATCGGAGCGGCCAGCCTGGCCGCGGAGGCCCGTCTGCTCGCGCATCCCGTCACTCTGGAACAGCCCACCAGCGGTATCGCGGCCGGCATCGAGGACCGCATCACCATGGCTCCGGCCGGTGCCCGGCGCCTGCACGAGATGGCGGGTCTCACCGTCCGGCTGGCCGCCGTCGAACTAACCTGCGCCGCGCAGGCCGTCGACTTGCGTGGCACCGCGGGCGAGCTGGGCGACGGGACCGCTCGTGCCTACGCCGCGACCCGCCGTTCGATCGCGTTCACCGCCGCGGGCCAGTCCTGCGAGGGTGATCTTGACCGATTGGAACAATGGCTCGCCAGCGACGCCGCGCCGTGAGGCCTACCCCTTGG
>JBEKHI010000160.1:0-16772 GCA_050012355.1 Streptosporangiaceae bacterium | reverse complement strand
CCGCTGGCCGAGAGCACGCCCTTCCCCGGCGTCGCGTTGTAGAAGCCGTATCCGCCGCTGGCGCCGGTGAATGTGGTCAGCGTTTCGCCGCCGATGGTCAGTGTCACCGCTTCGCCCGCGACTGGGTTCCCGGCGCTGTCGGTGATAGTGCCCGAGACAGCCGGGTTCCCGGTGGCAAACGCGAACATGAACGAATTGAAGAGGGTGTCCCAGTAGACGAGGATGTCGGTGGGGCCGGAGTACCCGTAGGCCGGTCCGCCAACGGTGACGCTCGCCGATTGCGTTGTCTCGGTCGAGTTCGCCGATGTGGACGTGTCGGTGAACTCCAGGCTGCCTGCGGCCTTGACGGTGGCGGTGAACGGCCCTTGTATTCCGGCTGACACGGTGCAGGTGACGCCGTACTGAAGCTGGACCTGCTCGGTATCGGTAGCAGTGGTAGCGCTCGTCTGCGTGTACGTCATGGTGGGTACCGGATCGCCCGCGGCTTCGGGGGGCTCGTACTGGAAGCTGGACTTAGTGGGCACGAATCGGTTGGGATCGATTGCCGTGCTCCCGGAATAGAACGGGTCGCACTCGGCTATCTGAGCGTAGTCATCCGTGGTGATTTGGGCTTGCTCCAGCGCCTGGACTACTCCCGCGGGCATCAGGCTGGGATCGAGAAGCCAGTCGATATAAACGTACTGGATGAGCATTGTCTCGCCGTTGACGCCTGGTTCCCAGACGACATTATCCTGATAGTCGATGGTGACGTTCAGGAGCGGATTAAGCCAGAGATAGATCAGGTCGTTTCCGTGCTGGATGCCATCCTGGTCGGGTCCGGGGACAACGAGCTGATTGCTGGTGCTCTTGCTGATGTTGACCGAAGAGGTCTCGGTGGCGGTTTGCGAGGCGTTGAATTCGGCGCTAGCGCCGAGGGAGACCGGTCCGACGCTAACGCCGACCGTGGCGGTCACGTCTACGCCAGCCTTGAACGAGCTGCTGGCCGATATCATCGTTCCGGTCGTGCTTCCGGTGCCGTACTCGACCTGCGAGCTGCTCCTGCCACCGTTTGTGCCTGGCGGCGCGTATACCCCGGTCAGTACCTGGTACGCCGGGAATACCGGGCCGGACGCCTTAGCATTCACGGTGACCGAGGCACCGGCCTTGAGGCTGCCCTCGGTAGCCGTGACTTCAATCGTCGCCAGGACCGGCGTGATATCTTGCGCGGCAGTGAGCGCCAGCGAGAATGCCGTGGTCGAGGATGACAGCGATGACGGTGAAAAGACCGCGGTAATCCCGGTCGGAAGCGCGCCGACGGCGAGACTGGCGGTGCCGGATGCGTCGGTCCTTTCGAGACTGAACTCGACGACGACTTGCTGGCCGCTGATAATCGTGACGCTAGCTTCCGCAGGGTGATAACAAGATGCGGAGGGGCAGGATGGGGGATAGGGATAATCGGGATGGGGCTTAGCTCTGGTTCTGGCATTGTCTTTCTACTCCCGCTCGAGTTGGCTTTTCAGCGCGATGTGCTGTGCGCGGTCCCGTCGTCACTGCCCAGGATCTGCAGCACCGGGAACAGCTCCGCCCAGCGGCTGAAGCCGCTGGGCGGAACACCAGAGGCCCGCGCCTGCCCGTGAATCGGCCCCGGCCCGCCAGTGATCACCTCGATCTCCATGACCAAGTGCCCCGCGCTGTTCATACTCAGGATCATCAGTCCTGGCGGCGGCCGATCGCATGACGGTAGGCACCACAAGATTTTGCGGGCGTCTGCCGCTAGGTGCTCGGCCCAGTGCAGCGGAAACAGGTGCAGCGGAAACAGACTCGGCTAGCCGCGGGCCGCCGGATGGCTGTCGGCCAGCGCGGCGAGCAGCTCGGGCCGGGAGCTGATCCCGAGTTTTCCGTAGGTGCTTGTCAGGTGGGTCTCTACCGTTCGCTGGGTGACGAACAGGGCCTGCGCGATCTGCCGGTTCGTCTGCCCGTTGGCCGCGAGCTGGGCGACACGCGACTCGCTGGGCGTCAGCGCGTCACGCCCCCGGATGGCATCGCGACGGGGCCTGCCGCCAGCTGTCACGAGCTCCTGGCGAGCCCGGTCCGCGAGCGCGAGACCGCCCAGCGCGTGGGCGAGATCCATGCTCTCGCGGAGGAGGTCACGTGCCCTGGCACGCGAGCCGGCCCGCCGGTGCGCTGCACCGAGATCGAGGAGCGTGCGGGCCAGTTCGAGCCGTGCGGACGAAGGACGCAGCACATTCGCGGCCTCCGTCAGCGACGCTATGCCGCGATCGCCGCCCTCGACCAGCCCAGCGGCCCGGAGCGCGATTCCGATGGCGCGGTCCGACCCCCAGCGGCGAGCGAGGCTGATCTCTTCGGCGCAGAGCAGGTGGGCCTCCCCATGGTCGCCGAGGGCTCTGAGGGACAACGCCGCAGCTGAGCGCCAGGCCATCAACGCGGGGTTCCAGATGCCCCAGCGCTTCGCCAGCTCTCCAGCCGCCAGCAGTTCCCTGACGGCTCCCGCGTGGTCTCCGGCCGCTGCATGCAGGCATCCGCGGGCGTGCCGGACCACGTTGTACGGCCATGTGGGGCCGAGCTGGCCGCTCAGGTTGCGCGCTGCCAGCATCGCGCGCGCCTGTTCGATCGCGCCCCGGTCAATCAGCGCGGGGATCATGAATGCGGTGGCCAGCATGGAGATCCAGTCGTCGCCGCCGGCCGATGCCTGCTGCCCGTACGCCAGCGCCTGGCGGACATCGCCGTTATGCAGCGCGATCAGCGACGACGCCGAGGCAGAGACCGCGGATGCCAGCGGCCATCCCCGCTGCTGAGCTAGCCGCAGCCACGCCTGTGCCCCCTCCCATGCCTCTCCGCTGAGGTTCGCGAACAGCAGTACAGAGACCGCCTCGGGCAACGCGGTCGAGGTGGGCGACATCAGCTGCGGTGTCGCCCGGATCGCCTCGCGCGTGCCGGACCGCGCGCTTGCGCTCCACACCGGCCGCGGCGAGCTCGATGGCCAGGTTGGCGTGCAGCTGGGGGACAAGGTCCTCGCTGTCTTCGGGCATCACCAGCAGCTGCTCAAGTATCGGTCGCATGACCGGATGGGTATCGAGATCCCAGCGTGCCACGTTGAGCAGTGCCGCCTGGAGCGACATGACGATCGCGGAGCGATCGTCTCCGGACGCGCCCATCGCCGCCTGCAGCACCTCGGCAGCGTCCGCGAAGCGCCCGCACAGTGCCAGCGCGTCGCTGAGGGCGAGCGTGATCTCGGCCTGACGAGGCCGGTCCGTACTTCGTGCCAGCGCCTCGGTCAGGTGCCCGACCGCGGCGGCCGGCGCGTGGAAGGTCTGGGCGCTGCCCAGCTCGAACAGTACGTCAGCGCGAACGCTGGAAGCCGGGGGCTCGGCCAGCGCACGCTCCAGGCATTGCGTGGCAACGTCGGGCGCGCCACGGCTCCGTGCATCGGCCGCGGCCCGGCGCAGGCTGTCCACGACCCAGGCATCCCCGGTGGCGGCCGCCGCCAGCAGGTGCACGGTCACGTCCTCCGAAGCGGCGTCATCGTCATCTAGCAGGCGTGCCGCGCGCTTGTGCCAGCGCTGCCGTAGCGGCGGGGCCAGGTCCTGGTAGACGGCAGACCGCACCAGGGGGTGCACGAACCGCAGAGCCCGTTCGCCCTCGATGAACCGCTCGGCCATCAGCGCGCTGATCGCCTCGGCGCACGCGTCATTGTCGAGACCGGCGAGTCGGCCAGCCCGTCCGGTGGTGGCTGCGGTGCCGAGCACGGCGACCGCGCGGGCAGCGGCCAGGGCGGTGGCAGGCATCCGCCCGAGCCGGAGGAGCACGCTGCGCGAGACCGTGTCCGGGGTCAGTCGGCGCAGCTGCGGGACCTCGGTGTCTGTTCCCTTGAAACCCTCAGCGGCCAGGCTGGTAAGCAGCCCCTGCAGCAGCAGCGGATTGCCTCCCGTGATCTCGCGGCATGCCTCCTGGAACGTCGGCGACGGATCACCGCCTAGCGTTTCGCTCACAAGCCTCGCGCAGGCGGCCGCGCCCAACGCGACGGGACGCAGCACGCTGACGTTCGTCTCCGTCGCCAGGCCGACGATCAGCGCCTGGTCCTGTGCCGTTCCCGACCTGGGCTCGCGGACGGCGAGCACCAGCAGCACCGCGAGGCCCTCCAGCCGATGCGCCAGATGGGCGACGAACCGCTGCGAAGGCCTGTCCGCCCAGTGCAGGTCATCGACCGCCAGCAGCAGCGGAGTCTGCTGCGCGATGCCGGCTGTCAGCCAGTAGAGGCCGTGCAGAACCGCGAAAGAGTCCTCATCGCGCTGCCGCGTGCCGTGCGTCAGCGCCGGAGCCGCCAGCGCCACGGCGTCACCAGCTAGCTGCTGTCCGCGGCCTGCCCGCACCTCGGCCTCGAACAGCTGCCTTACCACTCCCCAGGCGTAACCGTCCTCGAACTCGGCAGCGCGCGCCGTCAGCACCCTCATGCCGGCCCGGGCTCCCTGTTCGCACGCGCACGTCAGCAGCCTGGTCTTGCCGATCCCCGCCAGACCCTCCACCAGCAGCGTCGAACCCGACCCCGAGCATGCCGATTCAATCGCGGCCGCTATCGCGCCGAGTTCCGCTCCCCGGTCCAGCAGCTGGCCCGTGGACGAATGTCCAGGCCCCATATCGGTGATCGTAGGCCGAAGCCTGCGGTGACGCCATCCGCGGCATGCGCCCGGTGGCAGGATTGCCCAGTGATATCGGAGATGCCGTCGTGACTGAGGATGCTGACCACGGCTGACCGCCGCGCGGATCGGCGGAACGCTGCGGATGAGAGGTGCCGGTGCTCGCGGACCAGGCGCGGACAGCCATCTCGGCTTGCTGTCGTGACCGTTAATTGTGGTCGGTGCTGCATTACCCGCATTCTTATGTGGGGGGTGCTGCACCGACCACAATCACTCGAACGCAGGGGTGGCGGCGCAACCGGGCGATACCCCACCAAACCGGTCGGCGAGCGCCGGAGCCAGAGCGCGCCCCACTTACAGGTAGCCCCTCCTGCGCATCCAGACGAGGGTGATCCA
This sequence comes from Streptosporangiaceae bacterium, assembly GCA_050012355.1. Taxonomy (GTDB): domain Bacteria; phylum Actinomycetota; class Actinomycetes; order Streptosporangiales; family Streptosporangiaceae; genus JBEKHI01. The sequence goes on along the minus strand of JBEKHI010000160.1, from coordinate 11,742 downwards.
GCCCCAGATGGGCGGCAGGTACGAGCTGAACAGGCGCTGGATGAAAACCGCGGCGGTGGCGGTGGCCTCCGGGACGCCAGCCGCGGTCAGGCCGAGAATCATGCCTGCCTCAACCACTCCCATGCCACCGGGCGATGGCGCGATGGCTCCGACGACCGCGGCCAGGGTGATGACCACGAGCAGAATGGGCAGCCGGAGATGGTCGCCGAAGGCGCGCAGCGAAACGGACAAGGCCATGGCGACGACCAGTTCCTGGGCAACCGAGCCACCTAGTAGCAGCACCAGCTTGCGGGGAGAACTGGCTACCTGGCGAAGGTTGGCCAGCACGTCTCGTACCTTCGGCATAACTTTGCTGGTCGCCAGGGCGCGGAACCGCGGTACGGCCAGCAGCAGACCGGCCAGCACGCCGACCAGTACGACGACGGCCAGGATGATCCACACCAGTTTGGAGTCGCCACCGGACTCCGGGGTGACCTGGAGGTTGATGGACCCCCAGGCGAACGGCAGTGACACGACGAACAGCACGGTGGTGGCGATCCAGCTAGAGACGGTCATGATGGCACCCGAGCTCAGCGCCACGGACGCGTCGTAACCCTGCTGCTGGAAGAAACGCACCCGGGTAGCGAAGACGGCAGCCATGCCGCCAGCTAGCCCACTGAACGCGTTGGCAACCTCGACGGCCACGACCCGGCCGAAGGGGAGCGGCCCGCTTACGCTCCCGATCGCCTCTACCGCCGAGGCCACGTACGCGAGCTGGGCCAGCACTAGCGCCGCGGCGACCCAGAGCCAGTTGGCGCCGATCACGGTGTCGAAGGACTTCGACACGTCGATGAGCACCCCGATCAGTGCCCAGCCGCCGATCAGGGTGCCGGCCACCATGATCACGGTCGGCCAGCTCACCCGCCGAGGTTCCACCAGCTCTGGCGGGTCGATCGAGGCGGCCTCGGCGGCGCGCTGGCGCACTTCCTTCAGCAGCTCGCCGCGCCCGCGCAGGTTCCGGCCGAGGGCGGGGTCGAGCGCGGCCTTGTGGAGATGGCGGAGGGCTCCCGCCAGCAGTTCCGGACCCAGGCACCGCGCGGCGGCCTGGGCGGCCCGTTCCGCGCCGACGGTTAGCGCGGTTGCCGTCAGGACGCCAGCCGCGTCACGGTCGAGCTGATCCGGTGTCGCGGTCGCCGAGGCGTTGCGGAAGTCCGTCAGCACTGCCGTCTCCACCACCGGGTCGACCAGCAGCGTGTCGTCGCTGATGGCGCCGTGCGCGATACGTGCCCGGCGCAGCGTCAGCAGCTGACGGTAGATGTCATCGATGAGCCGGTCGGTGATGCCGGAGGCCTCGGACAGCGTGGTCCCGGCCGGCAGCCGGGAGACCAGCAGCGCGTCCCCGGACGGTCCGGCGGTTCCCGCCGCGGCCAGTTCGGGTACGGCGGCGCCCATCTGGCTAGCTCGCAAGGTGACGAAAGCCTCGTGTTCTACCTGCTGGAGCCTGGTGATCGTGAGGCTGGGTCCGGAGTCCCGGTACAGCAGGAACCGGCCGGCCTTGGTCAGCAGCCGGGCGTCGGCCGCGTCCCGGCCGTAGACGGCGATGCTGAGCCTGCTCGTTCCGGTGGCTTCGTACCTGGCCACTCCCCAGACCTGACGGACCGCCGGGTGCACGTCACTGGCCTGGATGCCGAGCTCTGCTAGCAACAGCCGCACGTCCTGTGCCGACGGCAGGCCGAGCGGTGACCCGAAGACGAGCCGCACCGCGGCCGCTGCCCCCCAGCCGATAAGCAGGCTGCCCAGGATGTTGACGGGCAGCCCGTGGCCCCCGGTAGCCGATGCCAGCGCCACCAAGACGATGAAGATCTCGACCAGCCGACGCAGGCCACGCGCCAGGTACGGAAGCGACGCCGTGGCGACGGCCGCGAACAGCGCGATCCAGATGACCGGGAAGGTCAGGTCGTAGCCGTGAATAACGATCCCGGCGGGCCGGCCGCCGCGGCCGCCGATCGCGAGGATGAGGATCCCGCTCACCGCCGCCGCCCCGGCGGCGCTGATCGCGATGTCGCGGACCATCGCCCATCGTCGCGCGACCAGGGCCAGCAGCACCAAGACGCCCACGACGACCGACAAACCGGCCTGGTACACCACCGTCACCAGCCAGGTGATGCTCCGCGGCGGCGGATTGAGAACGCCGGTAATGGCCGAGTCGACGCGGGACGTGTAGCGGATGACGAGGACACAGCACAGTAGGCCCACGACGGCGCCCGCCAGGCGCATCCCGTCGGTTCCCCGGCGACGCCGTCGGCCGTCACCATCCGGAGCGAGGAGCAGTGAGTACCACCGGTTAGCCACCCAGATCGCCCAGATTGTTCGGGGTGGGCAGGCCGGAGCAGAGGTTCTCGCTCGCGTTTCTTGTCTGCACCTGGCTCGCGCTGTCGCTGCTGGCCGAGGAACTGCTGGCGACCGCCGCGCGGCGCTTGCCCTTGCCCGTCGAAGCCTTGCCGGCCGCTGCCTTGCCCTCGGGAGCCTTGACCGGGACCGAGGTCAGGCGACCGTTCCACGGCAGGTCAGCCCGCAGCAACTGAAACACCTCGGACGCCGCTGGCTGCATGGGAATCAGGCGGTCGATGTTGGCGGGGTCGAGCTCGTTCGGCAACGTGACGAAGGTGATGTCCTTGAGCTTCAGCGCCCGCATGGTCTCGGCGAGGCTGAGCAGCGCCTGGACGGAGCCGAGGGCGGGGTCGGTGGTGAGCGACTTAGTGGCGGCCTCGGCGATCTGATAGAGCGTCACCGGGTTCTCCAGCGTCCCCGAGCTCATTACCTTCTTGATCAGCGACGAGACGAACATCTGCTGCATCTCGATGCGGCCGAGGTCGCCGCCGTTACCGATGCCGTGCCGGTCACGGACGAAAGCCAGCGCTTCGTCGCCGGAGATCAGGTGCAGCCCGGGACTGATGTTCAGATGGCTGCGCCAGTCGTGGATGCCGGGACGCGGCACGCAGACCTCGACGCCGCCGAGCACGTCCGTCATGGTGCGGAAGCCGTTGAAGTCGATCCTGATGAAGTGATCGATCCTGATCCCGGACATGTCCTGCACGGTGGCGATCGCGCAGGCCGGCCCGCCGAGGTTCATCGCGGAGTCGAACATCGCGTCCTGCTCGCCAGGCACGATCGCGTTCCCGCCAACGCGCTCCCGGCACGGTGGCCGGTAGACGAGCAGGTCGCGGGGGATGGACAACACGATGGCCTTGGTGTGGGTGGCGTTCACGTGGATCAGCATCGCGGTGTCCGACAGGTCGGTTCCCGGGTCGAACCCGAAGCCGGGTCCCTGCCCGTCCCGGGTCTGTGACCCGAGCGCGAGGATGTTCATTACTCCGGCCTTCGACGGCGGCGGCAGCTTGGCCCCGGCCTCGGTCATCGACTCGGTGGTGATGTTGCCGTTGAGCTGCCCGAAGAACTCCGACGCCGAGCCGGACACGACCAGCACGAGTGCCGAGGCGATCGCGGTCCCGGTCAGCCATAGCCGCTCCGCGCGGCTATACCGGCGGCGCGCGGGCGCCCGTCGGCGCCCAGCAGCGTCAGAACCCCGACGGTCACCGACGCGTCGGTTAGCACTACTTCGGCTCTTGGCTTGGCGTGGTCCGCTCAATCGCACCGCCCCTGGTCCACGGTAGCAATATAGTCACGCTGCGTGAGTGCGGCACGCCGCGCCCGCCAGGGACGGGTGCGCAGGCCGGGATTGGCGTCCACTTCGTGAGTAGATGGCCAGACACGCTATGGTGTTACTGCCTTCGCCGGGTCTTCCGTCGCAGGCCAGATACCACAGATAAGGGTTCGCAGCGGGTGCCGTACCAGCTTTCGCGCGCTATCGCCGGGCCGATCCTGCGTGCCTACGGATGGCCTCGCTTGGTGGGGGCAGCTAACGTCCCTGAGACCGGGGCCGCGATCCTCGCCTCGAACCACCTGTCCGTCGTGGACTCTGTCTACCTGCCGTTCATGCTCGACCGCACGGTGACCTTTCCGGCCAAGGCCGAGTACTTCACCGCGCGTGGCCCGATCGGGCGAGTGTGGGCGGCGTACCTGAAGTCCACCAACCAGCTGAAGATCGACCGGGACGGTGCCCGCTCCGCGCAGGCGACGCTGGACGCGGCGCTGCAACTGCTGCGGAATGGCCAGCTGTTCGGCTTCTACCCCGAGGGAACGCGATCGCCTGACGGGCGGCTTTACCGAGGACGTTCTGGGCTCGGATACCTCGCGCTTAACTCAGGCGCCCCGGTGATCCCGGTGGCGATGGTGGGCACCAGGGAGATGCTGCCACCGGGCGGCTGGCTGCCGCGTCCGCACCGTATCGAGGTCCGGATCGGGGAGCCGATGACGTTTGACGACGTCGCGGATTTGCCTCCGGCCCGGGCGCGCAGCGCGATCGCCGACCGGGTGATGGCCGTCATCGCGGAGCTCTCCGGCCAGGAGTACGTGCACATGTACGCCTCCGACCGCAAAGCCCAGATCGCCGCCGCGTAACCGTTCCGCGGTCGCGGCAGACCTTTCTCGTCGCTGCGGCGCCAACCAGGAGAGCACCGCGATGGCGTGAAACGGGGGTGCCGCGCTGGGGTCTGCTGCCGCGTCCGGCGGTCCGGGGCGGGTGCGACTGCTGGTACTGGTGATGCTAATGAGCGCGGCGAAGCCGTTGGATCGAGCGAGCCGTTTCTGGTCGGTGCTGCACTACCCGCACTCTTTGACGGATATTGCAGCACCCACCAGGAACAGTCCGCCGCCGAGCCTGGTGGTAGGCCGCTCCTCATGGGGTCGATGCCACCTTGGCGCCATCAGATGGCCCTAATGTGGCATCGACCCAGCCAGGCACCGTGAGCTACTGGAACAAAGATATTTCCCGCCCGCACTCTTCGGCGAGCGCGGCTAGCGGAGATTAGCTACCAGGATCAGTGCGGCATCAACCCCAGAAACGCTCGGCAGAGTGTTTCCGCGGAAACATGGAACGCGGCGTTATGGTCGGCTGTCGTTGTCTGGATCGGGCGGGATCGCCGGGAAGCTGTCGGTGATGGCGTGCGGGTTCCAGTGCGACCAGTCCGGCAGGTCCGTCGGTATCGGTGCCGCCGCGTAGGGCTCGGGATCGGGAAAAGCGGGCGGCAGGCTGAGCGGCTCCCGTACTGACGGGAGCGGGAGCGCCGGTGGCGCGAACGGGCGCCCGCCGGGCGGCTGCGGAGTCGTCGAGCGGTACGCACTAGGGCCGGGGGAATCATCGTCGAAGGGATTGGTCCCGTTAGCCCCGGCGGGTGCCGGAGCCGGTTCCCACGGAGGCCGGGCGTTCCCACGGCTAACAGCACGCCGCAGCGTCCTCGGCACTGGCGCGAGCGCAGGACGGCCTTCTTGCCCACCCGAAGCCCCGCCAGGACGTCTCGTGGGCGGCGGCAGCCCCAGCGAGCCGGAACCGACAGGTTCTCCCGGCCGGCTGCGCCGTCCGCCGTACGATTCGGACGGCTCCTCGGTTACCCGGGCACGGCGCGCGTGGCTGCCGCGCGGCGCGCTGCGCAGGCCGGCTACCGCGCGTAGACCCCGTTGGCCAGGTTCAGCGCGTGCACGCGCGACGAGCAGGATCGCGCCTATAACGACGATCAGCACGCCAAGGGCCAGCACCGCGTCGCGGATCACCGAGTCAGCCAGGGCTCCCGAGGCGGTCACTACTGCCTGCTCTCGTTCGGTCCGGTTACGAGGGGACGGCTTTGGCGCGGGAGAGGCGGCGGACGTCAGCTGCGCCGCGGACCGCAGCGCGCCCGCCGCGTCCGCCAGTCTTCGCGTAGCGGAGCCGGAGGCGCCGTTCTCCAGCGCCCGCGTCACTTGGGCGACGCTCAGCTGCGGATACCGGGCCCTGATCAGTGCCGCGATTCCGGAGACCATCGCGGCGGCGTTGTCGGTGGTGCTCAGCGTCGTGGTACCGCTCGGCGGCGTCGGGACCGTCAGCCCGCTGCCCGGCGCCAGCAGCGCGACGTACGACCGCCGGCTGGAATACGACGCCACGCTGCCGGATTGGGTTAGGGCGCCCACCGCGATCACGCCCGGATAGGACGCCGGGTAGGTCACAGAATCCCCGCTGGCGCCGTTGTCGCCAGCCGGTGCGACCAGCACCGCCCCGCGCGTGATCGCGTTCTTGACGGCGGCGGCCTCGGCGGCGCTTCCGCCGGCCGCCGCGGGATCGCTGCTGCGCTGGCCCGCGGCGTTCAGCCCCAGGGTGCCCGGGTCGAGTGGAAGGTCTATCACCTGCGCGCCGTGGGTGACCGCGTAATTTATGCCGGACGCGATCGAGTTCGGCAAACGCCGGGTGATGGCGGGATCCGAATTCAGCGAGTCGTTGTATTCCAGCGTTACGCGAAGCGACAGGATTTTTACGTCCGGGGCGACGCTAGCTATGAGACTGGCGACCCCGGTCCCCTCTATGCCCCAGAACTGCCCGCCCGCATGCCTGCCGGAATCACTGGAATCCGGTCCGGTGGTGACCCCGTGCACGAGGCTGCCATCCACTCCGGTGGACAGCACGGCCACCGTGACGCCGGCGCCGCGTGAATACTGCCACGCCGCCGCCATGTTCAGCCGGTTCAGCCACCAGGGAGTGCTCGCGGCCGCGGGCACGGCAATAGCCGACATCGCCACGACAGCGAGTCCAGCCGCGAGTGGCAGTAGCTTGCCACGAGACAGTCGCGCGGACACGTCGGTCAGCTTTCTCCTCCGGGCGGGACCATTCCGGAATCGCGATGAGCGTGACCAGCCCTCTCCCCTTGGCGCGCTTACTCGCGACCCCTATGCTGTCACGCGCGAAGCCTGGAGGCTAGCCTTTCTAGGAACGCGACAATTCCCGCGGGCCCGTCGGTCACCAGATCGGCGGCTCGCGCCACTCGCGCCGCTTCCGGGCTCGCGCTGCACACGGCGCAGCCGGGAATTCCCTCTCGCCGTAGTTCCCTGATCGCCGCGAAGGCGGCGAGGTCTCCGAGATCGTCACCACAATAGATAACAGAACGAGCGTGCCTTTCTCCCACGAGTTCCCGCAGCGCTGTCCCCTTGTCGGTTCCTGGCGGGCGCAACTCGAGCACGAACCGGCCTGGCTCGGCGACCAGGCCCGCCTCCTTGGCGAGTCTCTCCAGCGCGGGGCGGAGCGCCTCCAGCGTGCCTTGCGGGTCGGGGGCCTGGCGGGTGTGCACGGCCAGCGCGGTGCCCTTGTCCTCGATCCTGGTTCCCGCCGGGGCGTCGGAGAGCACGCCGGGTAGCTCGGCGCGGACGATCTCGACGCCCGGCGGGGCCGGGGCGGCCGTCAGCGAGCCCCGCTCCCAGCGCTGCGCCCCGTACTGGCCGAGCACGATGATGCCGGGGACCGCGTCGAGACCGCCGACCTCGATCGCCTGGAGCGCTGGACGACCGGTCACGACCGCGACCGTCCCGACCGCGGCCGCCAGCCTGGTCAAGACCTCGATCGCGCCCGGCTGAGGCCGGGCCGCACTTGGCTCGGAGACAATCGGCGAGAGCGTCCCGTCGAAGTCCGACGCGATCAGGCCCGATTCTGGCTCGCCGATAAGGGCATCGATGGCGGCCTTGCCCTCGACGGTGGCGGGTAGTCCGCTCATGACTGGCGGCCTCCGGACTGCGGCGAGCGCATCCGCTGACGGCGGGCCCGCTGCGCGCGGAGCCGCTTGACCAGCACCGGGTCGAACCGTAGCGCCGCTGGCCGGTCGATCAGCTCGTTGAGCAGCTGGTAGTAGCGGGTGGAGGGCATGCCGAGTATGTCGGCGATCGACTGTTCCTTCGCGCCGGGTGACCGCCACCCACGGCGCTCGAAAGCGAGGATCCGCATGTCAAGCTCGGACAGCCCCGCGGTGTCTCCCTCACCAACCGGACCTCCCATGCGGCCTAGCCTATGCGCCCAGCTGGCCGGTTTCCAGGAGGGTTCAGCCCTGGGCGGTCCGCCCCAAGGGGCCTCGATGACTCATCGCTGCCCTTGGGCCGGGCTAGGCGAGGGCGTTTAGCTGGGCGGCTACCCAGTGTTTGGGGGCTAGCGACTCGGCGGTAGTGGCGATGGATTGGCAGCGTCGGCGGCGCTCGTCTTCCGGCATCTCAAGGGCCTCGCGAAGGGCCTGCGCGGTCATCGTGATGTCGTAGGGGTTGACCAGCAGCGCGTCGCCGCCGAATACGCTGGCCGCTCCCGCCTCGCGGGACAGCACCAGCGCGCAGCCTCGGTCGCTGAGCACCGGGCCCTCCTCCGCGACCAGGTTCATGCCGTCCCTGATCGGGTTCGCGAGCAGCACGTCGGCGACCCGGTACGCGGCCAGCGAACGCGAGTAGTCGTCCTTGACCTCCAGCAGTACCGGTTCCCAGTCCGGCGTGCCGAACTCGGCGTTGATCGACGCGGCGACCTCCCGCACAGTCTCGGTGTAGGCGCGGTACTCGGCCAGCCCCGAGCGCGACGGGTAGGCGAATGCCACGTGCGTCACGCGCTCGCGCCACTCCGGGTAGGTCACGATCAGCTCGCGGAAAGCCTCCAGGCCGCGGACGATGTTCTTCGACAGCTCGGTGCGGTCCACCCGGACGATCAGCTTTCGGCCGCCGGTAACCCCGAGGATCTGCGCGACCTGCGCGTTCACGTCGGCTTCGTTGCCGCGCTCGCGCAGCTCGGCGACCGCTACACCGAGCGGGTGGACAGCCACCTCGGTGACCCGATCACGATAGGTAACCAGACCCGAGCCGTCGGCCTGCCGTTGCACCTTCGCACCCAGCACGGATTCACAGCAGTCCAAGAACGACGCGCTCCATTTCCCGGACAGGAACCCCGCGTGATCGGCGCCGAGGATCCCGTCGCAGACGGCCGCCGCGACGTCGTCCGGCAGCATCCGGTAGTACTCAGGCGGTGCCCACGGGCTGTGCGAGAAGTGCGCGATCCTGGCGTCCGGCCGGTGGTCGCGGAGCAGCCGCGGGGCGAGCGTCAGGTGGTAATCCTGGACGAGCACCCGTCCGCCCGGCTGGTAGCCGGCGGCGAGCGCGTCGGCGAATGCCTCGTTATAGGCCAGGTAGGAGTTCCACTCGCCGCGGAACTTCGGCCCGAAGCGCGGCTGGTTGGGTGTGTCGAACAGCATGTGGTGGACGAACCACAGCACCGAGTTCGCGATGCCGTTGTAGGCCTGGTCGAAGACATCGGCCGGGATGTCCAGCATCTTTACCGGCGGCTCCCCGTCCTGAATGCCGTCAGCCGCGGCGGCCCGATCCGCGTCCGACATGGCGGCGCAGACCCACAGCACGTCGGGGTCGTCCGAGATTCTGGCGGCCGAGCCTAGCCCGGAGGTCAGCGCGGACACCATCCCGCCACCGCCCCGCTTGGCGCTCAGCGAGCCGTCCTCGGCGAACCGGAAGGACAGCGGGCCGCGGTTGGAGGCGACGAGAACCTGTTGACTCATGGGCAGCAGGTTAGTTGAAAGCCGTGCGTCGCCCCGGACGAGGCTAGGCGGAAACGATGAGTTAAAGTGGTTAGCACAACTTCATATTGCTCATCCAGAGGGGTGGAGGGAACGGCCCTGCGAAGCCCCGGCAACCACACGTAGACGCAAACCTCAGTCAGGCGAGGCAAGCCCGTGAAGGTGCCAATTCCGGCCTGTGGTCAAGGTGGCCACGGGAAAGATGGCTAGCGAGGCCTCGCCCAGTGTCGTCCAACGCAGTGACATCATCCAGCCTTCAGCTCGGTAACGCGACCGGACTTTCCTGCCGTGAGTGCGGCAGCACCTCCGAACTCGGCCCGTTCTACGCCTGCGCCGAGTGTTTCGGTCCGCTGGAGGTCTCTTACGACTTCCCGCGGCTGACCAGAGAAGACATCGAATCCGGGCCGTTGAGCATCTGGCGCTACGCGCAGCTGCTGCCGGTCCCCGCCGACATCACCAGCCGGCTCACCACCGAGCCCGGCTATACCAAGCTGTGGCGCGCCGACACGCTCGCCCGGTCGCTCGGAATGCGCTCCCTGTGGATAAAGGACGACCGGGGCAACCCCACGCACTCGTTCAAGGACCGGGTGGTGGCGGTGGCGCTGGCCGCCGCCCAGGAGATGGGCTTCAAGGTGCTGGCCTGCCCCTCGACCGGCAACCTCGCGAACGCCGTCGCGGCAGCCGCTAGCCGGGCCGGTATCCGTTCCGTGGTGCTGATTCCCGCCAACCTGGAACTGCAGAAGATCCTGACCACGGCGATATACGGCGGCACCTTCGTAACCGTCGACGGGAACTACGACGACGTCAACCGGCTGGCCTCTGAGCTAGCCGGTGAGCACGAGGACTGGGCCTTCGTGAACGTGAACGTCCGGCCGTACTACGCGGAGGGTTCCAAGACCCTCGGCTTCGAGATCGCCGAGCAGCTCGGCTGGCGGCTGCCCGACCAGATCGTGGTGCCGATCGCCTCCGGTGCCCAGCTGGTCAAGATCGACAAGGGGTTCAGCGAGTTCGCCTCGCTCGGGCTGGTTGAGGACAAGCCGTGGCGGGTGTTCGGCGCCCAGGCGAGCGGGTGCTCGCCGGTCTCCCAGGCGTTCGCGAACGGATGGGACGCGGTCAAGCCGGTGCGCCCGGACACCATCGCCAAGTCCCTCGCCATCGGTAACCCGGCGGACGGCCCGTACGTGCTCGACGTGGTGCGCCGGACGAACGGCGCCGTCGCCGACGTGGCGGACGCCGAGGTCGTCGAGGGCATCGAGCTGCTCGCGCGGACCGAGGGGATCTTCGGCGAGACGGCGGGCGGAGTGACCGTGGCGGTGCTGCGCAAGCTGCTGGCGTCGGGTCAGCTCGACCCGGAGGCGGAGACCGTGATCATCAACTCCGGCGACGGGCTGAAGACCCTGGACGCGATCGCGCCCTCGGTCACGGTGCCGTCGGCCATCAAGCCCACGCTCGAGGCGTTCAACGAGGCGGTCGGGTCCTAACCCGAGCCAAAGGCGCGCAGCGAGCACAGGGCCAGGATCACGGGATACAACCCTCCTGTTTGCACTCTCGGGCCGAGAGTGCTAAACATGACGTTGGCACTCTCGGTATGAGAGTGCTAGCCATACGGCGGGATCGGGCGATGAGGCGTGACCCGCGAGGCAGGAAGGGACTGCCCCGGGTAGCGTCGTCCGTCGCGGGCGTCGGCCGGTCCGCACGTAGCCACGGAGGACTGGAGCCAAATGGCAGCGAAAATGATCGCGTTTGACGAGGACGCCCGGCGCGGCCTCGAGCGCGGCATGAATCAGCTCGCCGACGCCGTGAAGGTAACCCTCGGCCCGAAGGGCCGGAACGTGGTTCTCGAGAAGAAGTGGGGCGCCCCCACGATCACCAACGATGGCGTGTCCATCGCCAAGGAGATCGAGCTCGAGGACCCGTGGGAGAAGATCGGTGCTGAGCTAGTCAAGGAAGTAGCCAAGAAGACCGACGACGTTGCCGGTGACGGCACGACGACGGCGACCGTGCTCGCCCAGGCGCTCGTTCGCGAGGGTCTGCGCAACGTCGCCGCCGGTGCCAACCCGATGTCGCTCAAGCGCGGCATCGAAGCGGCCGTCGAGGCAGTGAGCGAGCAGCTGTCGCTGCTCGCCAAGGACGTGGAGACCAAGGAGCAGATTGCCTCCACCGCGTCCATTTCGGCCGGCGACCCGGCGATCGGCGAGATGATCGCCGAGGCCATGGACAAGGTCGGCAAGGAAGGCGTCATCACCGTCGAGGAGTCCAACACCTTCGGCCTCGAGCTTGAGCTCACCGAGGG
>JBEKHI010000159.1:0-16873 GCA_050012355.1 Streptosporangiaceae bacterium | reverse complement strand
CGGCCGCCGAGCCGAAGCTGTGCTCCAGGGTCGTCCCGATCGGGTTAGTGTCCTTGCCGGCCAGCACCGCGGGCAGGTCGGGGATCGCCAGCAGGATGCCGAGGCAGGCGAAGATGACCAGCGCGCCGCAGGTCGCCAGCGACAGGACAACCGCCCTGGGGAGCGCGCGCTGGGCGTCCCGTACTTCCTCTCCGACCGAGGCCGAGGCCTCGAAACCAATGAACGAATAGGCGATGTACGCCACCGGCAGCAGGAACGCGCTGATCAGCCAGTGGGCGCCGTGCGCGGTGCCGCCGCCGTTGAAGATTACCGAGATCGGATTCACCCGGTGGAAGATCAGCAGCAGGATGCCGATACCTCCCGAGGCGACAAGCTCGCAGGTCAGCGCGATGTAGATCAGGCCCCTGAGCGCCCGGCCGCCGAGCAGGTTCGCGATGGTGCCGAACACCAGGATCCCCACCCCGACCAGTTCGGTCGTGAGCTGGCCGGGCGAGTTGTCACCGAGCGCGCCCAGCAGGTACGGCGACGCGGCGAGCGCCAGGACCGAGATGGCGAGGGTGAGACCCCACATGTACGCCCAGCCGGTGAACCAGCCGAACCGGCGCCCGATCAGCTCCCGTGACCACGCGTAGACGCTGCCCTGAAATGGCCACCGCGACGCCAGGTTGCCGAAGACGCCGCACACGAACAGCTGGCCGATCAGCACCAGCGGAAAGGCCCACAGGAAGGCCGGCCCGGCCGCGACCAGCCCGATCGCGAAAACCGTATAAATGCCAACAATCGGCGACAAGTCGGCAAAGGACAGCGCGAAGGCCGACCTCGCGCCGAACTCCTTGACTGGCCGCTTCTCCAGCGATCTCTGCTCAACCGAGGTCATGGCTTCTCCTCCTTCGCGGGTACCCAGTAGGCGTCGCGCGGGTGAACGGGCCGCGGGCAGGTCCGCGGGGTCAGGCCGAGCGACATGGTGTGCGAGGCAACCTCTCCGACCGTGGTGATCCACAGGCCGGGCAGCGCCCGCATCTTCTCGATCAGCCGGCTCAGCGCCTCGGCGCGCGACGGACGGCCGGACAGGAACGGGTGGCAGCACAGTGTGAAGACGGCACCCAGCCGGTACAGGGCTTCCAGCTCGAGCGTCCACATCTCGAGTGCCTTGGCCGGGCTCTCGATCACGCCGGAACCGATCAGGTCGGGCAGGAACGCGTACTGCTCCCAGTCGTCCAGGCCCCAGGAGACCGGCACCTCGGCGAGCGTCCGGCCGTCGCCGACGTCCAGCAGGTAGGGGTGGTCGGAGTCCATCAGGCTGGAGTCGTACCGGAAGCCGCGCTCGGCCAGCAGGTCCGGGGTGTGGTAGTTCAGCTCCCACATGGGCGCCCGGTAGCCAGCCGGACGGACCCCCGCGACATCCCAGAGCGCCTTGAGCCCGAGGTCGAGCATGTCAGCCTCGGTCTTGGCGTCCATGCCGATCGTGTTCTCGTGGAAATAGCTGTGGTGCGCGATCTCATGCCCCGCCTCGGCGATGGACCGGACCACCGAGGGGTACCGGTGGGCGGTGTACCCGGGTACGAAGAAGGTCGCCTTGAGGTCGTACCGATCGAGCACCGCGAGGATCCGGGGCACCCCGACCAGCGGACCGTAGGACTGGTGGCTCATCGGCGTCATCCGGTCGATGGCCGAGATATCCGCGGTGAGCACCGCCGCTTCGGCGTCGACGTCGAACGTCAGGCACGCCGCCGCCCTTACCCCGGCCGGCCAGGCGATCGGCGCCGGGGGAACCGCGCTGCTAGCCAGTTCACTGTGTGACACGCGGGTCGCCTCCCATTCGGTTACGCAACAGGATCAGGGGGCAAGCCGCCTCGGGGGAATGCGACCGTGAGCAAAGCTTCCTCGTGTGCCTCATACTGAGGTATGAGGCACGAACACGGCCGTGAGCTGCGATGTCAATTACCGTCCGCGATCTCACGCGGCTGCCGCACCTGCGGTTCTCGCTTCTCGCGGGCGGTGCTGGCCTGGATCACGAGGTCACCTGGGTCCACACCTCCGACCTCCCGGAGCCCTGGAAGTGGCACGGTTCCGGTGAGCTGCTGCTCATCAATTCCGTCGGTCTGCCCGACGATGAGGCACGGCAGGTGCAGTTCGTCGAACGGCTCACCGAATGCGGCGCCAGCGGCCTCGGGATCGGACTTGGGCTGGCCGGGCCGTCGCTGGTCGAAGCCGCCTTGCGGCGCGCCGATGACCTGGCGCTACCGGTGCTGACAGTGCCGTTGAGCACCCCGTTCACCTCGGTGGTGCGCGCGGTCGCTGACGCCAACGCGCGCGAGGAATCCCGGCAGTTGTGGCGGGTGTCGCGCGTGTATGACCTGCTGCGGACGTCGGTGGCGGCCGGCAGTTCCGGACCGGAGCTATTCCGCAGGCTCGGGGAGGAGCTCGGCGCCCGGCTCTACGTGATGGATCCGGTCACCGGGCACTCGCTGTTCGGCGACCACTCGGGATACGCGGCCGAGCTCGCGGCTGGCTACGCCGCCCACGGCAACGCGCTCCCCGCGATGCTCCCGCTGCGGCTGCCGGAAGCGGAGCCGGGGACCGTCTGCGCGGTCGCGATCGCGATGCCGGGCGAGCAGCCGACCGCGCTGGTCGTGGAGCCCCTGGGTGACCAGTTGCCCAGCCCCGTACTACTACAGCACGTAGCGGTCGGCGGCGCGCTTGAGCTCGCCAAGCTCACCGCGGCCCAGGAACAGCAGCGCAGGCTGGGCTCGGACACACTGGCGCGGCTGCTGGACCGGCGGATCGAGCCACAGGAGGCGCGGGCACAGCTCGCGGAGCTGGAGCTTGACCTGGCGACGAGTGTCCTGATCGCGATGCGGGGGGCCGCCAGCGAGGGCGCGCTGCTGCACCGCCGCCTGGCGGCGAGCCGGGTGTCCCACATGCTGCTGCACCGTGATCAGACCCTGTACCTCGTGCTGCCCGGCTCGGAGGCCGCGTCCGTTCCCGGCACCATCGGGATCAGTGCCGGGATCATGGCCGTCGGCCGGGTGCCTGACGCCGGGCAGGAGGCCCGCTGGGCCCTGGCGGTAGCCGCCGCCAGCGATCAGCGGGCGGTTAGCTATGACGACGAGTCGGTGATGCTGCCGCCCCGCTCCCCCGCCGAGGCAAAGGCGCTGGTGTCGCGGATCCTGACCCCGCTGATCAGGCACGATACCGAGCAGGGAACCGACTATGTGAACACCCTGCGGGTGATACTCCGGGTGGACCGCTCGTGGCGTGACGCCGCCGCCGAGTTGCACATCCACAAGCAGACCCTCGGGTACCGGATCCGGAAGATCGAGCAGATCAGCGGGCGGGGAATCGCCAGGACCGACGACATCGCGGAGTGGTGGCTGGCACTGCGCGCCTATGACCTGCTGAACTTCAAAGACCTCAGGTAACCGGCCGGATCTCCGTCCGTCGCAGTTCCCCGCCGTCGATGTCCAGGATGCCGATGGTGCCGTGCGGCTGGCGGCGGCGGTCGGTGGGCGAGCCGGGGTTGAAGATCGCGAATCCATCCAGATCCGCGTCCTGCAGCGGGATGTGCGAGTGGCCGAAGACCACCAGGCTGGCGGTGGGGAAACGGCGCCGCATCCGGGCCAGCCGCCCGGTGGCCTGGCCGCTGTCGTGAATCATCCCCACCGTGAGGCCTTCGATGTCCATAGTGAGCGTGTCGGGTGCTCCCCAGGAGGCCACGTCCGGGCCGTCGTTATTGCCCATCACCGCGTGGACCGGGGCATAGTCGCAGAGTTCGGACAGCACGGAGGCCGTGCACACGTCCCCGGCGTGCAGGATCAGGTCAGCGGACCTGAGCTCCTTCGCCACCGCGGGCGGGCAAGACTTCCAGCGCCGGGGAGCATGCGTATCGGACAGGACCAGTACGCGCGTCACGCGACCTTGCGGGGGCCTTTGTCGTCGACGATGGCCGGCATAACCGAGGTGAGGGCCCCGCTCTTCTCTTCGGCGGAGCGGCGCTTCTTTTCCTTCTCTTCGGCCACCGACGCCGCGGCGAACAGCCGCTCGGCGGCGTTGCGGCGGCGTCTGCCGCGGGCCAGGACCTTGAGGGCGCGGTCCAGCGCGTAGAGCGAGCAGGCGAGCAAAACAATGAGGACGATGGCGACCACGAGCATTAGCATCAGTTCCCGACGGCGTGAGCTGGTGGGATTAATTACAAGGTTACGTAACAGAAGCATATGCGTGAGCCAGCGGGGTCCCTGTACGGTGGCACCCGCTTCCTCGCACCGCCTTCTGAGCTCCCGGTCCGCTGTGACCACAATCACTCCTTCCGGGATAGACCGGACCAACGTAACAATTGCTTCGTCCCCGGAACCAGGCGCTCTAATCACCTTGACCCGTGGCAAGTCCGGGGCCTCGGCGGCCTTCGCCTGGCCCTCCAGGACCAGAAAATACTGATTATCCGGTAGAGCCGCGATCTGTTCGTAGAGCCGCTGGGCGGCGCCGGCCCGGTCCCGCCACCAGCCGTCCGGGCGCGATCCCATGACGTTCGCGACGTCGACGATGATGTCCACGCTTTAGGTCCGTTCTAGGCTTAACCCCATGGACGTCACCACCAGGCTTCGGAAACGCGCCACGGGACCGCTGATCCTTGAGCTGGACCTTACCGACGGACTAGCCGACGGGCAGCCGCAGGACCCGGTCTCGGCGCTCCTCGCGATGAAGCGCACTCGGCTGCTTGACGTGCTCGACGGTCTCAAACGCGCGAGCGAAGACAACCGGGTACGCGCTCTCGTGGTGAAGGTGGGCGGCAGCCGCATCGGGCTCGCCCGGGTCCAGGAGCTGCGTGACGCGATCTTGAAGTTTCGCGAATCAGGCAAGCTCACCGTCGCCTGGACGGAGAGCTTCGGCGAGTTCATCCGCGGCAATCTGCCGTACTACCTGGCAACCGCCTTCGACAAGATCTACCTGCAGCCGACCGGCACCCTCGGGCTGACCGGGATCAGCGTCGAACAGGTGTTTCTCCACGACGCGCTAGCCAAGGCCGGCGTCGACTTCCAGTCCGCCAAGCGCTACGAGTACAAGACCGCCGCCGACGCGCTGACCGAGACCGGATTCACCGAGCCCGCCCGGCAGACCGCGCAGCGGCTGGCCGGGTCGATCGCCGAGCAGGTGGCGGCCGGGATCGCCGAGGGCCGGGGCAAGACGCCGGAGGAGGCTCGCGCGCTGCTTGACCGCGGGCCGTTCCTGGCCAAGCAGGCGCTGGACGAGGGCCTGGTGGACGCGCTCGGTTATCGCGACGAGGTTTACGAGGACGTCCGCAAACAGGCCGGCTCGGACGCCTCGCTGCTGTTCGTCGGGCGTTATCAGCGAGCCCGCGCGCTCGCGGAACTGCCTCGCCGCGCCACCACCACCCGCGAGCCGCACGTGGCGCTTATCTACGCGCACGGCACCATCCGGCAGGGCCGGGCCACGCGGAGCCCGCTCGGCGGTGGCGGCGGCATCGGGTCTGACACCCTAACCGCCGCGATCAGAGCCGCCGTTTCCGATGAACGAGTGCGCTCCATCGTTTTGCGCGTAAGTTCTCCTGGTGGGTCGGCGGTGGCGTCGGACACGATCTGGCGGGAAGTGGTGCGGGCCCGCGCCGCTGGCAAGCCGGTGGTGGTATCGATGGGCGACGTGGCGGCGTCCGGCGGTTATTACATCTCGATGCCCGCGGACGTGATCGTCACCCAGCCGGGGACCATTACCGGGTCCATCGGGGTGATCATGGGCAAGCCGGTGCTGGCCGAACTGTTCGGCCGGGTCGGAGTGTCGACCGACGCGGTTACCGAGGGCGGCTCGCTCGGGACGATGTTCTCCGCCTCCCGGCCGTTCAGCGAGGACGAGTGGGCGCGGATCAACACCTGGCTGGACGCGATCTACACGGACTTCACCGAGAAGGTCGCGTCGGGACGGCGGCTGCCGCTGGACCGGGTGGACGAACTCGCCCGCGGCCGGGTGTGGACCGGCGTGGACGCGGTGGCCAACGGGCTGGCCGACGAGACCGGCGGGCTGCGTGACGCCCTGGCGATCGCGCGCAAGCGCGGCGGGCTGCCCGCGTCGGCACCGGCCCGGCTGTACCCGCGGGTGTCGCCGCTTGACCAGTTGCGGACACCCGAGTCGAGCGAGACCCATCCGGCGGCCGCGCGGCTGTTCGACGGCTGGGGAACGTTCTCCCAGCTGGCCGCCGCCGCGGGGCTGCCTCCGGCCGGGCCGCTGATGCTGCCGGGGCTGTGGAAGATCTCCTGAGCGCCCTCGCACAGTGGGCGTCCGGCGTCACGCTGGTCACGTTCGCCGATGACCGTGACGACATCGGCGTCACGGTCTCGGCGTTCTTGCCGCTGTCAGCCGAGCCGCCGCTGGTGGCCGTCGCGCTGATGGCGGAGTCGTATCCGGCCGAGGTTTTCGGACGCGGCCTCTCGCGGTTCGCCGTGACGTTGCTGGCGGCGTCGCAGAAGATGCTGGCCGGACGTTTTTCCGCCGCAGGGCGGCCGGGTGCGCGGCTGATGCTGGCCGACGTCCCGCATGACCGGGGGAAGCTGTCCGGCGCGCTGATACCGTCCAGCGGGCTGGCGGCGGTTGAGTGCCGGGTCTCGCGGCTAGTGACCGCGGGCGATCACCTGCTGGTAATCGGTTCCGTGGCTAACGTGGCGTACGTCGCCGAATCCGGCTCGCCGCTGCTGCGTCACTCGGGCCGGTACACGTTAACGCCGTCCCGCCAGACCGACGTGACCAGCGGGACTCCCGGCCGGTAGGCCAGGTAGACGTGCGACGGCGCGTCCAGCACCACGAGGTCGGCCCGTGCCCCCGGCACGAGCCGGCCCACGTCGTCGCGGCGCAGCGCGCGGGCACCGCCCGCCGTCGCCGCCCAGACCGCCTCGGCGGTCGTCATCCGCATGTCCCGCACCGCCATCGCCACGCAGAACGCCATGGACGTGGTGTAGGAGGTCCCGGGATTGCAGTCGGTGGCGAGCGCCACCGTGACGCCCGCGTCGAGCAGCCGCCTGGCGTCCGGATACGGCTGCCGCGTCGAGAACTCCGCACCGGGCAGCAGCGTCGCGACCGTGTCCGATGACGCGAGGGCGGCCACGTCGGCGTCGGTAGCGAACGTGCAATGGTCCGCCGACGCCGCCCCCACCTCAACCGCGAGCTGGATCCCCGGCCCCGGCCCGAGCTGGCTGGCGTGCACCCGGGGCTGCAGGCCCTTGCCTTTTCCAGCGACCATAACGGCGCGTGCCTGGTCCGCACCGAACGCGCCCGTCTCACAGAACACATCCACCCACTTGGCGTGCTCCGCGCAGGCATCCAGCATCGGCCCGCAGACCAGCGCGACGTAGCCGTCGGGGTCGTCGGCGTACTCGTCAGGGATGACATGCGCGCCCAGGTAGGTGGTCTCCGGCGTGACCTCTTTGGCTAGGACGAGGGCGCGCTGTTCGTCCCGCACGGTCAGCCCGTAGCCGGATTTGCACTCGAAGGTGGTGGTCCCCTGCCTGAGCATCTCCCCGGCGAGCCGGTGCAGCCGCGCGCGCAGCCGGGAATCCGTCGCGTTCCGGGTAGCGGCGACCGTGGTACGAATGCCGCCCGCCTGGTATGACTGGCCCGCCATCCGCGCGGCGAACTCGGCGCTCCGCTCGCCGCCGAACACCAGGTGCGCGTGCGAGTCGACGAACCCAGGTAGTACCACGCGCCGGCCCGCGTCGACCACGCTGTCGGCGGCGGGCGCCCTACTCGCCGGGCCCGTCCAGACGACCCGGTCTCCCTCGATCACCAGCGCGGCGTTCTCGATCGTGGCGAAGCCGCCTTCATTTGTCACCAGCTCGCCGATACGGGTGATCAGCGTGCTGCGCGCCCCCGTGTTAGCAGTCACGATCGGTAATTCTTCCCCGCCACGCTCTTGCGAGCCCCCTACTCCACCCGATCGTTACGCAGCGTGCAGCAGATGGTCAACATGGTTGCCCTCCGTTACCCGAGGACTGCGGCCCCAAGGGATGTCGATGACTCATCGATCGCCTTCGAGCACGGCCCCCGAGGGCGGCTTTCCTGGTTGGTGCGGCTGATCTCGACAGCTGACCAGTTTGACATGTTATCGACCGGTTGCGTCGGTCGTCGCGATTGCCTATATGTTCGAATGATTCTGGTCAGTGCTGCATTACCCGCACTCTTGTCCGGGTAATGCAGCACTGACCAGAATCGCCGAGCGCGACAACAGGGCGAAATGGTGCGGATGCCCGGTTCGCGAACCCGCTCACTGATCGAGCGCGGCTCCGATGGCTGCGGATAGCTCACCGGGGACGCCCTCGACGAGCAGGTGACGGCCATCCCGGACGATCTCGCGCCCGCTTATCACGACATATCGGATATCTGCGCCGACGGCGTAGTGGCGTCCCGGCCTGGAGATGCTCAGTACACGCAGGGGATGCCGTACTCGGCCTGCGCCTGCTTCTCCAGCGGTGTCGTCGCGGTGTTCACGTTAGTGTTGCCAGTGTTGGCGGTGTTGCCAGTGGTGGCGGTGCTTGTGCTGCTCGGCGAGGCCGTCGGCTGGGCGCTGAGGCTAGCCGGCAGGGCCGTGACGGATGCGCCGAGGATGACCTGCACGTGCCCCGCCGCGACCGAGGAACTCGCCGTCGCGGTCAGGCCAAGGTCCTTGGCGATCACCTCAGCGTTGGCCTGGGCCGCCGCACCCGTCCCGTACGTGATCGTGGTCAGTGGTAGCGCCGTCGGGTACTCCGCCACGGCGCCCGCCCGATAGCCCTTCTTGACCAGCGCCGCTGACAAGTCTCCCGCCAGGTCCGGTGTCTGACCGGAGTTGTACACATCCACGGTGACATCGGAGGCGGGCGGCACCGCGGCTGCCTGCTTCGTGGTGCCGACTCTGGGCTGGGCTGCGCTGGACGCGACCGGAGCGTTGAACGCCTGCTGGACCTGGGCCTGGATCTGAGCGACATTGACATCGTTCACGTCCCCGATGCCAGAAACGTCGGGGCCCGGGGTGCTGGGCAGCGTGTAGAAGGTCAGGTTGTGCGAGGTCAGCGCGTTCATCTCCGCGGCGAACTCCAGCAGGTTCCAGCCCCCGCTGACCTGCATGTATGCCTTCGCGACGTTCACCAGTGAGCCGAGCTTGCCGAGGTCGGAGAGCACTCCCTCGTGCCTCAGCTGGAAAAGCACGTAGTCAAGGACCGCCTGCTGGCGCTCGGTCCGGTCGATGTCGCCCTCGGGCAGGTTGTGCCGCTGCCGGACGAACTCCAGCGTCTGCACCGGGCTCAGGTGTTGCAGGCCCGCCTTCCCCGCGAAGCCGGAACCGGCATCCTGACCCTCGTCTGAGTTGTACGAGACCGGATCGGACAGGTTCCCTCCCGGCCCGACACCATCGCCACCCGGCCAGCTGTTGATGCACGCCTCGACGCCGCGGAACGCGTCAGCGAGCTCATAGAAGCCGATCAGGTTGAGCTCAGCGAACTTGTTGATGGTGACCCCGGTCAGCGCCTCGACCGTATCGACCTCGGCCTGCTGGCCAGACTGGTTCGCGTCGAGGTTGTCCTCCGCCGACGTCCAGTTCGGGTGCTGCGACCGGTCGTTGATCAGCTCCTGCTGCATCGCGGCGTTGTAGGCGTCGTCAATCTTGTTCTGCGCCGGGGTTCCCGAGTAGCCAAGGGTCCCGTACATCGTGACATAGTCGTCACGGGGGATGGAGAAGGCCACCGCTTTGTGCCCGCCGGCGAAGATGTGCATGAGGATGAGGGTGTTGGTCTCCTCGCCACCGATTGACCCGAGATTCAGCATGTACTGGAGATGGTGGTCAAGCGGGGTCCCATTCCAGTAGGTGCGTGACTCCAGGCCCATGATCAGGATGTTCATCGCCCCGGTCGACGGGCCGCCGGCCAGCACTCTCGAGGTGCCGAAGGTCTCCGCGGTGTTCGTCGCGTAGTACGCGAACCCGCTGGTGACCAGCCCCAAGACCGCCGCGACGCAGGCGAGGCCGTAGGCCGCCTTTCCCATCACCGCCTTCCAACCCGGCAGCATCACCTGCCTCCTCCCGTTGAACGGCGGCAACCTCGCCCCGGCAATTGGACGGAATGTTACCCGGCGACGCGTACACCCTGATGAGCAAAAGCCAACATAAGGTGCATATCGCCACGTCAGGGAGCTTCTACAACGCCGTCGATGGCCCATTACTGGGCCCAGGACGCCATCGATGGGCCATCGACGGCACTGTAGAAGCCGCATTAAGGGTGGCCAGTCCCGACATAGCGGACATCCTCGGGCTGCAGGCCCCAGCGCGCCGGCTTACTAGCCGAACACGGCTCCGATGGCGGCGGTCAGCTCGCCGGGGACATCGTCGACGAGCAGGTGACGGCCATCTCGGACGATCTCGCGCCCGCTTATCACGACATTTCGGATATCTGCCGACGTCGCGGTGAGGATGGTCTGGGCAAGCTGGGCGTCTGCGGGACCGGGCGCGGGCGCAGGACCGGGCGCGGCCGCGTCTGCGAGGCCGGGCCGGAGTGCGAGTGCGGGACTGGGCGCGGCCGCGGTGCGGACCGTGTCCTGCGCGATGGTTACCAGGTCGGCATGGGCGCCGGGGGTGATCTCGCCAGCGTCGGGCCAGCCTAGGCAGGCGTGGCCGGCCGAGGTGGCGGCCATCGTCAGGGCGTCCGCGTCGAACACTCCGCGCCGGCCCGAGGCCATCCGCTGGCCCCATTCGAGCAGCCGGGCCTCGGTGAGGATGTCGATCACGGCGTGGCTGTCCGAACCGAGGGACAGCGGCGCTCCCGCGGCGGCCAGCGCCGCCGCCGGTCCGATGCCATCGCCCAGATCAGCCTCGGTCGTCGGGCAGAAACAGCAGGTGGTCTGCGATCCGCCCAGCAGCCGGATATCCGCGTCGGTCAGGTGCGTGGCGTGCACCATCGTGGACCGGGGGCCGAGCGCCCCGGCGTCGGCGAGCACCTGGGCCGGGGTGCGGCCGTAGGCCGCCTGCGACGCCGCGTTCTCGGCTGGCTGCTCGGACAGGTGCGCGTGCAGCGGCGCGGCGCGATCGGCCGCCCAGCCGGCCACCACCCGCATGGCGTCGAACGGGACCGCACGCACCGAGTGGATCGCCGCGCCAAGCCGGGCGTACGCGGGCACCTCGCCGAAGTCCGACACCCGGCGAGCCCATTCATCCACGGAGGCGTCACTGAACCGGAGCTGTGGGCCGGTCAGCGGCTCGCCCGACGGGCCCGCCGTCAGGTAGCAGGTGTCGAGCAGCGTGATCCGGAGCCCGGCGTCCCGCGCCGCCTCGATCAGCCGGTACCCGAACTCGTTGGACCCGTCGTGCAGGTAGTGGAACTCCCCCACGCACGAGATGCCCGCCAGCGCCATCTCCGCGTAGACGGCGCGGGCGAGCCGGTAGTAGCTATCCGGATCGAGCCGCTCCGCGACGGAGTACATGACCGTCCGCCAGGCCCAGAAGTCACCGCCGGCCGCCACCCCGCGCAGCGCGCGGTGGAAGGCGTGCGAGTGGGCGTTCGCCAGGCCCGGCAAGGTCAGCCCGCGCAGCGCGATGGCGTCCGGCGGGCAGTCGGCACCGGGGACAACGGAGGTGAACCGATCGCCAGACGCCTCGATCAGCACGTCACGGGCCAGCCCCCCGCCCGTCAGCCAGGCCTGCTCCGCGTGCCAGCGGGTCACTCGGGCTGCGGATCGATCGCGACCCGCAGGCCCGCGCGGTCGGCCAGTTCCTCCGCCGCCGGGTAGCCCGCGTCGGCGTGCCTGATCACGCCGGTGCCCGGGTCGTTGGTCAGCACGCGCTGGAGTTTCTCACCGGCCAGCGGCGTGCCGTCGGCGACGCATACCTGCCCGGCGTGGATGGACCGGCCGATCCCGACGCCACCGCCGTGGTGGATCGACACCCAGGTCGCGCCGGAGGCGGTGTTGACCAGTGCGTTGAGCAATGGCCAGTCGGCGATCGCGTCTGAGCCGTCGGCCATCGCCTCGGTCTCGCGGTACGGCGACGCGACCGAGCCGGTGTCCAGGTGGTCCCGGCCGAGCACGATCGGAGCGGAGATCGCGCCGGACGCGACCAGCTCGTTGAACCGGACGCCCGCCTTGTCCCGCTCGCCGTATCCGAGCCAGCAGATCCGTGCGGGCAGCCCCTGGAATTTCACCTTCTCGCCGGCCAGCCTGATCCACCGGGCCAGCGACTCATTCTCCGGGAACAGGTCGAGCACCGCCTGGTCAGTGACCGCGATGTCCCGCGGATCGCCGGACAGCGCCGCCCAGCGGAACGGCCCCCTCCCCTCGCAGAACAGCGGCCTGATGTAGGCCGGCACGAAGCCGGGGAACGCGAACGCCCGCGAGTACCCGGCCAGTTCGGCCTCGCCGCGGATCGAGTTGCCGTAGTCGAACACCTCGGCGCCGGCGTCCTGGAAGCCGACCATCGCCGCCACATGGGCGGCCATCGACTCGCGGGCCCGCCGGATGAACCCCTCGGGGTCCTCGGCCCGCAGCGCCGCCATGTCCTCGAACGACACTCCCTGCGGCAGGTAGGTCAGCGGGTCGTGCGCCGAGGTCTGGTCGGTCACCACGTCCATCGGTGCGCCCATCGCGAGCAGCGCGGGCAGCACATCGGCCGCGTTTCCGAGCAGCCCGATGGACAGCGGAATTCCCTCGTCACGGGCCGCTACCGCCCGCCGGACCGCGTCGTCGATATCGTCCGCGCTCTCGTCCAGGTAGCCCTGCTCGATCCGGCGCTGAATCCTGGACGCGTCACAATCCACGCAGATCGCCACGCCGCCGTTCATCGTGATGGCGAGCGGCTGCGCGCCGCCCATGCCGCCCAGGCCCGCGGTCAGCGTGATCGTGCCGGACAGCGAGCCGCCGAAGCGCTTGGCAGCGATGGCGGCGAACGTCTCGTAGGTGCCTTGCAGGATGCCCTGGGTGCCGATGTAGATCCAGGAGCCCGCGGTCATCTGCCCGTACATGGTGAGCCCGGCCTGTTCGAGGCGGCGGAACTCATCCCAGTTCGCCCACTGCGGGACGAGGTTCGAGTTCGCGATCAGCACCCGGGGCGCCCACTCATGGGTGCGCAGCACCCCCACCGGCTTGCCGGACTGGACGAGCAGCGTCTCGTCGGCCGTGAGCTCCCGCAGGGTGTTCACGATCGCGTGGTACGCCGGCCAGGACCGGGCGGCGCGCCCCGAGCCGCCATAGACGATCAGCTGGTCGGGATGCTCGGCGACCTCGGGGTCGAGGTTGTTCATCAGCATCCGCATGGCGGCCTCCTGGGGCCAGCCCTTGCACGTCAGCGTGGTGCCGTGAGGTGCGTGTATTGGTGTCACGGGGATCAGGTTAACCCCGGATTGCCCCAGCCACGCTGAAGCCTGCCAGCACAAGCATTCCCACCGCGGCGCCCCGGACCAGCCACTTGATGGGGATGAACCGCATCAGCGTCCGGCCGCCGACCACCGCGATAGCGGACACGGACACCAGCGCGAGGAACGCGCCGAGGCCAACGGCCAGCGGGTCGTTATAATGGGCTTGCAGGTTCGCGGTCACCAGTTGCGTCAGGTCACCGAACTCAGCCACCGCGATAAGCGCGAAGCTGGTACCCGCGACTCGCCAGAAACCCGGCTCGCTGTCCGGCGTCTCCTCGTCCTTACCATGCTGTCCGCGCAGCAAAGCGAACGCGCCGAAGATGAACAGGCTCGCGACAATAGCCTCAAGCGGCCGGTGCGGCAGCAGGGCGAGCAGCGAGCCGATGCCGATGGCGAGCCCCACGTGCAAGGCGAAGGCGGCCGCCACCCCGGTCATCACCCAGGAGGGTCGGTACTTGGTCCCTAGGACCACCCCGGCGATGGCCGTCTTGTCCGGCAACTCGGCTGCGAAAACGATCGCATACACGGTGATCGCAATCACAACCTGATGCACGGACTTGGCCTCCGTTCCTCACCGGTTACCATAACTGTTAGACGATCTCATGACTACAGACCAGCATGAACACCGCGCCGAGGCGCACGGCCATCAGCACCGCGACGTGTCGGGCGGGTGGCTACGTCCGGCTGTCTTCGGCGCCATGGACGGCCTGGTAACTAACGTATCTCTAATCGCCGGTGTCGGCGGCGGCGGAGTGTCGCCGCACACGATCATCCTCACCGGTCTCGCGGGCCTGGCGGCGGGCGCGTTCTCGATGGCGGCCGGAGAGTACGTCTCGGTCTCCTCGCAGAACGAGCTCATCTACTCCGAGGTGGCCAAGGAGCGAGACGAACTCGAGAACAACCCGGTTGCCGAGCAGGCCGAGCTGGCCGGGATGCTCCGCGCCCGCGGCGTATCCGCGGCAACGGCGCGGCAGGCGGCGGCCGAGATCTCGCAGAACCCGGAGAAGGCACTCGCGGTCCACTCCATGGAGGAGCTCGGGGTCAACCCCAGTGAGCTGCCCTCGCCGTACCTGGCGGCGGGCGCGTCGCTGCTGTGCTTCGCGGTCGGCGCGGTCATCCCGCTGCTGCCGTACCTGGCTGGCCTGCACCTGCTGTGGCTCTCACTGGTACTCGCCGCGATCGCGGCGGTGGGGGGAGGCGGCGTGGTGGCCCGGCTAGCCGGGCGGCCCTTCTGGCGCGGGGCCGTCAGGCAGCTCGGGCTCGGCACCGGGGCTGCCACCATTACCTACCTGATCGGTCTGGCGGTGGGCCACGTAGGCTGACGCGAGCGCGTAACCGCTAGCCGTCACGATCGAGGTGAGGTGCCCGATCGCGGAGACGTTCAGCTGGGCGAGCCCGCCGAAGATACCGCCAGGGAAGATCAGGATCACCAGGTCGGCCGCGGCCAACGCCCGGGGCGCCAGCGCGCGGAACGCCAGGCCCGGCCAGATCAGCGTCAGCACCAGCGCCGCCACCACCACGTACGACGGGCCCACGTCGGTCAGGTGGTTGTCCGCCAGGGGCAGTTGCCCCACGTGCACCCGGTAGGCCACGATCCCCTCGCTGACCAGCGTGCCCACCACATGCCCCGCCACGCAGGCGATGATCGTCCGCCGGTTACCCGCCACCTGGCAGGCCGCGACCAGCGCCACCCCGATCAGCACCAGCCACACCCACGGGTTAGCGCCGGTCACGAAGGCCGAGACGACGAGGCAGCCGATCGGATCGGTCTTCAGATTGGCCACGCTGGTGCTGGCCCAAGCGGTGAACGACACCTGGTCGCGGGCATCAAGCCGCACGTAGCTGATCTGCGTGAGCAGGAACAACACCAGGTATACCCACGCGAACGCGTAGCGCCGGAGAAAGTGCCGCGTCCCCATGGCATGTAAGTATGCTTCAGAGGTGCCTTCCCCGCTCCGTATCGCGTTGCTGTCGTACCGCAGCAAGCCGCATTCGGGCGGCCAGGGAGTTTATGTTCGTCATCTGAGCCGCGAATTGGCGGCCCTCGGGCATCGGGTCGAGGTCTACTCAGGCCAGCCGTATCCCGAGCTCGACCCCGGTCCGGTGCTGCGCGAGGTGCCCAGCCTGGACCTGTACCGGGATGCCGACCCGTTCCGCACCCCGGAGTGGGGCGAGATCCGGGACTGGACCGACATGGCCGAGGTCGCGATGATGTGGGGCGGCGCGTTCCCTGAGCCACTGACCTTCTCGTTTCGCGCACTGCGAGCGCTGCGACTGCGGCCGCACGCCTTCGACGTGGTGCACGACAACCAGGGCCTCGGCTACGGCATGCTCGGTGTCCGCTCGCTCGGACTGCCGCTGGTGACCAGCATCCACCACCCGATCAGCGTGGACCGCCGTATCGACCTAGCCGCGTCGCACGGGCTTTCTTCACTATCAAAACGACGGTGGTATAGCTTCGTGCGCATGCAGGCCCGAGTCGCCAGGAGACTGGCGGAAAGCGGCTCGCCGATCGTCACGGTATCGGCCTCCTCTCGTGCCGACATATGCCGCGATTTCCGAATAAGTCCTGATAACGTAGCGATCGTGCCACTCGGTGTTAATACGCGGGTCTTTCACCCGCGCGGTGAACGGGTGCCGGGCCGGGTCGTCACCGTGGCCAGCGCGGACTCGAGGCTCAAGGGGCTGCCCACCCTCCTACGAGCGGTCGCCAAGCTGACCACAGAACGCGATATCCACCTCATCGTGGTGGGCAAGCCATCGGAAGAGACCCGCAAGCTGGCGGCCGAGCTGAGCGACCGGATCTCGTTCCAGTACGGCCTACCGGAAGCCGCCTACGCCGAGCTGCTCGCCTCCGCGCAGGTCGCGGTGGTCCCGTCGGTATACGAGGGATTCTCGCTACCAGCGGTCGAGCACCTGGCGTCAGGGACCCCGTTGATCGTCAGCCGCGCGGGCGCGCTGCCCGAGGTCACCGGGGACGCGGCCATCCAGGTGGCACCCGGCGACGCCGAAGAGCTAGCCGCCGCCCTGCGAAAGCTGCTAGATCAGCCCACCCTCCGCGACCGCTACGCCGGCCGTGGTCTCCAGCGCGTCACTGCCCGCTACACCTGGCAAGCCGTCGCGGCGGCCACCGAGACCCACTACCGCGCCGCGCGAGCGCTGTCGATGTCACATCGACCGCGCTCTAACCCGGTCGATGTCACATCGACCGAGGCGGCAGGCGGGGCGGGCGGGGCGGGCGGGCTGTGCTGACGGTGGATTTCTCGCGGTTTCCCGTGGGGGGCGGGGATCGGGTGCTTGATCTTGGGTGCGGGGGCGGACGGCACTCGTTCGAGGTCTACCGGCGGGGGGCGCACGTGGTCGCGTTCGACCACGACTTCGCCGAGCTCGGTCCGGTAGCGGGAATGTTCGCCGCGATGCGCGACGAGGGCGAGGCACCGGCCGGTGCGGCTGCCGAGGCGATGACCGGGGACGCCACCGCGATGCCGTTCCCGGACGGCTCC
>JBEKHI010000158.1:0-32884 GCA_050012355.1 Streptosporangiaceae bacterium | reverse complement strand
GATAACGCACGCGTCGTCCCGGAGGCTGTGATTGCCGCACGTCGCGCAAATCCAGATCGGCACGTTCATGTTCTTGTCACCTCGGCGAGACGCTTGGACAGGAAGCGGCGTTCGGCGTCGGTCCTGGTCAGGTCCAGTGCTTCCCGATAGTAGTCGGCCGCCTCGTTGTGACGGCCGAGACGGCGTAGCAGGTCGGCGCGGGTAGCGGGCAGCAGGTGGTAGCCGGCCAGCTGGCCGGACGCCGTCAGCGTGTCGACCAGTTCGATCCCGGCGACCGGGCCGTTGGCCATCCCGATCGCGACCGCCCGGTTCAACTCGACCACCGGTGACGGCGCGACCTCGGCGAGCTCTCCGTACAGCCGGGCGATCTGCCGCCAGTCGGTGTCCGACGGGGTGGCGGCCGACACGTGGCAAGCGGCGATGGCGGCCTGGATCTGGTACTGGCCGGAAGCTGGGCCGGCGGCGAGCAGACTGCGGCCTTCCGTGATCTTGGCCTGGTCCCACCGGGCCCGATCCTGGTCCTCCAGCGGCACCAGCTCCCCGGCGGCATCGGTCCTGGCATCGCGCCGTGAGTCGTGCAGCAGCATCAGCGCCAGCAAGCCGCTGGCCTCGGCTTCGCCGGGCATTAGCTCACACACGATCCGGCTCAGGCGGATGGCCTCGCCGCACAGGTCTGGCCTGAGCAGGTCCTGGCCGGCGGTCGCGCCGTAGCCCTCGTTGAACAGCAGGTACAGCACCGCCAGCACGCCGGTGGTCCGCTCGGCCAGCAGGTGGGCGGGCGGTACCCGGTAAGGGATCCCCGCGCCGCGGATCCTGCCCTTGGCCCGGACGAGGCGTTTGGCCATGGTTTGCTCGGATACCAGGAACGCGCGGGCGATCTCGGCGGTGGTGAGCCCGGCCAGGGTCCGGAGCGTCAGCGCGACCCGGGCGTCGAGTGCGAGGGCGGGGTGACAGCAGGTGAAGATCAGCCGCAGCCGGTCGTCGGTGATCCCGCTGTCGTCCATGGGCGCGGCGGAGGACGACAGCAGCGCGACCTCGCGCAGCTTCGCGGACTCGTTGGCTCGGCGGCGCAGCACGTCGACCGCGCGATTGCGCGCCGTGGTGACCAGCCACCCGCCTGGCCGGTCCGGAATGCCATCGCGTGGCCAGGTCCGCAGCGCCCGGGCGAACGCCTCCTGCGCGCATTCCTCAGCGAGATCCCAGTCGCCGGTCATGCTGATGAGCGCCGCCACGACACGGCCCCACTCCTGGCGGAATGCCGCGCTGATCGCGGTCCTGGTGTCGTTGCTGTCCATTCGCCCTGATCCCGTTCGTCGCTATGGCAGGAAACCGTACAGGAGGAATCGTGAAATACATGATGCTGGTCTGCTTCGACGAGTCCGTCGACCCCGCCGAGGGAAAGGGCGCTATGCCCATTGAGGACTGGGTCGGGGAGATGGACGGCCGCGGCGTGCGGCTGGACGGCAGCCCCCTTCAGCCAGCGAACGCCACCACCGTCCGGGTACGCGGCGGCGAGGTGCTGGTCTCCGACGGGCCGTTCGCCGAGACCAAGGAGCTGATGGTGGGCTACGACATGCTCGAGTGCGCCGACCTCGACGAGGCGATCGAGGTGGCGTCCAAACATCCGCTCGCCCGCCGCGGAGCCATGGAACTGAGGCCGTTCCCGCCGGACTGACGCGATCGAGGCGCCGCGGCCGACGTTACGGCATCCGCCAGTTCACCGTCGGCCGCAGCGCCTCCGGGCGCACCCGGTGCGCGTGGCTCTTGGCGACCTCGAAGAGCGAGTCGATCAGCGTGTCGGACAGCAGATGAGGCTCAAGCCCCAGATCGCCGAGGCCAGAGTGCACCACGTTGTAATAGTGCTCTGGCGCCTCGACCCGGGGGTTATCCAGGTTCTCGATCGTGACCGCACCCGGGTACGCCTTCGCGACCGTCGCGGCGATCTCCCGCACCGACATGGACTCGGTCATCTGGTTGAACACCCGGAACTCGCCGCGCTGGGCCGGGCTCTCGCAGGCCAGCTCGACGCAGCGCACCGTATCCCTGATGTCGATCAGCCCTCTGGTCTGGCCGCCCGTGCCGTACACCGTCAGCGGATGCCCGATGACCGCTTGAACGACGAACCTGTTCAGCACGGTGCCGAACACCGCGTCATAGTCGAACCGGGTCGCCAGCCGGTCATCCCGGGCGGTTTCCGGTGTCTGCTGCCCGTACACCACGCCCTGATTCAGGTCGGTGGCGCGCAGGTCCCAGGCCCGGCAGGCGAACTCGATGTTGTGGCTGTCGTGCACCTTGGACAGGTGGTAGAAGGAGCCAGGCCGCTTGGGGAACAGCACCCGGTCGTGGCGCCCGTTGTGCTCGATGTCTAGCCAGCCTTCCTCGATGTCGATGTTGGGCGTGCCGTATTCACCCATTGTCCCGAGTTTGACCAGATGAATAGCCGGGTCTATCTCCGCGATCGCGTACAAGAGGGTCAATGTGCCCAGCACATTATTCTGCTGCGTGTAGACGGCGTGGGCCCGGTCGATCATGGAGTACGGCGCCGCGCGCTGCTCCGCGTAATGCACCACCGAATCCGGACGGAATTCCCGGATCATCCGGTAAGTGAACACCGGATCGCACAGGTCGCCGATATAACAGCCGATCTCCTGGCCGGTGAGCTCTTGCCAGGCGGCGATCCTGGCCTGCAGCGGCTCGATAGGAACCAGGGAATCCACCCCTAGCTCACTGTCGTACCAGCGCGCCGGGCGAAGTTGTCGGCGACCGCGACCTGGTGGCCTTGCTCGGAAAGGTGCAACGCCGTTGGCCAGCCAAGATAGCCGTCTCCACCCAGGACCAGGATCCTCATCTTCAGTTCCTTCCTCACCGGCCGGAACACGTAACGGCGCGGTCTCGGGGTAACGTATGTAACCGTGCGGGTGCTCGACTATGGTCGGTCGGCGATCTGGGGAAATCAATGACTCTGTCGGAGAATAAGCTCATAGCGCCGCTTTGGAACCGTCTGCAAGGCAGGGTCGGGAAGCGTTTCACCCGGTTCGTCGTGGTTGCGATCGCGTCACTCGCCGCGACTGAGATCATGCTCACACTCTGTGATGCGGTGTTTCACCTGACCGCTACGCCTGCCGCGCTGCTGGCCTGGTTTGCCGGCGCCGTCGTCAGCTACATCCTTAGCCGCTGGGCCTGGGAGCGCAAGGGCCGCCCGGACGTGCTGCGGGAAACCCTGCCGTTCTGGGTCATCTCCGCCATGGTGATCGTGGTCCTGACCCTGGCGAACCACTTCGCGTATCACTCAGCCAGCTGGATGCACCTGCACGGCGCCAAGCATGTGCTGTGGGTCGACTTCGTGTGGCTGTGCGCCAACCTCGTCACGTTCGTCCTGCGGTTCGTGATCTTCCACTATGTGCTGTTCGCCGAGCGCTCCCCGCTGTCCGCCGCCCGCGCGGCGGCCACCGCCGAGGGCGCCGGCCCCGACCTGCATGTCCCGCACCCGCAGGGCAGCCACGTGGCCGACGCCGGACCCGCCGTCCCTCAGTCCACCACGTCGCGCGGTCACAGTGGAAACGTACCGTCGCGGGACGACGGCAGGTTTCCACTGTGACCGGACGAGAGCCTAGCGCCTGCGCCGCTCCCGGAACCAGGTGCGGAGCACCACCCGCATGAAGCGGGCGCCGTAGAAGAGGTTGTTGACGCCCGGGATGTGCAGGCCGTACAGCGGGTTGGAGCCCTTCTTGGACTCACCGACCGTGCGGCGGTGGATGGTGGCGGGTACCTCGAGCACGCGGAAGCCGTGCGTGATGACGCCGATCAGCAGCTCCGAGGCCTGGTACTGCGGCTGCTCCAGCCGCACCACCCCGGTCACCTCCGCGCGCATCGCCCGCATGCCGAACGTCGTGTCGCTGATCGACTGCCCGGTGAGCAGCGACACCAGCCGGGCGAAGAACAGCGTGCCCGCGGTCCTGATCGGGTCCTTGCTCTCCTGGGAGCCCAGCCGCCGCGAGCCGGTCACGAAGTCAGCGCGGCCGTCGATGATCGGCTGCAGCATGGTCGGGATCTCGGCCGCGTTGTACTGTCCGTCGGCGTCCGTGGTGACGATGTAGCTGGCGCCGCCCTCGCGGGCGATGCGGTAACCGAGCCGCAGCGCCGCGCCCTGCCCGCGGTTCACCGGCACGTCGGCGACGATGGCGCCAGCGGCGTCAGACTCCTTGGCGGTCGCGTCCTGGCAGCCGTCGGCGACGACGATCACGTCGGCGTCAAGCCCGCAGTAGGACCGGGGGAGCGCCTCGACGACCGGGCCGACCGAGCCCTCCTCGTTGTAGGCGGCTATGACGATCGCCACCGGCGGCAGCGAGGTCACCCGGGTGCCATACGCCTTGTGCAGTTGCGCTAGGGCAGCGTCATCAATCGCGATGTCCGCTGGTGAGGCGTAGTCAGCCCGAGGCGCGTATCCCGCCGTCATGGACGAAACTCCGGCCATACCGTCTTCAGTCCTTCCACAAGACTCATCCGCGGGTTGTAGCCCAGCGACCGGGCCAGTGAGATGTCGAGGATGACCGCGGGCATCTCCTCGTCGCCCACGCTCGCGAACGCGGCGGGGATCGGCGAGCCGGTAACTTCCCTAGCTACTTCCACCATATTGCCGACCGAAACCGAGGTTCCCGAACCGAGGATCACCGGCCCGGTATGCCCTGAGCGCCACACGGCGAAAATGCCCTGCACCAAGTCGTCCACGTGCACGAAGTCGCGCTGCATCGTGCCGTCGCCGCGGACCTCCACGCCATGCTCGTCGCGGGCGGCGCGCATCAGCCGGAGAACGAAGCTGTCCTTGGACTCCATGCCGGGGCCGTACACGTTGGAGAACCGCATGGCCGCGCACTTGATGCCGTAGCAGTTGGCGTAGGCGCTCAGCAGCATCTCGGCCGCGGCCTTGGTGGCGCTGTAGGGCACCAGCGGACGGAGCGGTGTCGTTTCGGAAATAACGGCGCTTCCCGCGTTGCCGACTACCGCGTTCGTGGAGGCGAACAGGAACGACTCCACATTGTGTTCGCGGGATAGCTCAAGCAACCGGGCGGTGACGTCGACGTTCAGCTGGTGGGTGATGACCGGGTCGTGAACGGACCTGAGCACCGAAGTCAGGGCCGCGAGATGAATGATCGTGGAAGTGTCGTCGGTCACAGCTGATTCGCATACCCCGCGATCACAGATGTCCCCCGTGACCGATCGCACCGCCGGATCAGGAAAGGCCTGGTGGTCAAGGACCGTGACCGGGTAGCCCTCATCCAGCAACCCGCGGACCACCCGCCGTCCGATAAAGCCAGCACCCCCTGTTACCAGCACGCGCGATAGGGGTTCACTTGGCATGCATGCTCCGTTCGGTTTGGCCAGGCCACTTGTGTCTTTGGATATCAGTCGAACGACGCCCGTCAGTGTACCGGTTCGCATCTTTGCTCCTCGGTCGGATGGCTAATCACGGCCGCGATGTACGATGCTGGTCAACGGCGGTACGCGGAGGAACACCGGTGTGAAACCGGGGCTGACCCGCAACTGTAACCGAGGAGTGACCCCTATGGACGCCACTGCCGCGACGACGCGGCGGGAAGGCTAGGGCGAGCGACGATCCGGGAGCCAGGAGACTCCGGCTGCCGTCTGGACCAGACTGGGCGAGGCAACCCCGGGAAAGGCGTTACGTGACTGTGCGTTATCAGGCGGCTTATCCGTTCGCGGCGATCGTCGGCATGGAGGATCTGAAGCTCGCGCTGTTGCTCAACGCGGTCTCGCCCGCCATCGGCGGTGTGCTGGTCCGGGGCGAGAAGGGCACGGCCAAGTCCACGGTGGTCCGCGGCCTCGCGGAGCTACTGCCCCCGATCGAGGTGACCGACGGCTGCCGTTTCGGCTGCGACCCGCACGCACCCGACCCGTCGTGCCCAGATTTTTCGCACCATAACGACGCTTTCTCGGTCCGTCCGGTCACCCTCGCCGAACTGCCGGTCGGGGCCACCGAGGACCGGCTCACCGGGTCGCTCGACATCGAGCAGGTGCTGGCCCGCGGCGTGACGGCGTTCCAGCCGGGACTGCTGGCCGCGGCCAACCGCGGGATCCTGTACGTGGACGAGGTGAACCTGCTGCACGACCACCTCGTCGACCTGCTGCTCGACGCGGCGGCGCTCGGCATCAGCTACGTCGAGCGGGAAGGCGTGTCGGTGCGCCACGCGGCGCGGTTCCTGCTGGTCGGCACCATGAACCCGGAGGAGGGCGAGCTGCGTCCGCAACTGCTCGACCGGTTCGGGCTGACGGTGGAGGTGGCCGCGTCCCGCGAGCCCGCCCAGCGCGCGGAGGTGGTGCGCCGGCGGCTCGCGTTCGAGGCCGACCCGGCCGGTTTCGCCCCGATGTATGAGGCCGCCACCCAGGCGCTGGCGTCTCGGGTTTTTGCGGCACGGAGCCGGCTAGCTTCGGTCCGGTTGCCGGAGGCGATGCTGGATCTTATCTGCGGAGTGTGCGCGTCGTTCGGTGTGGACGGGATGCGCGCCGACCTAGTGGTCGCGCGCACCGCGATCGCCCTAGCCGCGTGGTCTTCCCGGGACGAGGTAACCCCCGACGACGTCCGCGCCGCGGCGAGACTGGCCCTCCCGCACCGCCGCCGCCGAGACCCCTTCGACGCCCCCGGCCTAGACGAACAGGCCCTAGACGAAGTCCTAGAGTCCCTAGGCGGTGATTCAGCTCCGGACGGTTCGAGCGGCGATCCGGCTGACGGCCCGGACAGCGGTCGCGAAGGCAACGGTCCGGCCGACGGTTCCGGCTCTGGCGCCCCGGATGGGAGCGGCCCGGATGACGGCGGCCCGGACGGTGGTGGCCGGGATGACGACGGCCCCGACGATGATGGTCCCGGCGGCGGCACCCGCCCCAGCGATAACAACACGAGCACCACCAGCCCCAAAGAGAACAGCGTCCGCACCAACAGCAACTCCAGTCACGTGAGTCCCGGCGAGGGCGGCGTTCAAGAGCCGGCCGCGCCGTTTCGTGCCCGGCTGCTGACCGTCCCGGGTGTCGGCGCTGGTGCCCCCGGCCGCCGGTCCCTCGCCCGCGGCTCGCATGGCCGCACCGTCGGCGCCCGCGTACCCGCCGACCGAGCGGTGGCGACCCTGCACCTGCCCGCGACCCTCCGCGCCGCCGTAATCCGCACCGCCGCGGCCCGCACCCCACTCGCCGCTTCCACCCCATCCGCCCCATCCGCCCCGGAGACGCGCGACGCGCGACCCCGTGGATGGCCCACCGATGGGCCTATAGCGCCATCGGTGGGCCATCCACGGGGTGGGGATTCCGCCGGGCGGGGCGCGGAGCAGCGGTCGGAATTGCGGATCTCGACCGCGGACCTGCGGGAGAAGATACGGGAGGGGCGCGAGGGGAACCTGGTGTTGTTCGCGGTGGACGCCAGCGGGTCGATGGCGGCCCGGCAGCGGATGCGCGCGGTCAAGGGGGCGGTGCTGTCGCTGCTGCTCGACGCCTATCAGCGGCGAGACAAGGTGGGGCTTGTCACCTTCCGCGGCAGCGACGCGGAACTCGTTCTCCCGCCGACCTCTTCAGTCGAGGCGGGGGCACGCCGGCTGACCGACCTGCGCACCGGCGGGCGGACCCCGCTGGCCAGGGGGCTCGCGCTGGCCGCCCGGGTCCTGGCCGCCGAGCGTATCCGTGATCCGCAGCGCCGTCCGCTGCTCGTCGTGGTCACTGATGGCCGCGCGACAGCGGGCACCGAGGCCGAACTCTGGCAGGCGACGAAGTACCTCGCGGGCACCGCGGCCGTCGTGGTGGACTGCGAATCGGGGCCGGTCCGCCTCGGTCTAGCGGTAAAGCTCGCTGATCAGCTACATGGCCAGGCGATCCACCTCGGTGACCTCGGCGCGGGCGAACTCAAGAACGTGGTGACCCAGACGCGGAAGGCAGCCTGATGCCACAGGGCAAGCCGGCAGCGGTGCCGGACGACGGACTCACCACCCGCCAGCGTCGCGCGAAGCCGCTGGTCATCGTGCATACCGGGGTTGGCAAGGGGAAGTCGACCGCTGCGTTCGGACTTGCGTTGCGCGCCTGGAACCAGGGGTGGCCGATCGGCGTTTTCCAGTTCGTCAAGTCGGCGAAATGGCGGGTCGGTGAGGAACGAGCACTCCGGGTACTCGGCGATACCCAAGAGGGCGGCCAGGTGACCTGGCACAAGATGGGCGAAGGCTGGTCCTGGATCCAGCGCGACCAAACCGACCACGCGGAGCAGGCCGCCGAGGGCTGGGCGCAGATCGCCCGCGACCTCGCTAGCGAGACGTACCGGCTGTACGTGCTCGACGAGTTCACCTATCCGATCAAGTGGGGCTGGGTGGACGTGGACGAGGTGATCGAGACGCTGGCGAGCCGCCCCGGCGGCCAGCACGTGGTGATCACCGGGCGCGACGCGCATCCGAAACTCGTTGACTATGCCGATCTGGTGACCGAGATGACCAAGGTCAAGCACCCGATGGACGCCGGGCAGAAAGGCCAGAAAGGGATCGAATGGTGACGATCCCTCGGCTGGTCATCGCCGCGCCCGCGTCCGGCAGCGGTAAGACCACCGTCGCCACCGGGCTGATGGCGGCGCTGCGCGCCCGCGGCCTGGAGGTCTCCGGGCATAAGGTCGGACCTGACTACATAGATCCCGGCTACCACGAGCTAGCGTCGGGACGGCCGCGCCGCAACCTGGATCCGTTCCTATGTGGTGCCGAGCAGACCGTCCCGCTGTTCCTGCACGGGGCAGACCGCGCGGACATCGCGGTGGTCGAGGGCGCGATGGGGATGTTCGACGGCGCCGATCCGGCGTTGGAGGCGGGCGAGGCGGGGTTCGCGTCCACCGCCCACGTGGCCAGGCTGCTCAGCGCGCCGGTGGTGCTGGTGGTCGACGCCGCGCGAGCCGGCCGGTCGGTGGCGGCGCTCGTCGAGGGCTTCGCCCGGTTCGATCCGCGTACTCCGGTGGCGGGCGTGATACTTAAC
Source organism: Streptosporangiaceae bacterium (assembly GCA_050012355.1). Lineage (GTDB taxonomy): Bacteria > Actinomycetota > Actinomycetes > Streptosporangiales > Streptosporangiaceae > JBEKHI01. The sequence continues at coordinate 23,881 of JBEKHI010000158.1, read as the reverse complement.
AAGGTCGCCTCGGACCGGCATGAACGGCTGCTGCGCGAAGCGTTGACTGTCCCGGTGTTCGGAGTGATCCGCCGCACCGGCGAGATCGTCACCCCGGCCAGGCATCTGGGGCTGATCCCGGCCGGGGAACGGCGCAACGCCGCCAGCGAAGCAGTGGACCGGATGGGTGTGCTTATCGCTAAATCCTGCGATATCGACGGGCTGCTTGCCCTCGCCAGGACCGCGCCGCCGCTGCCCGGCCCCGCGTGGGAAGCCGCACCGGGCAATGGCCACGGGAAGCACAACGGCACGATAGCGATCGCGGGCGGAGCGGCCTTCACCTTCGGCTACACCGAACAGCGCGAGCAACTGGAAGCGTCCGGCCTCACCGTGGCCGAGTTCGACCCGCTCACCGACGAGGACCTCCCCGCGGGCACCACCGGAGTGATCGTCGGCGGCGGGTTCCCCGAACTGCACGCCGAGGGCTTGGCCGCTAACGAAAAGCTCCGCGCCCGGATGCGTGAGTTCACCGGTCCCGTCGTGGCCGAATGCGCCGGCCTGCTCTACCTGGCCACCGCCCTCGACGGTCATCCGATGTGCGGCGTCATCGACGCGACCGCCACGATGACGCCGAAGCTGACCCTCGGCTACCGGCGTGCCACCGCGACGCGCGATTCGGTGACGAGCCGCACGGGACAGATCGTGCATGCGCACGAGTTCCACCGCACCGCGATCACTCCGGCCGGAGACGCGTGGGGACCGGCTGGCGGCTACGCGACGGGCACCGTCACCGCGTCCTACCTGCATGTGCACTGGGCCGGGTACCCCGAGTTCGCGCACCGGTTTGCGAAGGCCGCCGGATGAGGCTGATCGGCGTCGGTGTCGGCCCCGGAGACCCGGAACTCGTCACGGTCAAGGCCGTCCGCGTGCTCCGCGAGGCCGATCTGGTCTTCGTTCCGGTGCTGGAGGGAGTCCAGGAGCAGGGCCGGGCCGAGTCCGTTGTCGCCGAGTACGTGGACGCCGCCAAGATCCGCAGGCTCGACTTCGCGCTGAACGACCGGGGCGGGGTCACCGCGCGCCGCGCATCCGCCTGGCGGCAGGCCGCCGAAGCGGTCGCCGCCGCGTTCACGGCGGGGAGTACAACGGCCGCGTTTTGTACCATTGGGGACCCAAGCCTCTATTCGACCTTTAGCTATGTGTCACAGGCGGTACGGGATACGGTGCCTAATGTGACGGTCGAGCTGGTGCCGGGGATCACGGCGATGCAGGACCTAGCTGCGCGGGCGGGCATCTCACTCGCCGAGGGGGCCGAGCCGGTGACGCTGGTGCCGCTCAACGGCGGCGCGGCCGCGTTTGACACCGCGCTGGCGCACGGCGGCGCGCTGGTCGGCTACAAGCTCGGCGCGAAGTCGAGTCCGTCCCTGGACGACCTCCGCCGTCGGCTCGGCGGCCGAGCCGACGGGGCGATCGTGGGTGCCCGGCTCGGGCTGCCGGGCGAGTCGATCGGGCCGTTGCGCGACGTCGCCGAGGAAGTCCCCTACCTGTCCACGCTGATCGTGCCCGCTGTCCGCGAGGCCGGTGCGGGCAGCGCGCTCCCGCGACCACGCGACCGCGGGAAGGTCACCTTCATCGGCGCGGGACCGGGCGCACCTGACCTGCTGACCTTCCGGGGCGCCGCCGCGATCGCGGACGCCGACATCGTGATCTGGGCGTCGAGCCTGGTGCACCCGGGTGTGCTCACGCACGCGCGGCCGGACGCGGAGGTCGTGGATTCCGCCGCGCTGCCGATGGAGGGGGTGCTGCCGTACTTCGAGCGCGCCGCCGCCCAGCGCCTCATGGTCGCCCGTATTCACTCGGGTGACCCGTCGTTGTGGGGTGCTGTCGCCGAGCAGTCGCAACGGTGTGACTCACTCGCCCTGGACACCGAGATCATCCCCGGGGTGTCGAGCTTTACCGCGGTGGCGGCGGCGATCGGCCGGGAACTCACCATCCCCGAGGTCGCGCAGTCGGTGATCCTGACCCGGCTAGGTGGCGGTAAGACCCCGATGCCACCGGGGGAGAAGGTCGCCGAGTTCGCCAGGCACCAGACAACGATGGCGCTGTTCCTGTCGGCCGCGCGCTCGGGCCAGCTGCGAGATGAGCTGCTGTCGGGCGGTTATCCGCCGTCGACGCCATGCGTGGTCGCGTACCAGGTGACCTGGCCGGATGAGCTGATCGTGGAGTGCTCACTCGATGATCTCGAGGACACGATCAAGGCTCACAAGCTCTGGAAGCACACGCTCGTGCTGGTCGGTCCGGGCCTGGCGGCGGGTGGCACCCGGTCGCACCTGTATCATCCGGGACATTTCCATGGCCACCGTCGCGCCGACCGGGTCGCCAGGCGCTCGCTGCGGGCTTCCTCGCAAACGTCCGGGGAATCTGTCGCTGGAGCACCAGATTCTACGGACGATTCTTCGAATGGTTGGAGGTAGCGTGAGCGCGCCCGAGGTGACCGTTATCGGTTTCGATGGGGGGCCGCTGTCCGAAGCGGCCACCGCGGCGCTGGAGTCGGCCGTACTCGTCGCGGGCGGCCGGCGCCACCTCGACGCGGTCACGATCCCTGAGACCAAGCAGACCCTGGTCATCTCCCGTCTCGACGAGGCGCTCGACGGAATCGCCGGGCATACCGGTCCGGTGGCGGTGCTGGCATCGGGAGACCCGGGGTTCTTCGGCATCGTCCGGTCCATGCGGCAGCGCGGCATAACACCCCGGGTCATCCCCGCGGTCTCCTCGGTCGCGCTCGCGTTCGCGCGGCTCGGCATCGACTGGGACGACGCCCTGGTGCTCTCCGCGCACGGCCGGGATCCCCGCCAGGTGATGGCCGCCGCGCTGGCGCATCCGAAGGCCGCCATCCTTACCGCGCCTGGTGGCACCAGCCTCGGCACCGAGCTTTCCGCCGCCGGCCGCACCGTTTATATCGCCGAACGACTTGGCCATAACGACGAACGGGTTACCCCTTACGCACCTGGCGCGAGTTACGCCGACCCCAACGTCCTGCTGTCCCTCGACCCCGCGGCTCCCAGCGCGGTCCGCTGGCTGGCGGGCCACCCTGGCGCCCCCGGCGTTGGCTGGGCGCTGCCCGAGGACGAATTCGAGCACCGCGACTCGATGATCACCAAGAGCGAGGTCCGTGCCTTGGTGCTCGCCCGGCTAGGACCCGCCCCCGGTCAGGTCATCTGGGACCTAGGTGCTGGTTCGGGGTCGGTCGCGGTGGAATGCGCCCGGTTCGGCGCGTGGGCGATAGCGGTCGAATCGGACTCCAGCCAGTGCGCGCGTATCCGCCGCAACGCCGCGCGGCATGGCGTCTACCTGCGGGTCCGCGAGGGCCGGGCCCCCGAGGCGCTCGACGGGCTGCCGGACCCTGACGCCGTGTTCGCCGGTGGCGGCGATAACGAGGTGCTCGCCGCCGCATTGCGCAACGAACCGAGCCGCGTCGTCGTTACCTGCGCCTCCGTGGACCGGGTCGCCGCCGTCCATGACCTGCTCACCAAGGCCGGCTACGCGACCGACGGCACGCAGATCCAGTCGAGTCGGCTCAGCCCGCTGCCCAACGGCTCGCTGCGGCTGGCCGCGACCAACCCAGTCTTCGTCCTCTGGGGCGTCCGTGATCATGGTGAGTGTGACACCAACGAGCAAAGAGTGCGGTTGGTGCAGCACCAACCAGAATCGGGTTCCAGCGGGGAGCCACCGCTGTCGGTAGGGGAGTGGCACGTGTGATCGGAGTGATCGCCGTGACGGCAGCGGGACGGCGAGGCGCGGAACGAATCGCCGCCGCGCTGCCGGACGCCGCCGTCTACGGCGGGCCGGCCGCGACGGCGCTGCCCCGCGCGTTCGGCGAGTGCGACGCGATCGTGTGCTTCCTCGCCGCCGGCGCGGTCGTCCGCCTGCTCGCGCCGCTGCTCGCGGCCGCCGATGAGCCGACGGCCAAGCATGAGGGGCCGGCGGTCGTTTGCGTGGATGAGGCGCAGCGGTACGCGATCCCGTTGCTTGGCGGGCATGCGGCTGGGGCGAACAAGCTGGCGCGGACCGTCGCGGCCATCCTGGATGCCGAGCCGGTCATCACGACCGCCACCGACGCCACCGGGGTCACGCCGCTCGACGAGATCGAGGGCTTCGCCGCCGAGGGCGACGTCGCCGCTGTCACCCGCGCCATCCTCGACGGTGAGCGGGTAACGCTGACCATGGACCAGACCTGGCCGCTGCCCGCCTTCCCGTCGAACGTAGTGTCCGCGCAGCACCCCGAACCGGGAACCGCCGCGATCGTCGTGACCGATCGCGTCCTGCCGGACAGCGGCGAGCCCCGCGTCCTGCTCCGCCCGCCCTCGCTGACCGTCGGCATGGGCGCGTCGCGCGGGGTACCGGCCGCCGAGGCGAGCGAGCTCATCGACCTGGTCCTGGGTGACCATGGGGTTTCACCACGCGCCGTTATGGTCATGGCGACGGCGGAACTGAAGGCGGACGAGCAAGGGCTCCGTGCGGCGGCCAGCCAGCGGGGCTGGGGTTTCGTGACGTACCCGGCGGCGGAGCTGGCGGCGGTCGCGGTGCCCAACCCGAGTGAGGTCGTCCGGGCCGTCACCGGATCGCCCAGCGTCGCCGAAGCCGCCGCCCTGCTGCACGCGGGACCCGGCGCGTCACTGGTCGCGGTCAAGCACGCGAGCGCGCACGCCACCGTGGCGGCGGCGCGGGCCCGGCCACGCGGGCGGCTCGCGGTCATCGGGATCGGTCCTGGCGCGCGGGATCTGCTCACCCCCCGGGCGGTCGCCGAACTGCGCCGGTCCTCGGTTGTCGTCGGACTCGATCAGTATATCGAACAGATTAACGATTTGATAGTTCCTGGCACCAAGGTCCTGGCCAGCGGGCTCGGCAGTGAAGAAGAACGCGCGCAGGCCGCCGTCACGCAAGCCCGAGCCGGCCACGCGGTCGCGTTGATCGGCTCCGGCGACGCGGGCGTGTTCGCGATGGCCAGCCCCGCGCTGCAGAACTACGACGGGTCCTACGACGTGACGGGCGTGCCGGGAGTGACGGCGGCGCTCGCCGCGGCGACGGTGCTTGGCGCGCCGCTTGGGCACGACCACGCGATGATCTCGCTGTCGGACCTGCACACCCCGTGGGACGTCATCGAGCGGCGCATCCAGGCGGCGGCCGAAGCGGATCTGGTGACCTGCTTCTACAATCCGCGTAGCGTCCGCCGGACCTGGCAGCTGCCGCGCGCGCTGGAACTGCTCGCCAAGTATCGCCCGCCGGAAACGCCGGTCGGATGGGTGCGCGACGCGACGCGGGCGGACCAGTCGCAGGGGGTGGCGACGCTGGAGTCCTTTGATCCGGAGCCGATCGACATGCGCACGCTGGTGATCGTCGGCTCGTCCCGCACCCGGCTGGTGGCTGGCCTGATGGTCACTCCCCGCGAATACCGGTGGGCGCAACAGTGACAGCCCGCGAGATAGAGGTGGCAACGTGACCGAGGTCCATCCCATCGAGAAGGAGTCGTACCGGATATTGCGGTCGCGGCTGGACCTGTCTCGGCTGCCGCCGCTGTCCCGGGCGGTCACCGAGCGGATTATCCACGCGACCGCGGACTTCGACTACGCCACCGACCTGGTCTGCGACGAGGCTGCGCTTGAGCAGGGCGTCGCGGCGCTCGCCTCCGGCGCACCAGTTGTCGCTGACGTCGCGATGGTCGCCTCAGGGATCACCAGGTACCCGGTGATCTGCAAGGTCAGTGACTCGCTCACCGCCCGGCTGGCCCGCACCGCGGGGATCACGATGTCCGCGGCGGGGGCGCGGCTCGGGTTCGGGGAGGCTGGGCCGGGCGCGGTGTGGCTGATCGGCTGCGCGCCGACCGCGCTTACCGAGGTGATCGCCCGCGAAGTCCAGCCAGCGCTGGTGATCGGCGTGCCGGTCGGCTTCGTCGGGGCGGCGGACTCGAAGGACGCGCTGCGCGCCAGCGGGCTCCCGTCGCTGAGCAACGTGTCGGAGAAGGGCGGATCGGCGGTCGCGGTCGCGGCGTTCAACGCGCTGCTGCGGGTGGCCCGCCCGTGACCTCATCACCACTCCTGCTCGCGGCGCATGGGACGCGGGACGCCGCCGGTGTCGCTGCCTTCATCGCGTTCGCCGAACGCGTCGCCAAGCTCGGTGCGACCCACGCGACGGATGTTGCGGGCGGGTTCATTGAGCTGTCTGACCCGCCGTTGCGCGAGGCGGTCGCGGAACTGACCAACCTCGGCCACCGCCACCTCGTCGCGGTGCCGCTGATGCTTACGGCGGCCGGCCATGCCAAGGGGGACGTGCCTGCCTCGCTGGCCCGTGAGCGCGACCGGAATGAAGGCCTGACCTGGAACTATGGCCGCCCGCTCGGTCCGCATCCGGTACTGCTCGACCTGCTTGAGCGTCGCATCGCGGCGGCTTCAGAACAGCCGCCCGCCGTGCTGGTGGTCGGCCGCGGCTCGACCGACCCGGACGCCAACGCCGACGTGGTCAAGACCTCGCGCCTGCTGTGGGAGGGCCGGGACTATCCGCTGGCGGAGACCGCGTTCGTCTCGCTGGCCAAGCCGTCGGTGCCCGAGGGACTCGACCGCTGCGCGGCGCTCGGCGCCCGGCGGATCGTCGTCGCCCGGTACTTCCTGTTCCCGGGGGTGCTGCCGGATCGAGTGGCCGAGCAGGCGGCCGCGTGGGCGGCGGAGCATCCGGGCATCGAGGTGCGAGTTAGCGACGTGTTTGGCGACTGTGACGAACTCGCGGGCCTGGTGTGGGAACGCTACGCCGAGGCCATAGCCGGAAATTTCAGGATGAACTGCGACACGTGCATCTACCGGGTTGCGATGCCCGGGTTCGAGCACCGGGTCGGCGCGGCCAAGCATCCGCACGATCACCCCCATGATCCGGTGGGGCATGGGCATTGACCTGTGGTTTCATGGTGACCAGGAGATCGAGCCTGGCCTGGTGAACCTAGCGGTCAACGTGCGCGCGGGTACGCCGCCGCCGTGGCTGACCGAGCGGATCATCGCCAGCCTGTCTCGTCTCGCCGCCTACCCGGACTCGCGGCAGGCGACCGAAGCGGTCGCGGCCTTCCACGGCCGGCCGGAGACCGAGGTCATGATCACCGCCGGGGCCGCCGAGGCGTTCACCCTTATCTCGCTGGCCTTTGCCCCGCGTCACGCGGTCATCGTGCACCCCCAGTTCACCGAACCCGAGGCCGCGCTGCTCGCCGCGGGCCACAAGGTGGACCGGCTCATCCTGAGTGGCGATTTCACGCTGGACCCTTCCGCGGTGCCCGCCGACGCAGACCTCGTCGTCATCGGCAACCCCACCAACCCCACGTCGGTGCTGCATCCGGCGGCGACGCTCGCCGCGCTGGCCCGCCCGGGCCGACTGCTGGTGGTCGATGAGGCGTTCGCCGACTGCGTGCCGGGCGAGCCGGAGAGCCTGACCGGCCGCCGGGATCTGCCGGGCTTGATCGTGGTCCGCAGCCTGACCAAGACCTGGGGCCTGGCCGGGCTGCGCGTCGGCTACCTGCTCGCCGAACCCGAGGTGCTCGCCGCGTTGGCCGAGATCCGCCCGCCGTGGCCGGTGTCCGTCCCGGCGCTCGCCGCCGCACAGGCCTGCTGCCAGCCCGCCGCCCGCACCGAGACCGAGTCATGGGCAAATTCCATGGGACCAGAACGCCGCTTGCTAGCCTCAACGCTCACCTCGATCGCCGGCGTCCACGTAGTCCCGGATGCGGCGGCCTCGTTCTTGCTGCTGCGCGTCGTTGGCGGCCCGCGCCCTCACCCACTCCCTAACCCCAGCGTCATCGCCAGCGATGGGCCATCGCTGGCGTAATAGCGCCAGCGGTGGGCCATTCATGGGGTCGGCATTTGAGATTGATGGTGATTAAGTGACTGGTGTGACTGCTGCTGATGATGAGGCTGGGACCGACGCGGGGGCGGGTGCGGACGTGGGCTCGGGCATGAGCGCGGGCTCGGGTGTGGGTACGGGGGCGGGGGCTTATTCGGAGGAACAGCGGGAGGCTGTTTACCGGGTGATACGGGAGCGGCGGGATGTGCGGCAGGGGTTCTTGCCGGATCCGGTTGACGACGCCACCTTGGAGCGGGTGCTGGCCGCCGCGCATCAGGCGCCGTCGGTGGGGTTCTCCCAGCCGTGGGACTTTATCCTGATCACCGACGCCGAGCAGCGGCGGCGCATCGCGGACCTGGCGGGCCGGCACCGGGACGCTTACGCGGCCGAGCTGCCGGGCGCCCGCGCGAAGTCCTTTGCCACGCTGAAGATCGAGTCCATCCTCGACACCCCGGTGAACATCGTCGTCACCTGCGACCAGACCCGAGGCGGGCAGCACACCCTCGGCCGGCGTACCCAGCCGAGGACCGCCGACTTCTCCAGCGTGCTGGCGGTCTCGAACCTGTGGCTCGCCGCCCGGGCCGAGGGGCTCGGCGTCGGCTGGGTGAGCTTCTTCGACGAGCGCGAACTAGCGGCCGAACTCGGCCTCCCGGAGCACCTGGAGATCATCGCCTACCTGTGCGTAGGGCATGTCATGGGCTTCGCGGACGAGCCGGAACTCGCCAGCGCCGGGTGGGCCAGGAGGAGGCCGGTAAGCTGGGCGGTTCATCACTCATCGTTTGGTATGCGGGGTTTTTCGAAGGAGGGTGCGGTGGACGCGGTCGGCGAGGTCTGCGCGGCGATCGGCCCGCTGGACTCGGCCGCGATGGCCGCGGCCCGGGAGCGGCAGGACGCGATGACCAAGCCGCGCGGGGCGCTTGGGGTGCTTGAGGACGTGTCCGTTCAGCTGGCCGGTCTGGCCGGTCAGTGCCCGGCGCCGCTTCCCGAACCCGCCGCGGTAGCGGTGTTCGCCGGAGATCACGGGGTACATGCACAAGGTGTGACGCCCTGGCCGCAAGAGGTGACCGCCCAGATGGTGGCGAACTTCCTGGCGGGCGGCGCCGTGGTGAACGCGTTCGCCAAGCAGGCCGGAGCCGAGGTCGCCGTGGTGGACATCGGCGTGGCGGCGGACCTGGAACCGGCGCCGGGGCTGCTGCCGCGCAAGGTGGCGCGTGGCACGCGTGATTTCACAGCCGGTCCGGCGCTGACCGCGGATCAGGTCACCGAGGCGATAATCGTCGGCGTCGAGGTGGCACGCGACCTGGTGGCCGCCGGCAACCGGTGCCTGATCACCGGAGACATGGGGATCGCGAACACCACCGCGTCGGCCGCCTTGATCTGCGCGTTTACCGGGGCTGACCCGGCCGAGGCAACCGGGCGCGGCACCGGGGTGGACGCGGCCACCTACGCGCGGAAGATCGACGTCGTGTGCCGCGGGCTGGCCCGCCACGAGCCCGATCCAGCGGATCCGGTGGGAGTGCTCGCCGCGTTTGGCGGGCTTGAGCACGCGGCGATCGCGGGGTTCATCCTCGGCGCCGCCGCGCTGCGCACCCCGGTGATCCTGGACGGCGTGATCGCCGGGGCCGCCGCGCTCGCCGCCTGCGCGCTGGCGCCCGAGGCGGCGGGCGCGTGTTTCGCCGGGCACCGCAGCGTCGAGCCCGGGCACGCTCTCATCCTCGAGCGACTACGCCTGCGGCCGCTGGTCGACCTGGACCTGCGGCTCGGCGAGGGAACCGGCGCCCTGCTGGCGCTGCCGCTGCTGCAGAGCGCGGCCCGGGCACTCGCCGAGGTGGCCACGTTCGATTCGGCCGGCGTGACGGATAAGAAAAATGAGTGAGCCCTATCTCCTCGGACTGCGCCTCGACGATCGGGAGGTGCTGGTCGTTGGCGGGGGAGCGGTCGCTACCCGCCGGGTACCCTCGCTGCTGGCCGCCGGGGCACGTGTGCACGTCGTGTCGCCGTCCGTGACCGCTTCGCTTGAGGATCTCGCCGCCGCCGGGCGGATCCGCTGGTCGGCGCGCGGCTATCAGCCGGGGGACTGCGCCGGAGCGTGGCTGGTCATCGCGTGCGCCGGTCCCGCCGAGGTAAACGCGGCGGTGGCGGCCGAGGCCGAGGCCGCGCATATCTGGTGCACGCGGTCTGACGACGCCGCCGCGTCCGCCGCGTGGACACCAGCCTCCGGCCGGGCGGGCGAGGTCAAGGTGGGCGTGCTCAGCGGGGATCCGCGGCGCAGTGCCCGGATCAGGGACGGGATCGTCGCCGGACTCCGGGATGGCTCGTTGCATGGACGGCACGAGCGGAAACGGCCAGCGGGAGTCGCGCTGGTCGGAGGGGGGCCCGGTGATCCCGGTCTGATCACGGTGCGCGGCCGCCAGCTGCTCGCGGAGGCCGACGTGGTGGTCAGCGACCGGCTGGCGCCGACCGGGCTGCTGGACGAGTTGCCACCGGACGTGGAGATCATCGACGCCTCGAAGATTCCGTACGGGCGATCAATGGCTCAGGAGGCCATTAACGAGACGCTGATCACGCATGCCCGGGCCGGGCGGTTCGTGGTGCGGCTCAAGGGCGGTGACCCGTTCGTTTTCGGCCGCGGCGGCGAGGAGATGGAGGCTTGCCTGCGGGCCGGGGTCCCGGTTACCGTCGTGCCCGGGGTAACCAGCGCGGTGGCGGTGCCCGCCGCTGCCGCGATTCCGGTAACGCATCGGGGGACATCCCAGGAATTTCATGTCATTTCGGCTCATGTGCCGCCAGGTGACCCGCGGTCTGCTGTTGACTGGGAAACGCTTGCCAAGACCACTGGGACGCTGGTTCTTTTGATGGCACTGGAACGCATTGGCTCGGTCGCCGAAGCACTAATTCGGTACGGACGAGAGCCGAGCACTCCCGTTTCGGTGATCGCGGAAGGTACCATGCCCAACCAGCGAACAATTTACTCAACGCTGGATAAAGTCGAGAAGCAGGTCACCGACGCCCGGCTACGGCCCCCGGCCATTGTGGTCGTCGGCGGGGTAGTCACCATCGGAGCGGAGCTCGCCGAGCTCGCCCTGGCGGTGACGCCAGGCTAGGAGGCAACTGCCTCTCGCTACAGAAGGACCAGGCGGGAACCATGGAAGGACATGGCGTGACAACGGGATCGCCAGCGGAGCCGGAGGGTTCGGTGGCAGCGCTTGGTGGTGAATCTGTGCCTGATAGTGGTGCCGTTGGCCCTCAGAGCGGGAATGAAGGAGATGTGACTCAGGGTCCCCCACCCCCAGAGGCCGTGTTGCCCCCCGTGCCGGAGGCAGAGACGGAGCAGCCGGCCGAACCGTCGCGCCCGCGGGTGCCGCCTGTTCGCGTCGACGCGAGGCTGCTCGAGGCGACCCTGCTGAACCTGCGCAAACGCGTCGCGGGGATACCACTGGTGCTGAATGTCCCGGGCTCGGACGAGGTGGCCGCCGAACGGACGAAGCTGCTCGCCCAGATCGACGATTACCTGCTGCCCAGAGTTCGCCGTTCTGGTGCCCCATTGCTTGTTGCTTTGGTTGGATCCACCGGGGCGGGAAAGTCGACCCTGATCAACAGCATCGTCGGGCAGCAGATAAGCGCGACGGGCGTGCGGCGGCCGACGACCAACTCCCCGGTACTCGCCTGCCACCCCGACGACATGAGCTGGTTCGCCGAGAACATGTTCCTGCCCACGCTGCCCCGGGTGCGGCAGGAGGGCCTAGTCCGGCCTGGCCGGGACGGGCTGCTGGTGCTGGCCGCCTCCGAGGGGATGTCCAAGGGAGTAGCGCTGCTCGACACCCCGGACATCGACTCCGTGGTCAGGGCGCATCACGAGTTCGCTTACCAGTTTCTCGACGCCTCCGACCTGTGGCTGTTCATGACCAGCGCCAGCCGGTACGCCGACGCGCCGGTCTGGGAGATCCTGCAGCACGCCAGGGAACGCGGCGCCGCGCTCGGCGTGGTGCTGTCCAGGGTCCCGCCAGCGCATCGCGACGAGCTGACCGAGCACTTCACCGCCATGCTCGAGGCCAACGGGATCTCCGCCAATGACAGGTTCGTGATCCCGGAAACCCCGATCCTGGACGGGATGCTGCCCGCCGAGGTCTTCGGGCCGGTACGAGACTGGCTAGCCGAGACCGCCCAGCGTGAGGGACGGCGGGTGGCGGTACTGACCCAGACCATGTCCGGCGTGCTCGACACGTTCAAGATCCGGGTCCCCAAGCTCGCCGCGCATGTCGATGACCAGGTCGTGCTGCGCGGCCGGCTGCGCCGGGAAGCCGAGAGTGCCTACCGGGCCGCGCTGTCGGACTTCGACGCGGCCACCCGGAGCGGCTCGCTGCTCGGCGGGGAGGTCCTGGCCCGCTGGCAGGACAGCGCCGCCAGCGGCGACCTTGACGACGCGCTCCGGTCGCGCAAGCCGCGCAAGGGGCGCCGCGCCCGCCGTGGCCAGGCGGGGACCCGGACCAGTGCCCTGGACACCGCGGTACGCTCGGCGCTGGAGTCCCTTGTCATCGATGTCGCGGACCGGGCGGCCGAACTCACCTCTGAGCAGTGGAACGACAACCCCGCGGGGGCGGCGCTGCTGTCTCAGGCGGACCAGGCCCGGGCCGAGGATGACCGGGTGGAGCGGGTGTTCACCGACGCGTTCGGCAGCGGCCAGTCACTTACCAGCGCGGCCCTCGACCGGGCCTCGCCGGATCTGTCCGAGCGGGCCGCGCGGGCCATCAGCGCCTGGCAGGACCAGCTCATCAGGCTGCTGGGCGGGGAGCGGAACGCGCGCCGTCACAGCTATGAGGGCGAAGCGCTCAGCCTGGTGCTCATCGTCACGGTTCTTGGCGATCTTGAGGACGGGGTGCCACGTAAGGTGCTGACGTCCGTGTTCGGCCAGGTAGAGACGACCGAGCTGATCGCGAGAGCCCGCGCTGACCTGCTGGAACGTGTCCGTCTGCTACTCGACGAGGAACTGCTGCGATTCGTCGAGGTGCTCGATTCGGTCGGTGCGCTCGATGAGATCGCCGCCGTCCGGCTGTATCAGGCTGAGTACTCACTGGAGGCCGCTAGGTGACCACGCATGCGGTGCCCGGTGTCGGGTTGCCCCACCTGAACCTTCCCGAGCGGCTGGACGCGCTCGCCGAACTGGCCAGGATCGGGGCAGCACGCGGCATCGACCCCTCGCTGATCGCTGATTCCGACGCCCTGCTGCGGCGGTCGGGAGAGCGTCTGCGGCTGTCCGCCGCGCACACAGTAGTAGCCATCGCGGGCGGGACCGGGAGTGGCAAATCCTCCCTGTTCAACGCGCTGTCGGGGGCCTCCTTCTCGCCGACGGGCGTCACCCGGCCGACCACCAGGCACGCGCACGCCTGCGTGTGGGGCATGCAAGGGGCCGCGCCGCTGCTTGACTGGCTGGGCGTGCAGCGCCGGCACCGGTACGCGCGGGCCAGTGTGCTCGACGCGGGTGAGGCGGACCTGGACGGTCTGCTGCTGCTTGACCTGCCGGACCACGATTCGGTGGTCACCGCGTCGATGGCCACCGTGGACCGGCTCACCAAGCTGGCCGACATGCTCGTCTGGGTGCTCGACCCGCAGAAGTACGCCGACGATTCGGTGCACAGCCGGTACCTGATCCCGCTGGCCGGGCACGCCGACGTGATCACCGTCGTGCTCAACCAGACCGATCTGCTCACACCCGAGCAGATTAACGACTGCGAGTCCGACCTGCGCAGGCTGCTGGACTCCGAGGGGCTGGACGCCGCCCATCTGCTGCCGGTCTCGGCGCGGACCGGTGCCGGGCTCGAGGAGCTGCGGAACACGCTGGTGCGGGCCGTTTCGCTGAACCACGCCGCCAGCGAGCGGATCGCGGCGGACATCGACGCCACGCTGGCGCGTTTCAGCCCGTACGACGGGGGGTCGCTGACCGTTGCCGCCGGCGCGGCTGAGGCGCCCTCCGATGTTTCCTCGGATTCGGATTCGGATTCGGATGCTGCCTCGGCCCGGCCGCCGTGGGAGATTGATCCCTCGGAACTGAAAGGCCCGCCGCCCCGGCCGCCCTGGGATGACGAGGCGACCAACGGACAGCGGCCGCCGGAACCCGACTGGGCGGCCAGCGTCCCGCCGTGGGCCGCCGCCGAACTTGCCGGATCTTTCGCCCGCACGGCCGGGATCACCGCGATCTGCGACGCGGTCCAGGGGGCGCGCGAAGCGCGGGCGGCGCGTTTTGTGGCGTGGCCGTTGAGCAAGATCGGGCACTGGCGGCGGCGCAGCGACCCGTTGCGCGGGCTGGGGGCCACCGCCCAGGCAGCTGGCCCGCGGGCGATCGCGCGAGCCGCGGGCCAACCGCGCCAATCCGACATCGATAACGCCGTCACCACGTTCGCCAGCCAGGTGAGCGAGCCGCTGCCCGCGCCGTGGGACAAGGCCACCAGGGACGCGGCCCGCTCCCGCGCGGCGGATGTCCCCGCGGCGCTCAGCACCGCGATCCAGGACGGGCTGCCCGAGCGGGACCGGGTGACGGGCTGGTGGCCGCTCGCCGTGGCCTGGCAGTGGCTGCTGATCCTCGGCATGGTCGCCGGGGTGGTCTGGATCGTGGTCATCGCGGCCCTGCACCACCAGCACGGCTCCGGGACATCCCCGCTGTTCACCGACACCGCGCTGGTGCCCTGGCTGGGCGTGATGGTCGTGGCGCTCGGCCTGCTCGGCTGGCTGACCGCTTCCGGTGCGCAGAACATGGTCCTCCTAGCGGCCGACCGGGAACGGGACGCGGTAGAGGCTCGGTTGCGGAATCAAGCCAGTGCGGTCGCGCGCGACCTGATCCTGGTCCCGGCCGGCCGGGAACTCACCGAATACGAGCGGTTCCGCCACCAGCTGGCGCTAGCCCGCGGCAGCGCCGCCCCCTTGGCATAGCGGCTGCGTCCGTAGGAAGTGTCGCCCACGTGGCACTTCCTACGGACGGAGCGCTAAGCCGTGCCCCATTCATCCCTTGGGCGCGCAGTCCCGTCGCGAGTTTTTGCTGGTGAGTGCCACATCAACCAGCGAAGAGTGCGGTTAGTGCAGCACCGACCAGGAACCGGCCCAGGCGTCGGCCCGGCAACAACCGCACGCCGCCCGCTGGGTTCAGCCCACGGCGGAAAAGGAACGGGAAGATTGCCTCGTTCACGATGCTTTGTAAGCATGTAATCATCGTGGATGGAGGGTGGTCATGGAAGTGCGTGATCTCCTAGACGAATACTCGCGGATCGTCTCCGGGGTGGCCGAGCAGCTGACTCCGAAGGTGGCCGCGCTCCGGGTGCCGCGGCAGGCGGGACGTGGCGCGCCGGCCGGGGAGTCGCTCGGCTCGGCGGTTGTCTACACCGGTGACGGGTTCCTGCTGACGAACGCGCACGTCGTCGGGTCAGCTCCCGGCGGGACGGCGGCGTTCGCGGATGGGACGACGAGCCCGTTTCGGGTGATCGGGGTCGACCCGCTGTCCGACCTGGCCGTGCTGCGGGTGACCGGGGATACCCCGGAGCCCGCCGAACTCGGCGAGGCGGACGAACTCATGGTCGGCCAGCTGGTGGTCGCGGTCGGCAACCCGCTGGGGCTGGCCGGGTCGGTGACGGCCGGGGTGGTGAGCGCGCTCGGCCGGTCGATGCCGGCGGGCCGGGCGGCCGGGCTCATCGAGGACGTCATCCAGACCGACGCCGCGCTGAACCCTGGTAACTCCGGCGGTGCGCTCGCCGACTCCCATGCCCGGGTGGTCGGGATCAACACCGCGGTCGCGGGCGTCGGGCTCGGGCTCGCCGTCCCGGTCAACGCGACCACCCGGCGGATCGTGTCGACGCTGATGCGCGAGGGCAAGGTGCGCCGCGCGTACCTCGGTGTGGTGGTGGCGCCCGCACCGGTCGCCGCGCCGTGGCGGGAACGGCTGGGCAGGCCGACGGGCCTGCGCATCGCCGAGGTCGTACCGGGCGGACCGGCCGACCAGGCCGGGATGCGCGTCGGGGACCTGCTGCTCACCGCGGGAGGAAAACCCGTCGCGACGGCGCAGGACCTGCAACGGCTGATGTTCGCGGAGTCCATCGGCAGCCAGCTGCCGATCACCGTCATGCGAAACGGTGCGCTGGTGGATGTGATCACCAAGCCGGTCGCCGCCAGCTGACGCCGCAGATTCTGGCACGTGGTTGCCGACGACGGCAAACCCGTCATCCACAGCCCGGAACAAACTGGACGCGATATCCACAGACGTGAACTCCTCCTTACCTGGTGAAGCGTGCTCCGGGCACCGTTGAAGCGAGCCCCCGGCCGGGCAGCCATCAACGAACAATCACCAAGGAGCTGAGCACATGACCCAAGAAGCATTCGCGACCGTGGCGGGGTACGCCACCGCCGATCCGATGTTCCGCACGACCAAGGACGGGGCCGAGGTCGCGCATATCCGGGTCGCTTGCACACCGCGCAGGGTCGACCGTAACGGGGCGTGGCAGGACGGGCAGACCTCCTACTTCTCGGTCACCTGCTGGCGGAAGCTGGCGGTCGCCGTGAAGGCGAGCATCCGCAAGGGTGACCCGGTTCTCGTCCGGGGCCGGATGCGCACCCGGACCTGGCAGACCGAGGAACGCACCGTGTCCGAGGTCGAGATCGACGCCGACGCGATGGGCCACGACCTCACGAGAGGCTGGGCATCCTTCCACCGGGAGCCTCGCGTGCCAAGGGATACCGAGGCGGGCGTGAACGAGGGCGAGCTTAAGCGCCAGTCCCTCGGCGACGAAACAGGACCGGAGGAGGCGTATGCCGCTTCGAACCCAGAAGATCCTGATGAGGGGGATTCCGGCGCCGTCGCGGCTGATGCCGATCCGCGGCAGCCGTTCGCGCCAACGACGACGGCTACGGCGGCGGACGGCAGTGACATCCTCACGGAGGAGGCCATAGCCGAGCTGGAGGAGGACGAGATGACCGGGATCCCTGTTCCGGCCTAGCGGCGGGAAAGCCGGCCTAACGCCGGGGGGAGATGAAGGCCGCCGGAGCGACCATAACCGGACGCTTCGGCGGCCTGCCTGGCCGCCGTCAGGACCAGATAACGCCCCTCATTGGCGGTTTCTCCTTACTCGTCACAGCGGGTGTCGCACGGAGCGGAGCCGCAGAAACACTTTGCGTATTCGCTCGTGCGGCACTCAACATACACGTTCGGTCCACCTCCCGCACGGACCGCATCTATTCTGTTACCTATCGTTACACTGAGTGCTGGGCGCGACCGCGCACGGCGAGAACCACGGGTGGGGGAATGTCGGCAGTCCAGGACGCGATAATGCAGCGTCGGCGGGCATTGCGGCAGCTGGTCGGCTGGCCGTGGTGCTGGCCGCTGCTGACCCTGCCGGTGCCACTGGCCGGTTACGTACTGTCAATAATTGCCGCCGATGTGGCGCTGATCGGCTGGGAGATCCCCAGGACCGAGGGCAGCGCGGCGGACGTCATCCTGTTCGTCGCGCTGATGGCCTGCGGCGCCATGTGCGTCGAGGCGACCCGCAGGCTGGGTCCGCCGTCCGGAATGTCCCGCGACCTGCTGTCCGCGTGGTGGCTTCCAGTGGCACTGCTGCTCCCGCCGCTCTACGCGACGGCGGCACCGGTGATCCTCAGCGTCCTGATGCATCTGCGGGTCCGTCGGACCGCGGTGTACCGGCGCGCCTTCAGCACCGCGGCCCTAGGCCTGTCCGGCGCGGCCGCGTCGGTCGCGTTTCGGCTCGCCATCCCGGACGCCCGCGAGCCCGCGCTGTCCCACCCCGGGGCGTCGGTCTGGATCGCGAAACCCGAGGCGGTCGCGGTCGCGGTGGGATGCGCCATCTTGTTCAGCGTGCTAAACACAGCGATCGTGGCCATCGCGGCCCGGCTGGCCGAGCCGGACATCTCGCTCAAAGAGCTGCTGCTCAACCGGGAGAACCTGCTACTCGACGTGGCCGACGCCTGCGTCGGCATCCTGGTCACCGTCGCGGCCGCGGTCAGCCCGGTGCTGCTGGCCATCGCCCTGCCGCCGGTCATCTTGCTCCAGCGCAGCCTGATGCACGCCCAGCTCAAGGCGGCCGCCAGGACCGACTCCAAGACCGGGCTGCTCAACGCCGCCGCGTGGCAGCGGGAGGCGGATTCCGAGATCAGCCGGGCCAACCGGCAGAACGAGCCAGTGTCGATCCTGCTCATCGACGTCGACCACTTCAAGCGGGTGAACGACGGGCACGGGCACCTGACCGGGGACGATGTGCTGCGAGGGCTGGCGACAGAGTTGCGCCAGCAGGTCCGCGAGACCGATGTGATCGGGCGTTTCGGGGGCGAAGAATTCGTCGTTTTGCTCCCTAAAGCGGACGGAACCGAGGCGTACCGCATCGCCGAGCGCCTGCGCCGAAGTGCGGGCGTGGTCAGCGTGCTGGCCGGAGATACGCCGGTAGGCGTGACCATCTCGGTCGGGGTCGCGACATCCGAGGGCCCATGTGAGGGCGACGTGTTCGAGCTCCTCGCAGCCGCCGACCTGGCCCTATACCGGGCGAAGGCGGACGGTCGCAACCGGGTTCGCGTCTTTGAGCCGGAAAACAACGCAGAGCCACCCGCCAGCAGGCTCTAGGCTTAGAGACATGCCGGAGTTTATTTATCAGCTTCGTGGTGTCCGCAAGGCCCACGGCGACAAGGTCGTTCTCGACAATGTCACGCTCAGTTTCCTACCGGGCGCGAAGATCGGCGTCGTCGGGCCAAACGGGATGGGTAAGTCCACCCTGCTGAAGATCATGGCCGGCAAGGAACAGGCGTCCAATGGCGAGGCCCGCCTGATGCCCGGTTTCACTGTCGGCATCCTCGACCAGGAGCCCGAGCTCAACGAGGATAAAACGGTCCTCGGCAACGTCGAGGAAGGTGTCGCCGAGACCAAGAGGCTGCTGGAGGAGTACAACGAGGTCGCCATGAAAATGGAGACCGAGTACTCCGACGAACTGCTTGAGAAGATGGGCAAGCTAGGCGAGCAGCTCGACCACAAGGACGGGTGGGACCTCGACAGCCAGCTCGAGCAGGCGATGGACGCGCTGCGCTGCCCGCCGCCCGACTCGGAGGTCACGCAACTCTCCGGAGGAGAACGCCGACGGGTCGCGCTGTGCAAGCTGCTGCTGTCCCAGCCGGATCTGCTGCTGCTCGACGAGCCGACCAACCACCTGGACGCCGAGTCGGTGCTCTGGCTCGAGCAGCACCTGGAGAAGTACCCGGGCACCGTCATCGCGGTCACCCACGACCGGTACTTCCTGGACAACGTGGCGCAGTGGATCCTGGAGCTTGACCGCGGCCACGCCTACCCTTACGAGGGCAACTACTCCACGTACCTGGAGACCAAGGCCGCCCGGCTCAAGATCGAGGGAGCCAAGGACGCCAAGCGGCAAAAGCGCCTGGCCGACGAACTGGAGTGGGTGCGGTCCAACGCGCGCGCCCGCCAGACGAAGTCCAGGGCCCGGCTTGATCGCTATGAGGAAATGGCCGCCGAGGCCGACAAGAACCGCAAACTGGACTTCGAGGAGATCCAGATCCCGCCGGGTCCGCGGCTGGGCAGCACGGTGGTCGAGGTCGAGAAGCTGGCCAAGGGTTTCGGTGACCGGCAGCTCTTCGAGGGCCTGTCGTTCACCTTGCCGCGCAACGGCATCGTCGGTGTCCTGGGACCAAACGGCGTGGGCAAGACCACCCTGTTCAAGATGATCATCGGTGAGGAACTGCCGGACGCGGGGATCATCCGCATCGGCGAGACCGTGCAGATCTCCTACGTCGATCAGAACCGCGGGCGCATCGACCCGAAGAAGAACGTCTGGGAAGCGATCTCCGACGGCGAGTCCTTCATCCGGGTCGGGAACGTCGAGTTCCCGTCGCGCGCGTACGTGGCCGCGTTCGGTTTCAAGGGCTCGGACCAGCAGAAGCCGGCCGGCGTCATGTCCGGTGGCGAGCGGAACCGGATGAACCTGGCGCTCACCCTGAAGCAGGGTGGCAACCTGCTGCTGCTCGACGAGCCGACCAACGACCTTGACGTGGAAACGCTCGCGAGCCTGGAGAACGCGCTGCTCGAGTTCCCCGGTTGCGCGGTCATCACCTCGCACGACCGCTGGTTCCTGGACCGGGTCGCGACGCACATCCTGGCCTGGGAAGGCGACGCCAACTGGTTCTGGTTCGAGGGCAACTTCGACGCCTACGAGAAGAACAAGGTCGAGCGGCTCGGCCCGGACGCCGCCCGCCCGCACCGCGTCACCTACCGCAAGCTAACCCGCGATTAATTTCCGACCATAACGACGGTCAGCCGCTCTCCCCGGTTCTCCCGGTCGAGCGCGATCGATGGCCCACCGAGGGCGTTATAGCCCCCTCGCTGGGCCATCGATGGTTCCGCCGGGCGCCCCGCGAGCACGGGGTTCATGTCGTTCAGTCGAAGCCGAACCACCGGGTCGGCTGCCCAGTGATGGCGGAGATCACGTCGAAGTCGTGGTCGTGGTGCAGCAGAGTGAGGTCGAAGAGCTCGGCGGTAGCGGCGAGGACCAGGTCCACGGGGCCGGCGGACCGGTGCTGCCCTTTCTCGGTCAGTTCCTCTTGCACCTCCCACGCGCGAGCGAAGGCTCGGTCGTGCACGGGAACCCAGCCGAATGAGTCGTGCATGTCCTGGATGCCACTGGCTCGGTCGGCGGCCGAACGCGCGCTATAGAAGAACTCCAGCTCGGTGATCGGGCAAACCGCGACCAGCCCTGAGGCGACCGCCTGGTCCCAGCCCAGTGAGAAGCCACCCGAGCGTATGAGCCGCGCCAGCGCACTGGTGTCAATGAGGAATTTAGCGGGACTCACCGTCGGTAGTTCTTCTTGTCCTGCAGCTCGACGAGGTCGAAGGCGCCGTCGTTGACCGAGTCTCGCAGCCTGGTCAGGGCCAAGGCGCGGCGCCGGTGTTCGAGCACTTCCTGGAGCGCCCGGTTGACGGTGTCCTTTTTCGTGGTGGTGCCCAGTTCCTGTGCGACGTCCGCAAGGAGATCATCGTCGACATCGATCAAGGTCCTGCTCATCAGCGCCGCCTTCGTTGATATCAAGCAATGAAAAAATGATATCACGCTGTATATAAGGGCGATCGTTGCTGGTCAGTGCTGCACAACCCGTCAAAGAGTGTGGGTAGTGCAGCACTCACCAGGAAACTCAGGTGGCGGACAGGCCTAGATCGGGCCGGCCGTGTTTGGGCTCCACGTTTACCAGGCTGTGCGCCGCCATCACGAGGTAGTCCCACAGCTGGCCGTAGTACTCCTCGGAAAGGTCGAGTGAGTCCAGCGCGTCTCGCATGTGGCGCAGCCACGCGTCCCGCTCAGCCTCCCCGATGGCGAAACGCGCGTGCCGCATCCGCAGCCGAGGATGCCCCCGCAGCTCGTCATAGGTCCGCGGCCCGCCCCAGTACTGGATGAGGAACAGCCGCAGGTGCTCCTCGGCGGGCCCCAGATCCTGCGCCGGGTACACCGGACGCAGCACAGGGTCGTCCGCGACCCCCTGATAGAACCGGTGGACTAGGCGGGTAAAGGTCTCGTCCCCGCCGATCGCCTCGTAGAAGGTCTGCTCACTCATGACCAGCCAAGCCTAGTGGGGCTATGACCCGATGAAGCCAACACCCTAGCATCGAGGTATGAGCGACTTCACGATGCCGATGGTGGGCTTCGGCACCTGGCGGCTGAGCGGCCAGCAGGCCTGCGACGCCGTCAGTTTCGCCCTCGAGACCGGCTACCGGCACATCGATACGGCCACCATGTACCGCAATGAGGATGAAGTTGGTCGTGCCGTACGTGATAGCGACGTAGCCAGGCAAGACGTTTTCATCACCACCAAACTTCCAGCGGAACGCCGCAACCGCATCCGCCGCACCCTCGAAGAATCCCTCACCGCGCTAGGCACCGACTATCTGGATCTCTGGCTGATCCACTGGCCGCCCGGTGGCGCCGCTCCTGAGGTCTGGGCCGAGTTCATCAAGCTGCGTGACGAGGGTCTCACCCGTGCGATCGGGGTGAGCAACTACAGCCTCGACGAGATCGACGAGCTGCAGCGGGCCACCGGGGAACTCCCGGCCGTCAACCAGATCCCCTGGTCGCCGAAACAGTACGACCAGGCAGTCCTCGACGGACACCAGGCTCGCGGCATCGTGCTTGAGGGCTACAGCGGTCTGAAGGGGACCCGGCTAAACGATAAGACCCTGACGGAGATAGCCGCCCGTCACGGTGTGACGCCCGCCCAGGTGGTGCTGCGCTGGCATCTGGAACACGGAATCGTCGTCATCCCCAAGTCGGCCCGCCGCGAGCGGATCGTCGAGAACTTCGCGCTCGACTTCTCGCTCACCCCGGACGAGGTGGCGGCGATCGACGCGCTTTAGCTGGAGTCGGCCGCCACCAGGACGATTCCCGCGGCGTCCAGCGCGCCCTTGATGCGGGACCGCATCTCGCGCTCGACCTCCCACTGCCGCAGCGGCGCGGTGCGGACCACGATCCGCATGGTCACGCCCTCGCTTGAGACGTTCTGCGCGCCCCAGACCTCGGGTTTCTCCAGCATGACCTGACGCCAGTGCGAGCTGCGCCACATTCCGGACGCTGCCTTGTCCAGCACCGAGGTCACCTTGGACAGATTGGCCGTGTACGGGATCGGGTAGTCGATGACGGCGCGAGCCCAGCCCTGGGATTCGTTGCCGACCGAGCCGACGGTTCCGTTTGGGATGTGCCACACGACGCCGCCGACGTCGCGAACCCGGGTGGTGCGCAGTGATACCGCCTCCACGGTGCCGGTTATATCCCCGACGTTGATCACGTCACCGACCCCGTACTGGTCCTCGAGCAGCATGAGGATCCCGGCCAGGTAGTCCTTGACGATCGATTGCGCCCCGATGCCGATCGCCACGCCGGCGACGCTGGCACTGGCCAGCAGCGGCGTCAGGTCGATCCCGACGTCGCCGAGGATCTGCAGCCCGGCGATGCCGAAGATGATCACCGAGATCGCGCTGCGCAGGATCGTGCCGAGGGCTCGCAGCCGTTGCCTGCGCCGTTCCTCGACCAGCGTGGGCTCGATGGCCGCCGCGGCCTCGACGACCACCGGCCCGGCCGGGTCGGTGATGTCCGCCTCCCCCGGCGCCGCGACCCCCTCGCCTTCCGCTGACCCTTCCGCCTTGGCGCCAACGCCCATCCGGCGCCGCGCCCGCCAGCGACGCATCCGGGTGACCGCCCGCGGCGAGACGGGGCTTAGGGCGGCGTGCTCGGTGACCCGGCGGGCGACTCTGACCAGGATCGCCCGGGTGACCATGGCGAGCACGACTACGAAGGCGATCCGCAACCCCAGCTTGACCGGTCCGTCGAGGAACGCGTTCGTGAAAGACGCGGCTTGCGGGCTGTGCGTCAGGTCCCATACCAGCTGGCAAGTGATCCCCGGGTGCGACCCGCAGGCGGATAGCAGCGTTGGCGATTGTGAGTCGGTAAATACCACGCCTGTGAGGCTACTGGAGGTGGGCGGTACAGGTTCTTAGCAGCGAATACTCCGATTTCCTCACGATTAGACATACTTTTCTGGCATTGTGACTCGCTAGTACTTCTTGGGCAGACCTACAACCTTGGAGGGCCTAGGTGCCGGTACGGCTCGACGACCCGCGAGGGGGGCCCCGCTCAGGCGGTGACGGGGACGGAAGCGGACCGCAGCGGAACAATAGGGGCAACCGGGCACCGGACGGACGTGGCGGCCCGCAGCAGCCTCAGGAACCCTGGCACCCTGGTGCTGCTCGCTACGCCCGTGACCCGCGGCGCGACCAGCCGTCGCTCCGCAGTCCCGCACCGCGCACGCCTGAGTACGAGGCTCCCCAGTCCGACAACCGCGAGTACGAGTACGACGACCGCGAGTACGAACCGCAGCCCCGGGGGACCGGTCCTCAGGAGACGCGCCCGCAAGGCGCCCTGCGAGACCGCCCGGAAGTCTCCCGCGAGCCCAGGCCCAGCCGGGCGCCCAGCAGGGCCGGAAAAAGCAAGGCGGACAAGCC
>JBEKHI010000157.1:0-16979 GCA_050012355.1 Streptosporangiaceae bacterium | reverse complement strand
ACAGGTCGAGGCCGTCGACGGGCAGTCACCTGAGCCGACCGCTGGCGACCCGTAGGTCAGGGTCAGCGTGTTCCCTGCCGCGTCGGATTCCGACAGCAAGTCTCCCGCGCTGCTGTAGGTGTCGGTTGTCCCGCCTGTCATGGAGAAGGTGTAGTCGTCGGTCGTGCTGCTGTAGTCCAGACTGGACGTGTACTGGGGCAGCGCGCAGTAGTCGCCGTGCACCGTGTACGGACTGGTGCAGGCACCACTGGACTCGGGAACGAACGGCACCTGGGAGCCGTCGTCTTGGGTGACGACGACCTGGCCGCCTGTCGACGGGGAGACCGCGAACGGCGACGCCGACGAGGCGACGATCTCGCGAAGCAGATCATCATCGGATATATACACATCGCCCAGGGAATCCGTGCTGAGCGAATCGGGGAAGGAAAGTTCCGCCGACGTTGCCTTTCCGCCGTCTCCCGACTCGGAATCGTCATCTAGGGCCCCGGCCACGATATACACGTGGTTGGCCTGCAGGGCAGTCGACCACTGGGTGCCGTTTTCCGCGGCAACCTCCCACACCACGGCTGAATCCCCGTCCGAGATATAGATGTCACCAGCGGCATCGACCGCAAGCCCGCTAGGCTCATCAAGCCTTTCTGAGGTTGCGAGCACGCCGGACGTCGCTGATCCGGCGCTGACGTCTCCGGCGACAGCATAGATGTCGTTCGCGGTCATCGATATCCCGCGCTGGGTGCCGGATGCCGCGGGAATTTCCAGCACCACGCCGCCGCCCTTGCCGTAGTCATTTTCGTCGGCTTCATCGTCCGCGCCGAAGTAGATGTTCCCCGAGGAATCGACCGCCAGCGCATTCAGGCCCTCTAGTTCCGCCGAGGTCGCCGCACCTCCGATTCCGGAGTACCCGGCGGTACCGGACGCCGATCCGGCGATGGTGTAGATGTCGCCCTTCGTCATCGTGACGCCGTGCTGCGTGCCGGACACGCGGGCGATCTCCTGGACCCGGTTGTTCTCCGCATCGAGGATGTAGATGTTCCCGCTGGCATCGACCTGGACCTCTGACGGGAAGTCCAGCAGCGCCGACGTGGCTACCCCGCCGTCCCCGGAATACCCGGCCGTCCCGGATGAGTTCCCGGCTATCGTGGAGATGTCGCCCGTGGATGCCGAGACTTCGCGCACCTGACTGTTGTTCGAGTCCGCGATGTACAGGTTGTCTGAGGAGTCCACCGCGATCCCCTGGGGATAAGCAAGCAGCGCCGACGTGGCTGCGTCTCCGTCGCCGGAATCGCCAAGCTCGCCTATCGGACTGCCGGCAACGGTGTAGATGTCCCCTGCCGTCATGGCGATGCCGTACTGCGTATGCGTGTAGGCAGCTATCTCCTGGACCTCGTTGTTGTATTCGTTTACCACATACACATCGCCGTGACTGTCGACGGCCGTGCCTGTGGCATCCTGGAGCCCGGCAGTGACCGCTGAGCCGCCATCGCCCTCAGTGGTCATGATGCCGCCGGTACCAGCGAAGGCGGAAATGTCGTAAGTGGAATAGCTGACCTTCCGCACCACGTTGTTGGTGGTGTCGGAGATGTACAGGTCGTCGCTGCTGTCCGCCCAGATACCTTCGGGGTCGGCTAGCAGCGCAGAGGTCGCCGCGCCGCCATCCCCCGACGAACCCTCATCCCCCGCTGAACTGCCCGCCACCGTGTACACGTCGTCGGCGGTCATCGATATGCCACGCTCGGTGTGCGTCGTGCCGGCGACTTCCTGGATCCGGCCGTTGAAGCTGTCGGCGATGTACAGGTTCCCGTTCATGGCCAGCAGCGCCCATGGGTCATTCAGGAGAGAGCCCTGGGAGACGTCCGTATCCCCGTCAGTGCCGGTCCCGCAGTCAGCGTCATCCCCTTGGCCCGCCAGCGGGTACGTGTAGTCCGCCGTCACCGTGTAACCCCACGCCGAGCCGGAATCGACCGGCTCCATCAGCGCCCGGCAGTTATAGGTGTCAGCGACGTACAGGTTCCCGCTGGTGTCCACCGACACGCCCATCGGGGTATCCAGGTCCGTGCTTGTCGCCGGATGCCCGGTATGCCCCGTCCCCTCCGTCCCCGCCGCCAGCCCCATCACCGTGTAGATGTCGTCCTTGGTCATCGACTGGCCCCACTGCGTCCCCGTCGCGTACGCCAGTTCCTGGATCCGGTTGTTCGTCGAGTCAGCGATGAACAGCGATCCGGCACTGGAGTCCGCGCCGAACGCCAGCCCCACCGGATCGTCCAGCTCCGACGACGTCGCCGCCTCCCCGTCGCTGCCGGTCCCGCAGTCATCCGTGTTCTCGCCCGCGATCGTGTACAGGTCGTCGGCGGTCATCGAGATCCCCCACTGGGTTCCCGTCGATGCGGCGATCTCCACCACGCGGCAGTTATCGGTATCAGCGATATACATCCCCGTCGAGTTCACCACCACCCCCTCCGGCAAGTTCAGCTCCGAGTCATCCGCTGCTGTCCCGCTCGAAGATTCCCCTTCGTCGCCGTACTGGTTCCCCGCCACCGTGTACATGTGCCCGGCGGTCATCGTGATACCCCACTCGGTCTCATCCGCCCCCGCGATCTCCTCGATCCGGTTATCCGTAGTGTCAGCGATATAGGTGTCCCCGTCGTACTGCATCACCTGCCCGGGAGTGTCCAGAACCTGGCCCGTCGGTAGCCCGCCATTGTCATCATCGGTCTGCCTCCCGTCGATCGTGTAGATGTCCCCGGGGATCGTGGTGCCGGAATTCACGGACGACGCGTAGTTGTCCGTCCACCCGTAGCCCAGCGCCCCCGGGGCCCCCGTCTCGGTCTCTTGCTCAGCCAGGACCGAGTCGTAGGTACGGGTGAACCCCAGCGACGGGCCATACGTTGATACCGATAGATCGGTGCTGGACTCGGCCAGCTCGCCAGTCTCCGGGTTCACTGGATCAGCCACCGATGTCTCGCTCGACGTCAGACCCGGGTCAGATGCGTTGGATCCACCAGTAGTAGCGCCAGACTCCACGTCACCGCCCGTCGACGGTGCCAGGTCCGTCGAGGAGTCTTCCGACCCCAGCAGCACATACGGCTGGCCTGTCGCTCCATCCGACGCCGTGAACACCGCCGGACTCACCCCGCTGTCATACGCCAGACCGGAAAAATTCGCTGGCCACTCGTTCACGGTCTCTTCCACCGAGCAGGCCGGTGACGCCCACGACGCTAGGTCACTGCTCGTCAGCCCGTTGAACTCTGGCACGCTCTCCCCGAGCACTGTATTCACGGTCCCGGAGTTCTGACAGGCTGACGACTGCCCTGTCGCCTCGAACCCCCCGCCGTACACATCCGCGAGCAACGGGATACTCGTCCCGGCCGACGCAGAGGAATACTCGCAGTTCAGCGACACGTACAGCCCCGTCCCCGACCCGGACAGCGTGTAGCCGATCGCGTCCTTCATCAACGTCGTCCCTGAACTGCCCGCTAGCGCCGACGCCGTCCCCAGCACCGCAACATGTCCGTCGGTGGATGTAACCGCCGCGCCCCAGGTCGACGCGTCCGACAGCGCGGCCGCAGGCACCGTAGTCGAGCAGGAATCGTCCGTCGACGGGTCTCCGATGATGATCGCCGAGTACTCCTCGAAATCCGCCTCTGTCAGGTCATCCCACGCGGACGCGGACTCAATCGTCACGGTGTACCCCGACGGGACCGCTTCCGCTTCGGCCGAAGACGAACCGTCGTTCACGCTCGTCGTCAGTATGAGAACCGAGCCCGACGATGCCTTCGCCTTCGGTGCGTGCACCACCTGAATTGCCACCGGCACCACCGCCAGCGCCACCACAACCACCGGAGCGAGCGCAAACGACAGTGCCCGGCGGGAGCCAACCGTTACCCGGCGAACCCGCCGTCTACGGCCTGTCCCACCGGCACGAAACACGCGCAGCAGGCTGACGCCAATCGGTCCCATGCTCCCCAGCTCCCTAAATTCACTACATACCGACCATGATCGTGCGATAGTTTTACAAATCGAACAAGACCCAAAAGGCAGCCGATATTGTTTTGTTATTCATGAGGCCACCTAGCCTGAAATGGGCATATTTCGCACAAGCGTTCCAGCAAAACCTGCAGGGACTGCTGCGCATGGTGGGCCAAATGAGCATTTGCGGTACTTCGTTTACGCAGCGTTTTGGGAAGATAAAGAATCATCGGCGAGCTGAAGGATTTACGAAATCCGGGTTATTGTGTGGGTTACCAGGTGAAATAACCAGATTCCCGGTCGCATGAGGGTCGCAAGGCGGCAAGCGCATGGCGAGGCATGGTGCCGATTACTAATTGTGATACCGGCGATGCGGCGACGGTCCCGCGTGAAGCGGGGCGAACGTGTTTGAGGTACGAGCACGAGGCCGCGGTGACCAGTCAAGTGCGAACCATACGATTGCTCACCAGGGGAACTGCGATTGACGCTGTCTGCCGCCACTGGCCGTCAGGCGATGCCGGATCGGGTACCGCTACGTGCGGCCCTGACCTGCGCAGGCCGCGGCGGGATGGGACTGGACGTGCTCGCCACGCACGGGTGCCGGCACTGCCCGCGCACCGGTGCCCTAGACCCGTGACCGGACCGGCGCCGGCCGGAAAGAGGTAACACTAAGTAAGCATGACATCTGAACCAAGAGCCATGCTGAACCGCAGCGCCATCACGGATGGAAAAACAGCAACTGCATTACAGGCCAGCCCGGGACGCCGGTCGTGAACGCGGCCACCGCCGCGCCTTGGAAAAGTTACAGAGCACCCACGGCAGCTCTCGGCTCAGTCACAATAGCCCGAGGTGCGCCGATGTGCCGATTAGCGTTAGACCCGTACCGATTTCGGCTACGGATGACCATGCCCAATACTTAAGCCATGCCTTAAGATGCTGGATCCTAGAGGCGTAACCCGGTCCGCTGGCCGGCTGCGCGGTGGCCGCCGGCCAGCGGAGGTCGTATTGCTTAGCTGGATTGACTACCAGGAGAAGGCGAAGACCGTCGTGGAGGTCTGGGTCTGTCCGGCATACAGCTCGGTGGACGGGAAGTTGGGCTGGTTGGGCGAGTTCGGGAAGTGCTGCGTCTCGAACGTGTAGCCCGCGCCCTGCCGGTACGTGTTGCCGTCGATGCCGCCGGTCAGCGTGCCGGTCAGGAAGTTCCCGCTGTAGAACTGGACACCTGGCTGGTTGGTCCAGACGGTCAGCTCACGCCCGCTGGAGCGATCCCAGGCATGGGCGGCAAGGTTCAGGCCGTCCGGTCCTGTCGTCGCCGCGGTCTGCTGGTTGAGCACCCAGTTGTGGTCGTAGCCCTGGGCGATCTGCAGCTGGCTCTCGTTGCCCGTTTCCGAGTTGTAGCTCGACGGAACGTTGTCCGGCGCGGTGATGTCGTCGATACGGCTACCGATGGTCTGCGGGCTCGTGAAGTCGAACGGCGTGCCCTTGACGCTGACATTCACGCCGAGCGGAATCTGAGTGGTGTCGGTCGGCGTGTACTTGTTCGCGTTGATCTGCACGTCCTGGCTGTACGCGGAGCCCGCGGGCGAGGTCGCGCCGGCGAGGTTGAAGTAGCTGTGGTTCGTCATGGCGATGACGGTGTTGAGGTTCTTCGGGTTGTTCGGCCCGTAGTAACTGTCGTCGTGGTACTGGTAATGAATTGCGTACTGGTCCTGGTTGTTCAGGGTGTACGTGACGTCCACCGTGACCTCGGCCGGGAAGCCCGTGCAGCCGTCCGGGCAACCTTCCGCGGTCGAGCCGGCGGGGTAGCCGTCATCGCCATTCGGGCTGACGAGTTGCAGCGTGACGCCGACCTCGTTGCTGCTGTGGATGACGGCGGCCGTGCTCCAGATGTGGCTGCCGAAGCCGACCACGCCGCCGTGCAGCGTGTTCCCGTTGTTGTTGATCGGAAGCGTGTAGGTCTCTAGACCAGTAGGCTGCTCCAGCTTGAACGTGCCCTTGGCGATGCGGTTGCCGTAACGGCCGATCGTCTCGCCGAAGTACGGCCCGCCATTGGCAATCACGGCCGGGCTGTCCTGCGTGACGTAGTCGTTGAGGTTCTGGAAGCCGAGCACCACGTCCGTTGTCTTGCCGTTCGCGCCGGGAACGTCGATGGCCCGGGTGATACCGCCGAAGGTCAGCAGTTGCACCCGCATCCCGCGGGCGTTGGTCAACGTGTACTCGTAGGTCGGCTCAGTCTTGCCGGTATACGGCTCGACGGTGCTGCCGAAGTACGCCTTGGTAATGGTCGGCGCGCCACCGTGCTGCGACGCAGCGGTGGTACTGGCCGGCGCCTTGGCCGCGGCGAGCGTGCCGACCACGGCGATGGCGGCGACGCCTAGGACACCAACTGTCCCGGCCCCGAGACGACGCTTTCTCCCCTGGATGCGCATAGGGCTCCCTTCGTTGGGTGCTGCGTGGGGTGGACCTGCGGGGCACTCTGAGATGCCTGCACCGCGCGGGTCCCGCTCTGGACATTGTTAGCGCTCACAAGCCGAAAAGTCACCCCTCCTGGACAAATTCCGTCGACTTCCGCTCGACATCGAGCCGAAATGTCATGTTTTGTCGTTAATAGCCGGTTCACCGGAACGTAACGACGGCGTTACATGGAGCATACGTCACATCAACATCACTCGTTGAGGAGGGAAAGCGAGCGAGACGCTACGGGGCTCCAGCGAGCAGACCGCTGGCGCTGGCGTAGCTGATGGCGGCCAAGGTGAAGGCGTCCGCGAGCTCACCGTCTCTGATCATGCCATCAAGATCGCTCACGGGCACCAGCCTTATCTCATCGATGCCCTCGTCGGTTTCCGCGCGACCGGGCGGGGCGATCTCCGCCCAGTAGATCATCGGCAGGTCTCGGGTAACGCCGTTATCCATCCGCACCGGGCCAAGCGGGATGAGCTTGAGGACTTCCGCCCCCACCTCCTCCGCGACCTCGCGCCGGGCGGTATCGGCGGGATCCTCCCCCGAATTCCCGAAGCCGCGCGGGATCTCCCAGTGCCAACTGCGGGAGGCATGCCGGAAGTGGCGCACCAGGACGACTTTCCCATCATGGACAGCCAGCACCGCGGCACCCGCCGTGACGGCGCTCATGGTCGGCATCAAGCGGATGTAGGGGCCGAGGTGCCCGGAGCGGAACCGGACGGCATCCTTGACGAGCGTCACGAAAGGATCCTGATAGACGACGCCAAGGTCGGCATACTGTTCCGGTACGCCCGCCGCGACGTTCCACGCGAGGGACTGCTCCGCAACCCTGGCCTGCGACTCCGGATCGGTGACGATTTCATAGGCTGCCCCCGGCGGGTTCGCGAATAGATCCGGGCGTATTCGGCGGAGTTCCTCATAGGCCTTAAGCCGCCACGCACGCAACGCCTCACGTTCAGAATCCATGCTGCTCACGCGCCATATCTACCAGAACGAAGTCCGGTCCGCACCCATGGATGGCCCATCGCTGGTGCCATAACCCCAGCGATGGGCCATCCGTGGGGGCCGGATACCGCCGGGCAGGGGTCCGCGGGTCAGGATCCCGCCCAAAGCCGCGGCCGCCACCGGCCGGGGAGGCTCCTGAATCACAACGGATAGACACATGCACCTGAGCAACACAAACAACAAATTTATCGGCCAGCCGAGTAAAGTTCGATTCTCTCCGGCCTACCTGGGCAATTTGTCCGGCACTACCGAACCGTTCAGTACTATGCTCTGAACTGGGACTCACCAGCTGGGTTCCGCTCTTCCCGCGCCCCAGTCTTCGATCATTCCAGGGAATAGCATGCCTGACCTCATCAGCCCGGATGGGCTGGAAGCTGATGCCGTAGTGCCCCAGTGCCTTGATAACCAGTATGTTTCAGACGACATATTCAACGATATGATCAGCCGCGGCATCGATTATCGCGATCGCGCGATAGCCGAGGCCAGGGAGCGAAACTTCCGTACGGAGTTCATCCGTTCGCTTGTGTATTCATCGCAGGTAGTCATACAGCGCGCATATTTCAAGAACAGCGACTTCCTGTACAAGAACTACCTACCGCAGAACGGCCAGGAACTGCAGGCCTTTGCCGATTTGATGCGGCAAGGAGCTATTGTTCCGTTCCTGCTCAGAGAATCATCCCTGGCGGATGATACGGACTTTGATGTCCGCCGTGAAGGAGACCTCGCAACCAAGTCCTTGCTAGCTGAACTCGGCAACGATGTTCGCTGCGTGCGACTGGCCATCGACGAGACCCAGAACTCCCGCATGACCGAAAGCATGTGGACAGCGTTCGGCGCCAACCTCACCCGGCTAAATAGTCTCGGCGGATCTGAGCGTAACTCGATGGCTGCCGAGCTTTTCAGAAACCCGGGGGATCTCCAGCCAGAAGGCGCATGGCAAAAATTCGACGCCGCCATAGATCAGCTGACTGATTATGCGTTCGGCAAAGCAAGAGAACGGCGGCGCGACGGAAAGAAACTCTCGCGCAACGACGTCTACACGGACCTATTCGCAGCGGGCGATAGCGACCAAGCCCGTAAAGCGAACGTTCCGCTAGGTCGCTTCAAGCACCCAGGTGCGGATGACCCGTTTCTCTTCGAACTCAAAAAGTTTGTCGACCTCGTCTACAACGTCAACCTGCCAGATCACCTCCATCGCTACACGTTCACGCCTGCCACCATGCCCACTCGGATGGCTCTGCAGGACGCTCCGGGGATACGCTACGGGCACGACCAGATACGTACTAGCATCTCAAATTCAGAAGCCATGGAATGGATCGCACGATCGTTCACGGCCGGAACGCAATCCGCGATGAACCTCCCGCTGCTCAGCGAGCTGACGGTCGCCGACGTCCAAGCTATCCGCCAGCTACCTGAATGGGAGACGTTCAAAGACTCGCAGAAGGGAATACTGACCGATCCGCTGCACTGCCTCGACAACTTGCCGCGGTTCCAGGAAACATTCGATGAGTTCCAGCGCGCCCTGAGTGACTGGTATCACCGGACTTACAAGCGCGAGCAGACGATCGGCCGCTATTGCAACTTTGTGTCAATAGCGCTGAACATCGGCGGTGCTCTCGTGGTCGCGGGCGCGTTTCGCGGCCCGCTCCCCCACGATATGGCGGATCTGGCCGTACCAGGCGTGGTGGCCAGCATCCCGCGCCGGGTAAAGGGCTATGCCGCGAAGCTGATGGTGGGCGTATACGACATCGACAAAAGGCAGCTGGACAAGGACCGCGCGTACACCATCGAGCTCATGCAGTCCGACGAGGAACTGCTCCGCGAGGATGTCATTGATCTGCTGAACTCGGTGAGCGTGGGATCACGGGAATCCGAGGTGCCACCGGTCGCGAGCCTGACCGCGGACCAAGGCATCGCCTAAAAACCCGGGGAATCATTTCCGCAACGGCTCCCACCACGCGCGGTTGTCCTCGTACCAGCGGACGACGTCGTCCAGGCCCTCACGGAACCCGATCCTCGGCTGATAACCCATAGAACGCAGCAGGCTGTCGTCCAGGGAGTAGCGCCGGTCGTGCCCGAGACGGTCCGGCACCAGCCGCACCATGTCCCAGTTCGCGCCGCAGGCCTCCAGCAGCAGGCCGGTGAGGTCCTTATTGGTGAGGCTGGTGTCACCGCCGACGTGATAGATCCCGCCCGCCGAGCCGCGATCGAGGACGAGCTGGACGCCCCGGCAGTGGTCGTCGACGTGTACCCACTGCCGGATGTTGCCGCCGTCACCGTACAGCGGCACCGGCTCCCCGTTCAGCAAGCTGGTAACAAAACGCGGGATGACCTTCTCCGGGTACTGATAGGGCCCGTAGTTGTTGCAGCTCCGGGTCACCCGCACGTCCAGCCCGTAGGTGCGGGCGTAGGCGAGCGCGATCAGGTCACCGCCCGCCTTGGACGCTGAATACGGCGAGCTGGGCCGCACCGGGGCGTCCTCGGCCCAGGAGCCTTGCTCGATGCTCCCGTACACCTCATCGGTCGACACCTGGATGACGGCCCGCACACCGGCGTCCAGGCACGCCTGGAGCAACGTCTGGACCCCGGCCACGTTGGCGGACACGAATGGCGTCGCCGCGGCGATGGAGCGGTCCACGTGGCTCTCGGCCGCGAAGTTCAGCACCACGTCGTGTCCCGGCACTGTCGCGGCCAGCAGCCCGGCGTCGCAGATGTCACCATGGATGAAGGTCAGCTGGTTCCAGACCGGCTCGAGGTTCGCGAGGTTCCCCGCATAGGTCAGGGCGTCCAGCACCGTCACGGCGGCGTCCGCCAGCTCCGGATACCGCCCGGTAAGCACCGAGCGCACGTAGTGCGAGCCGATGAACCCGGCGCCGCCGGTGACCAGGATGCGCGTCATAGCCCGCCTCCCTCTGTGACGGCCCGGGCAATCCAGAACTTCGCTGCCAGATCGTTATCTTAAGAGCCGCGGCATGCACATGCAGCTTCACGCGCACGTGCGCGCCGCGGTCCGGTGAACCGGGAAGCCTTATGGCGACGGGCACGGACCAGGTCAGACCCCGACGTAGATGGATCATCTGGGTAAACGCTGTGAAACCTACGACCGACCACCGGTGGTCCGGAAGGGGTCCGCGGGGCCAACTACCTTTTGCCGTTGCGGCGACGGGTCGCTAACGTGAAGACAGCGGACCCGGGGGTCCAAGTAGAGAACGTGTCAGCCCGGGGAAGGCGGACATGGTACCAACGGCTCCCCGGGTCCCATCATTTCTTCCCGACCGGACCCCGCTACTCCTCGTCTGAGCTCGTGTTCGCGCCCAGGCTGCCCTCGATGACGGCCTCGGCGACCTTGCGCATGGTCAGCCGCCGGTCCATCGAGGTCTTCTGGATCCAGCGGAACGCCTGCGGCTCGGTCATCCCGTGCTCGGACTGGAGCAGGCCCTTGGCCCGGTCCAGCAGCTTGCGCACCTCGAGGCGGTCGCGCAGCGTGTCCACCTCGGTGTCGAGCGCCTTGATCTCGGCGAACCGGCTGACAGCCATCTCGATCGCGGGCACCAGGTCCGCCTTCGTGAAGGGCTTGACGAGGTAAGCCATCGCGCCCGCGTCCCGGGCGCGCTCGACGAGTTCCCGCTGGGAAAAAGCGGTGAGGATCACAACCGGGGCGGTCCGCTCGGCCGCGATCCGCTCCGCCGCCGTGATCCCGTCCAGGACCGGCATCTTGATATCGAAGATGGCGAGATCCGGCTTGAGCTCGGCCACCCGGTCGACCGCGGTCTGCCCGTCACCGGCCTCGGCGACGACCGAATAGCCTTCCTCTTCCAGCATTTCCTTAAGGTCCAGGCGGATCAACGCCTCATCCTCGGCAATAACGACACGCAACGCATTCTGGCTCACGCGCAAAGCCTACCGGCACCCAGCCCATCCCCCCGAGCCATCCCCGCCCTGCGGGCCCGTGGCGCCGACCCCATGAATGTCCCACCGCTGGGGCTATAGCGCCAGCAATGGCCCATCGACGGGCTTGTAGAAGTTCTCAGGAGAGGGGAATACCCCGGTGCCGGAAGCGGGATTCGAACCCGCACGCTCTCTCGAGCAGACGCTTTTGAGACGTCCATGTCTGCCGTTCCATCATTCCGGCTGAGCTACGGCGCTGTACCAATCTACCGGTGACGGAGGCCGATCGGTAACCCGAGATTACGCAGAATCGCGGCGCCGAACGAGCCGAGCGTGATGCTAGTCACCTCGCCGCCGGCGATGTCCCGCATACCGCCCGGCAAGGCCACCTCACGCGGCTGCGCCAGGTGGTTGAGCAGGATCAGGAAGTCCCCGCGCCGGGCTGCCTGCACTCCCTCCGGCAGCCCCGCCAGGACGGGCTGCACGCCCGCCTGGGACAGCACGGTGGCCAGGAGATCGGTGAGCGTCGTTATGGCCGGCTGGGTAGCCACGTACCACGCGGTACCGGCGCCGAACGCGTGCCTGGTTACGGCGGGTGCCCCGGCCAGGTCGCCGGACGCGAACGTGTCCGTGACGGAGGCGCCGCGCAGCTGTACCCGCTCGGACCAGAGCGAGCCGGTGCCGCCGGAGGCCAGCTCGACCGTCTCACCCGCCAGCAGCGGCGCGTGCTCCTCGACGGCCACGCCGAGCACCGGCGCCAGCGGCCCGAGGTACCCGCCGAGGTAGATCCGGTCGCATTCGTCGACGATGCCGGTCAGGTAGGTGACAACGAGCTGCCCGCCCGCCCGCGTCCAGTCCGCGAGCCGCTCCGCCACCGACGCCCGCAGCAGGTACAGGCTGGGCACGACCAGAACCCGGTAACCCAGCAGATCAGCGTCCGGGTGCACCACGTCGACCGGGATGTTATGGCCGAACAACGGCGCGTACCAGCTCAGCAGCGTCTCCACCTGGTCGGTCAGCTCCGACGGCCGCGAATCAAGCGACGACGCCCACCAGCTGTCCCAGTCCAGCAGCAGCGCCACCTGGTTCACGATCCGGGTCCCGGCCAGTTCGGGGACCGCCGACAGCTCCGCGCCGAGCGCCCGTACCTCGCCGAATACCCGGCTGTCGGGCCCGGCGTGCGGCACCATCGCGGAGTGGAACTTCTCCGCTCCGCCGCGGGAGGCGCGCCACTGGAAGTACAGCACGGCGTCGGCGCCGTGCGCGACCGCCTGCAGGCTGGTCACCCGGAGCTGCCCGGGGCGCTGCGGCTTGTTGACCGGCCGCCAGTTGACCGCCGACGTCGGATGCTCCATCAGGATCCACGGCTGTCCGCCGCGCGCCGACCGGACGATGTCGTAGGTCAGGCCCGCCCGCAGGTAAGCGTCCGGATCGGCCGGGTCGGGGTAGCAATCCACCGCCGCCACGTCCGTATACCGCGACCATTTATACATATCGACCGGACGCAAGAGGCTAAGAAAATTCGTCGTGACCATAACGTCGGGAGTGACGGCCCGCAGGATCTCCACCTCGGCCTGATAGCAAGCGAGCATCGCGCCGTCGCTGAATCGCGTGAAGTCGAGCTGCTGCCCCGGATTGCGGTAGCTGGCGGCGAGCCGTGGCGGCAGGATCTCCTCGAAGTCGGTATACCGCTGCGACCAGAAGGCGGTGGACCACGCGTCGTTCAGCGTCTCGATGTCGCGGTAGCGCGCGCGCAGCCAGTCGCGAAACGCCGCGGCCGACTCGTCATCGTAGGACTCCGGCACGTGACAGCCGAACTCGTTGCCGACGTGCCACATCTTCAGCGCCCCGTGGTTCTTGTACCGGTCCGCGAGGCGCGCCACTAGTTCGGCGCAGTACCGCCGGTAGACGGCGCTGCTGGGCGAGAAGTGCTGGCGCCCGCCGGGCGACAGGACGATGCCGTCCTGTCGCACCGGCAGGATCTCCGGATGCATCCGGGTCAGCCACGGCGGCGGGGACGCGGTCATCGTCGCCAGGTCGGCCCCGATGCCGCTATCCGCGAGCAGGTCCAGCACCCGGTCGAGCCAGCCGAACCGGAAATCATCCGGACCATGCTGCACCTGGGCCCAGGAGAAGACGCCGACCGTGACCAGGTTGACCCCGGCCTCCTTCATCAGCGCCATGTCCTCGGCCCAGGTCTCCTCGGGCCACTGCTCAGGGTTATAGTCCCCGCCGAACGCGATCATGCTGTGTCAGGATCCTGTCTTCATCGTGAAGCCCTCGGACTGGCCATAACTGTCGATGCGCTGCTGCCAGGCCGCCAGGCCGGCGGTGAGGCTCTTGTCAGCGCTGATGTCCTGCCCGACCGTGTCGGAGTACACCGAGTTCGCGTACACCTGGAACGGCAGGTACTGCCAGCCGCTGGCGACCTCGCTTGAGGACTGGACGAGCACCGAGTTGCCGAGCTGGGTGCCCAGGATCGACACCTTGGCGTTCAGGAAGGACGAGCTGGTCAGCAGCGCCGTGGTGGACGGGAACAGCCCGGTGCTGGCCAGCGCCTGCGCTCCGGTGGAGGAGGAGTTCAGCCACGCGGCGAACTCGGCGGCTTGCTTCTTGTACGGTGAGGTGGACATCACCGCGTTGGAGGAACCGCCGTTGTTCGCGGTCACGTCGGCACCCGCGGTCCACTGCGGCATCGGGGCGACCTTCCAGTCACCGTCGGTCTTGGGGATGTTGCCCTCGAGCGGCGCGGGTGCCCAGGCGCCGGTGATCCAGGTGGCGTACTTGCCGGCCGCCATCGCCGACCACCAGCTCGTCGTCCAGCCCACGTCGGTGGCGACCAGGTGCTTCTCCAGCAGGCCGGACCACAGGTTCGACCACTGCGTGACGCCGGACTGCGACAGGTTGACCGACACGTCACTGCTGCCGGTGGTCTGGAACGGCGTGGCGCCCGCTTGCCACATCAGGCTGGTCGCGGTGCCCGGGTCGGTCGGGTCGACGTTCGCGATGTAGGTGCTCGGCAGCTTCTGGTGGATGATCACCGCGTCCGCCGCGAACTGCGCCCAGGTCGTCGGCGGGGTCAGGCCCGCCTTCTTGAACAGGTCGGCCCGGTAGAACATGGCCATCGGGCCGGTGTCCTGCGGGTAACCGTAGATGCCGCCGTCGATCGCCACCCCGTCCCAGGCGGACGCCGAGTACTCGCTCTTCAGCGACGCGGCGCCGTAGGCCTCGAGGTTGACGACCTCCTTGGACAGCGCGAACTGGGGCAGTGCGAAGTACTCGATCTGCGCGACGTCCGGTGCGCCCTTGCCGGCCTTCAGCGCGGTGTCGAGCTTGGTGTACTCGGCCGCCGAGGTGCCCTCGTCGACAACCTTGACCTTGATGTCGGGATGGGTCTTGGTGAACTCGTTGGCGAGCGCCTGCGTCGACGACGTGCCCAGCCAGGTCCAGAAGGTGATCGTCACCGGTCCGGAAGCGGTGGTGCTTTGCGTGCTGCCTGATGAGCCGCACGCCGCGGCTGCGAGGGCGACCGCCGCGGCGGCCGCGCCAAGAGCGAGGCGTCTGTATCTACGCTGCATCGCGGGAATCCTTTCGTGTTGTCTATTGCTTGACGCTGCCGGCCGCCAGGCCGGACTGCCAGTACCGCTGGAGGAGCAGGAAGCAGGCGATCAGCGGAATGATCGCGATCAGGCTCCCGGTGATGACGAGCGGGTAAAAGCTCGTACTGCCGGCGCCGGCGACGCCGGTGGCCTCCTGGTTCCAGGTGGAGAGACCCACGGTCAGCGGGAACCAGTTGGGGTTGTTGAGGATGATGTACGGCAGGAAGTAGTTGTTCCAGGTCGCGACCACCGCGAACAGCAAGACGGTCACGAATCCCGGCGCGAGCAGCCGCAGCGAGATCGTCCGGAAGATGCGGAACTCCCCCGCACCGTCGATCCGCGCCGCCTCGAGCATCGAGTCAGGCACCGCGCCGATCGTGTAGACGATCATCAGGTACAGGCCGAACGGGCTGAACAGGGCCGGGATGATCACCCCCCACGGGTTGTTGATCAGGCCGACCTTGGCCCACAGCAGGTAGGTCGGCACCGCCAGCGCGGTGGCGGGCACGCTGATCGCGCCGATCACGACCCAGAACAGCAGCTTCCGGCCGCGGAACGCGTACTTGGCCAGGCCGTAGCCGGCCGCCGTGGCGATCACCGCCGCGCCGCCCGCCCCCACCACCACGTAGAGCACGGTGTTGACCAGCCAGCGCAGGAAGATGTCACCGTCGATGCTGAACACCGCGCGGATGTTGGCCCATAGCCGGAAGCTGTGCCCCGGGGCGAGCCCGAAGGTGGTGAACAGCGACCCGGTGTCCTTGGTGCTGTTCATTAGCAGCCAGAACAGCGGCAGCAACGCGTAGATGAGCATCAGTACCATCACCGCGGTCAGCGCCGGGCTCGACCTGCGTCGATCCCGTCGGCGCGCGCGTACGGTCACGGGTGTCAAAACAGGCGCTCCTTCCGCGCTGTCCAGGTCTGCACGGCGTAGGCGACGATCACCGTCACGACGCCGAGGACCACCGCGATCGCGGCGGCGTAGTTGTATTCCTGGCCGTTGAACGCCAGTTGCGCCGCGTACAGGTTCGGCGTGTAGTTCGTGGTTACCGCCGGTGACAGCGCCGACAGCACCGACGGCTCGTTGAAGAGCTGGAAGGTCCCGATGATGCTGAAGGTGACGGTCAGGATCAGCGCCCGGCGTAGCGCCGGGATCTTGATCGACCACGCCTTGCGGAACTCCCCGGCGCCATCCACCTCGGCGGCCTCGTACAGTTCGGTGGGTATCGCCCGCAGCGCCGCGTAGAAGATCAGCATGTTGTAGCCGGTGAATTCCCAGGTCACCACGTTGCCGATGGTGGCGAGCATCCACCCGCTGGACAGCAGGTTCGGGAGCTGCACGTGCAGGTCCCGGCTGATCGCGCCCACCAGGCCGAACTGGCCGCCGGTGAGGTAGCCCCACATGATCGCGCCGACCACGCCGGGCACCGCATACGGGATGAAGATCGCGATCCGGAAGATCTTCGAGGCCGCCAGCCGGCCCGAGTCGATGGCCAGCGCGATGAGCATCGCCAGCAGCAGCATGATCGGCACCTGGATGACCAGCAGCAGCGCCACGTGACCGAGCCCGGCCCGGAACAGGCTGTCGCTCAGTGCCCGGGTGTAGTTCGCGAACCCGCTGAAGGCGTTGCCGCCGATCAGCTTGTCCTGATAGAGGCTCAGGTAGATCGCGTACCCCAGCGGAGCGATGCACGCGACCAGGAACACCACGGCGAACGGCGCGAAAAACACCAGCCCCACCCGCTGGTGCCGGGTCACGCCCCGGCCGCGACGCCGCCCCCCGCCCGCGACTGCCGCCCCCGCCCCCGCCGCCGCCCCTGCCCCGGCTCCCGCCCCGGCCCCGGCCCCGGCTCCTGCCCCTGTCGATGTGACATCGACCGTGCTAGAGGCCTGTCGATGTGACATCGACCGCCTTCCCGCGCCGGCCGCGCCGGCCGCCCTGGCTGCGCCGGCTGCCCTGGCCGACCGGTTGCCTACCGCCACTCGCGCCTCCCTCGCCGCTAGCTAGTGATGTTTGCGCAAACATTTCTTGTGGCGAGAGTCTCGTCACGCTGGCACCGTCCG
>JBEKHI010000156.1:0-17406 GCA_050012355.1 Streptosporangiaceae bacterium | reverse complement strand
TGTCCAGGCACAGCCCCGTCTGGTAATCGACGTATACGCTGGTCGTGGATGCGGAAGCAGGAGCCGCTAGGCCGATGACAAGCGCGATGGCAGCCACGACCGGCGCCGCCGCGATGAGTCCGAGGAAGCTGCGGTAAGTACCTTTACTGCGGGACGGACGCCCCATGAGACCTCCATGCCGAGATACCGGACAGACGCTCCGCTGGCGCCTTCGGGCCTGGAATTGCGACCGGAACTGGCGTCAACCGAGCCAATAAGTTCTACTCAGGCGATCCGGCCAGGGTTCATCGCGATTGATAACCGTTCCATAACGGGCCCGGGGTACATGTCTCCGGATGACTGTTCGGGTGCCCCTGGCAGGACTCGAACCTGCGACACACGGTTTAGGAAACCGTTGCTCTATCCTCTGAGCTACAGGGGCGTACCGCGCGAAAGTCTACCCTGGCCGAGACCTCGCAAAGTCCCGGCCCACGGGGCCAGGCCGGGACTCTACGCGAGGATGAGGGACCTCTTAGTAACGGAACGCCGTAGCCGACGGATCCGTTACACCGACGGCCGAAAAATTGGGCCGTGTCCGGGAATGATCACGTTCGCCAGCTCAAGGATGCGCTCACGGCTCGCGGCGAGCGCCGCCGGGTCTGTCGCGAGCGGGTCTTCCTCGGGGCCGTCCGGACCCCACCAGGCGTGGGTGCAGACATACACGCCATCCGGCGTCGTGATGGCGGTCGAGATGTCCTGGCTCGTGTGACCAGGGGTCCGGAGCAGGCGCACGTTCGGGGACAGCTGGAAATTATCGGCGTCCCGATCGGTCCAGTGATCCCCTTCGTAGATCGCCCAGTGATCGTGAATGCGGGCATTCGGGAATAGCGCCGCGTTGATCGTGTGGTCCGGGTGGTGGTGGCTGAAGACCACGTCGGTGACGCCACCGGGAGCCGACCCGGCGGCTACCAGACCCGCCAGCAGGTCCGCCCGGGAGGCCACCATGCCCGCATCGACCACGATGGCCTGGTCCCCGTCGAGAATCAGGGTGACCGTGCTCGCTACCCGCTCGTCGTCGCCGTCCAGCCCGGCATACCCCTCGTTCAGTACATAAACGGCAGCCAGATTCAGAGGTTCACTCATGACGCCACCTTATTCGGGCCTTCCTCGACCCCATGGATGACCCACCGCTGGCGTTGTAGGCCCATCGATGGGCCATCGACAGTGGCGTAGAAGATCCCACCAGTCACGCTGGCCACGCTGGCCACGTGTGCACCGGGCAACGAGGGGGCCGCCGCGAGGGAGGCCTACGACGGGGGCCCGCGGCGAGGGGGCCGCCGCCCGCCGCAGCCGACAGGGGCGCCGCGAGGGGGCCGCTAGTCCACGTTGAGCGCGAACATTCTGGAGCCGGGCGGGGCGATCTGGCCGTAGTCCTTGGCCGTGGCGATTCCCTCGGGTGACCCGAAACCGGCGTTCATCGACTCGTTGTCGGCGAAGTACAGTTCCGCCATCCGGTAATAGCTGACCTCTCCCCCGTCGACCGCGGCCGTGACGCGCCCGGTCTCGGCGCGCAGCAGACCGGGAATCGATGCGACGAGCGGCATGTGGGTGTCGAAGTAGTACCGGTCGAATCCCGCAGGGTCGGCCGGCTCGGTGTAGAGAACCACGAGCTTTACCGTCATAACCGTAAAGCTACGCCGGCTAGGGCAGCACCACCACGTCGGC
Organism: Streptosporangiaceae bacterium; assembly: GCA_050012355.1. Classification (GTDB taxonomy): domain Bacteria; phylum Actinomycetota; class Actinomycetes; order Streptosporangiales; family Streptosporangiaceae; genus JBEKHI01. Next base: position 15,702 of record JBEKHI010000156.1, on the reverse strand, counting down.
CTCGTCGCCCTCCGCGTACCCGTTCACCCATTCGGGGACGATGACCAGGGCGTTTGCCTTCCCTAGGGAAGAAACCTGATGCGAGCCCTGGCCGACCAGCGGAGTCACCGAAGACGAAGACAGCACCGCCCGCAGGTAGGACCGCTTGCCGGGTGCCGAGCGCACTCCCGTCGTGAGCCGGGCACGAATAACGGGCAACGACAGGTCGGTCCCCTGCAGCGCGCCGAGTGCCGGGCGGACGAAGAGCTGGAACGAGACATACGCGCTCACCGGATTCCCCGGCAGCGTGAAAATCGGGACCGAGTCAGGTCCGATCACGCCGAAGCCCTGCGGCATCCCGGGCTGCATCGCCACCTTGCGGAAGGTCACCGTGCCCAGATCGCGCAGCGCCTCCTTGACCACGTCGTGCTTACCGCCCATCGAGACGCCGCCCGTGGTGACCAGCACATCGGCCCGCATCAGCTGCTCTTCCAGGGCTGGCAGCACCCCGGAGACGTCGTCCCGGATCGTGTGCCGGAACGCCATCGCCCCGGCTTCCCGCGCCGCCGCGGCGATCATGTAGCTGTTGGAGTCCCAGATCCGGCCCGGCACCAGCGGGGTCCCCGGCTCGGCGAGCTCGTCGCCGGTGGCCAGCACCACCACCCGCGGCCGGGGATGCACCAGCAGCCGGGACCGCCCGGCCGACGCCGCCACCGCGATGTGCATCGGGCGCAGCCGGGTGCCTGACGTCAGCAGAACCTCACCCGCGGCGGCGTCCTCACCAGCCCGTCGCACCGCGTATCCAGAAGCAGCGGACTGCTCAATCGACACCCGGAAGTCGTCGCCGTCGGTCCACTCGACGGGGACCACCGCGTCCGCGCCCGCGGGCAGCTGCGCGCCGGTCGTGATCCGGATCGCCGAGCCCTCCACGAGGCCGTACGCGCCGGTGTCTCCCGCCGCGATAGAGGCGGTGACCGGGAGAGTAACCGGGCGGCGTTCTGATGCCGAAGAAATATCGGATGCGACTACGGCGTAACCGTCCATCGCGGCGTTGTCGAAGTACGGCAGCGGGACTGCGGCGGCCACGTCCTCGGCCAGCACGCACCCCTCAGCCTCCGCGAGGCCATACTCGGCGGGCAGCAGCGGGCGAACCGCGTCGATGATGGTGGCGAGGTGCGCGTCCACGGAGGTCAGCGTGGCGTCCGGGATCCCGCCGCCCTCCGGGGCGCTCACGATCATGGCAGGGACTCCAGGTACTTGCGCAGCCACGGGATGAACTCGCTCGCCACGTCCGGCCGCTCGCAGGCAAACTGGACGAGGGTCCGCAGGTAGTCGAGCTTGTTGCCGGTGTCATAACGCCGGCCATGGAACAGCACGCCCCGCACCTCGCCCCGCTCGGCGAGCACCCGCAGCGCGTCGGTGAGCTGGATCTCGCCGCCGCGGCCCGGCTCGGTCTCGCGGAGCACCGCGAATATCTCGGGGTCGAGCACGTAACGCCCGATCAGGATCCACCGGCTCGGCGCCTGTCCGGGCGGCGGCTTCTCCACCAGGTCGGTCACCATGACCACGCGATCGTCGTCCTCCATGGGCGCGATCGCGGCGCAGCCGTACATGGAGACCTCTTCGGGAGCCACCTCCATCAGCGCGACCACCGATCCGCCGTAGCGATGCTGGACCGCGATCATCTGCTCGAGCAGCGGGTCCCTGGCGTCGATCAGGTCATCGCCGAGCAGTACCGCGAACGGCTCATGCCCGACATGCTTTTCAGCGCAGGCAACGGCGTGGCCCAATCCCCTGGGATCTCCCTGCCGCACGTAGTGCACGGTGGCCAGGTCGCTGGATTCCCTGACCTGCGCCAGTTTGTCCCAGTCCTCCTTGGCGGCGAGGGCTTCCTCGAGTTCATAAGCCCGGTCGAAGTGGTCTTCGACGGGGCGCTTGCCACGGCCAGTGATGAGCAGCACATCGTCGAGCCCGGCGCTGACCGCCTCTTCCACGACATACTGGATCGCGGGCTTGTCGATGACCGGCAGCATCTCCTTGGGCGTGGCCTTCGTCGCGGGAAGGAACCGCGTCCCTAGGCCCGCCGCGGGCACGACTGCCTTGGTTACGGCACTCATGGCAAGACACTACCCGGATCGCCTACATATAAGGACAGCGGTGGATGAGAATAAGGCCAGCTTGCGCTCCCGGCTGCTCGCGGAGCGGGCCGGGCTAACCGGGGAGTACAGGGACGCGGCCGGGCGGTCGCTGCGGGACGCGGTGCTGGAGCTGCCGGAGGTGTCGACGGCCGGAACGGTGGCGGCCTATTACTCCGTGGGGGCCGAGCCGGCGTCCCGTGGGCTGGTGTACGCGTTGTGGAAACGAGGGACGTACGTGCTCCTTCCCGTACTGCGTGAGGATCGGGAACTTGACTGGGCGTCGTACGAGGGGCCCGATTCACTGACGCCCGGGCGTTTCGGGCTACTGGAGCCGTCGGAGGTGCTCCGCGGGGTAACCGCGGTCTCGCGCGCGGATGTCGGGATCACCCCGGCGCGGGCGTGCTCCCCGGCCGGCCACCGGCTCGGGCGGGGCGGCGGGTCCTACGACCGGGCGCTGGCCAGGGTCGGCGGGCAAGTGCTCACCCTGGCGCTGCTGTACGACGAGGAACTGCTCCCGTCCGTGCCCGTCGAGGAGCACGATGTACCGGTGCGAGCGATCGTAAGGCCCGGGCACGGGGTGACCCGGCTGTCCTGAGGAATCTCCTGCGCCCTATGACGGTTATGCTTTAGCAGTCGGCCTTAGCGAGTGCTAATCTGGCTGCCAGATCTGGTTTGCCCTGGAGGGAATCCGTGCCCACGTACCAGTACGTTTGCACCAACTGCGGTGAAGACATCGAGGTTGTGCAGAAGTTCAGCGACCCCTCGCTGTCCACGCACGAGGCGTGCGGCGGCAAGCTGCGCAAGGTTTACTCCCCGGTTGGCATCGTGTTCAAGGGCTCTGGGTTCTACCGGACCGACAGCCGCGGCTCCTCGAGCGTGACCTCGCCTTCCGATAAGTCGGAGAAGCCGTCTTCAGAGAAGTCCGACTCCGGCACCAAGTCCGAGTCCGCGGCGAAGTCCGAGTCCGCGAAGTCCGAGTCCAAGCCCTCAGGCGACTCAAAGTCCTCGTCCGCCACAAAGGTCGCCTAACGTCACTCGCGTAAGCGCGGCGTAAGACACGCATGGGGCGGGAACCGTTACCCTCATGGGCATGGCTGCTGCTATCGCCGAAATCGGGGTCATCGGTGGCTCTGGCTTCTATGAGTTCCTGACCGACGCCGAGGAAGTAAAGATCTCCACGCCGTTCGGCGATCCGAGCGAGCCGCTGACCGTGGGCGAGGTAGGCGGCCACCGGGTCGCGTTCCTGCCGCGGCACGGCCGTGACCACCGCTTCCCGCCGCACAAGATCCCCTATCGCGCCAACATGTGGGCGCTGCGCGCCGCCGGGGTACGGCAGGTGCTGGCGCCGAGCGCGGTGGGCGCGCTGATCCCTTCGTACGGACCGGGCACGCTGGTGATACCCGACCAGCTGGTGGACCGGACCAGGACCCGGATCCAGACCTACTACGACGTGGGCGCTGTGCACGTCCCGTTCGCCGACCCCTACTGCCCAGGGGGACGCTCCCGAGCCATCACCGCCGCCCGCTCGTTCGGCTGGGTGCCGGCCGGCTCGGGCACACTGGTGGTCATCGAGGGCCAGCGGTTCTCCACCCGCGCGGAGTCGCTGTGGTACTCCGCCCAGGGCTGGGCGATCGTCGGCATGACCGGCCACCCGGAGGCCGTGCTCGCCCGCGAACTAGCGCTCTGCTACACGCCATTGTGCCTGGTCACCGACACCGACGCCGGGGTCGACGAGGGCGACGGGGTAACCCAGGCGGAGGTGTTCGAGGCTTTCGCGGCGAATGTGAAGCGGCTACGCGATTTGACAGCCAACATCATTGAATCCTTCCCGGGGACGCAGGACGACGATATGTGCGCGCACGCGCTGGACGGCATCAAGCTCCCATTCGATTTGCCATGACGCATTGCCTACGGCGAGCCGTTGTCCCTGGCCGGGTGAATCAAAGTAGGCTTCCGCTATGAGGCAGGCTGCATCCCCCCCGCGGCTCACCCACGTCGACGAAGCCGGTCAGGCACGGATGGTCGATGTATCGGGCAAGGAGATCACCGCGCGCACCGCTCGCGCTACCGGGCGCGTGCTGCTGTCGGAAGAAGCGATCGCGGCGCTGCGGGCCGGGGCGGTTCCCAAGGGGGACGCACTGGCGGTAGCCCGCATCGCGGGCATCCAGGCGTCCAAGCGCACCCCTGATCTCATCCCGCTCTGTCACCCGATCGCGCTGCACGGTGCGAGCGTGGAACTCGCCGTACACGACGACGGAGTTTTTATCGAGGCCATAACGACGACGGCTGATCGTACCGGCGTCGAGATGGAGGCCTTGACGTCGGTAAGCGTCGCGGCGCTGGCTCTAGTGGATATGGTCAAGGCCATCGACCCAGCCGCAGTGATCACCGACGTGCGGGTGGAGTCTAAAGAGGGTGGCAAGACAGGCACGTGGAGACGCTCATGATCAGGGCGCTGGCCGTCACCGTATCCAACCGGGCGGCGGCTGGGGTCTATGAGGACCAATCGGGGCCGGTGCTCGTCGAATTGCTGCGCGCGGCCGGCTGCGACATCGTGGACGGACCGCTGGTGATCCCGGACGGCGAGGCCGTCGAGGAGGTGCTGCGGGACTCGGTGACCGCCGGGTACGACGTCGCGGTCACCACCGGAGGAACCGGGCTGACGCCGGGTGACCTGACGCCAGAGATGACCCGCCGGGTGCTTGAGCGGGAGATCCCGGGGATCGCCGAGGCGGTACGCGCGGCCGGCGCGGCGGCCGGGGTGCCGTCGGCCATCCTGTCCCGTGGCCTGGCGGGGACCGCCTCCCGTACCCTCATCGTAAATCTCCCCGGGTCTTCTGGAGGTGTCCGAGACGGGATGAAGGTACTGTCCGACATCCTCGTGCACGCTGTGGACCAGATCCGCGGCGGCGATCATGTTCGTGTGGATGAGCCCCCCGCTGGGGGGCAGCACCCATCAGAGGATCACGTTTCCGAGCATCACGCCTCCGCTGGGGAATGATCGAACTGTGGGAACTATGCGTGGATGGCCCGCGTCGCTTACCGAATCCGACTTGCTGGCGGCTCCGGCAGGGCTGCGACCAGTGCGTATGAAAGACGCCAGGACCTGGCGCGAGGTCCGGGTGCGCAACGCGGCCTGGCTGCGCCCCTGGGAGCCGACCAACCCAGAGACCCCGCTGCACCGCTCCAGTCTGGGGCCATACGTATCGATGGTCCGCACTATGCGACGGGAAGCCCGGCAGGCCCAGGCGCTCCCGTGGGTTGTGACCTACGGCGGTGAATTCGCTGGACAGTTGACCGTCGGGTCCATTGTCTGGGGTTCATCACGGTCCGGACAAGTCGGGTACTGGATCGACGAGCGGTTCGCGGGGCAGGGCGTCACCCCGACCGCGCTGGCGATGGCGGTGGACCATTGTTTCTTCACGGTCGGACTGCACAGAATCGAGGCGTCGATCCGCCCGGAGAACACCGCGTCCCGGCGGGTGGTGGAAAAACTCGGCTTCCGCGAGGAGGGTGTCCGGGTGCGCCAGCTGCATATCAATGGCGCGTGGCGCGACCACATCTGTTACGCGATCACCGCCGAGGAAGTACCGCACGGAATGCTGCCGCGCTGGCGTTCTGTCCATGCGGGGTCACATCTCTCGGGAACTTAGTTTTTTGGACTCGCTTCGCGACACGCCGGGCGTGGTGCTCGAAATCGTGTCACCAGGGCCTTTACGCTCTCACACGTGAGCGCATGCTCGACCAGTGCATCTGGTCCCGGGGCATACCGCCTGTCTGACGCTACCTGCGGGACAGGCCTCTTCGCATGCTCCGACTTCCCCGCGACCAATGCGGAGGCCCATTGAGCAGCGCCATCCTTTACCTGGGCATCGTCGTCATCTGGGCATGCGTGCTCATCCCCCGCTGGCTGCGCCGCGATTCGGTCGCCTCCTCCGGCCAGGATTCCTGGGACGAGTCGACCGAGTGGGAGGCCGAGTCCGCCGAAGAGGCTCCGACTGTCGAGGAGTCGGTGCCCGCCCCCGCGTCTCCGGATGACGGGCACCGCAAGGTGCTCGCGGCCCGGCGCCGGATGCTAGGCATGCTCTCGGCGCTGGTCCTAGGAGCCGCGGTCCTAGCCTTCACCAAGCTCGCCGCCTGGTGGGTGATCATGCCGCCGACCATCATGATGGGCGGGTACCTCATCCTGTTGCGGGAAGCGGCCCACGCAGACGCCGAACGCGTCGCCGCCTCAGCGCAGGCCTCGGCCCGGGCCGAGGCGGCCGCTCACGACGCGGCTGCCCGTGAGGCTGCTACCCGTGAGGCTGCTACCCGTGAGGCGGCTGCTCGCGACCGGGTTGTCGAGACCCCGCCGGACGCCGAGATCATCGACATCTCGTCGCAGGTCGGCGAGGAGTTCTACGACCAGTACACAGACGCGCGCCTCCGCGCCGTCGGCGACTAACCGTCTCCCGGCCGCGAGCGTCGCGCCCTGGTGCCTCTGCGCCTGCGGCCCCGCTGTCGCTGCGTTCTGCGGCTCTGTCTGCCCCGCGGCCCGTGGGCCCGGAAACTGCCCTTGCGCTCACCCTCGCGAGGCTCCCGCTTCGACGAAAGCCGCATATCGGTCACGCGTGCGGCCAAGGCGCTGGTACCAGTCCCAGCGATGGCCCATCGCTGGCGCCCGGGCGCTATCGATGGGCCATCGCTGGGGTCGCGGATCGCCGTAGACGTGCACCACCTATCGCATGAGTCCCAGGCGCCCCTGGTCAGCAGGGCGCCGGACCCGACAGCAGCCCAAGCAAAGATGAGGTGTCACCAGGTGGATGCTTTCAGTGCCTAACGGCGGTGAAGGTCGACGGCTCACCGCGGCGGATGCTCGAGCACGCGTCTAAGTTTGGTAGGCTGACTCAGGTTCTAGGGCCTGTAGCGCAGCCCGGTAGCGCACCTCGTTCGCATCGAGGGGGTCAGGGGTTCAAATCCCCTCAGGTCCACCTAGTTTATGCAGGTAATAGCGATTTTTCGAAAATCTCTATCGCCTGGCCGGAGCCCCATGAGGGGCAGAATGAGGGCAGGTCTCGTCGGCAGCGACCGCGCTCGGGCGTGAGAAATTGGCACCAGTAGGTCAAGCTCGACGAGCCTTCGCCGCCGTTGGATCACTACGACGTGGTGTGTATGTCTTCCGCTCGCCTACCGCGGCGTCTGACGGTTGCCCGGGCTGATCGGCGCGAGCGAGTTGAGCGGCGGTGCGCCCACGGACCGGCTCCTGGACGTCGTTTATGGCAGACTCCCGGCGGGCCTGGACGATGAGTCGGTCGAACTCCGCCGCTTTCCCCAGGAGCTGCGGGTCGTTGATGCCCGCTGCGCGGGCCTCGCGCTCGGTGGGTCCCTGCTCGGGCAACGGGGGCTCGGGTGCGACTGTGTTAGCCGTTGGGTCACCCAGGATGATCGTGGCACGTGATCCGCGATTACCACCGGTGCGCATCGCCACGTTGTTGTCGCGCAGGATCGTCCTGATGCTGGTGATCGAGGCCATGAATTTGTTCGCGCACTGCCGGAGGGAGAGCTGCTCGTCGCGGTAGGCATGAACGACGGCTTGGCTGTCGATCTGCTCTGCGGGCATGAGTCCCAGGAGCTACGGGCGGTCAAGGTACTGGAGCCGCTTGGCGATCTGCTCGGGGTTCACGTCCGCGATGGCGGACGTGTCACGGTTGGCGGCTTTCCCGGCCATGGCCAGGGCTTTGCCGGGGGCGTCACTGCGCAGGACGAGTTCATCGAGTACCTGAGCCGCCCGGCCCGATTCCAGGACCGCGACCTGGTAGGCCTCGACGGCCAGGTGAACCCTGGCGATGGGAGCACGAAGATACTCGCGCGACTCCGGGTAGTTGACGTCGAGGAAACGTCGAGGGATATAGAACCTACCCTGGTGGCCGAAACGGCGGATCATGCCCAGATCGGTGCCTGCCATCGATTCGAGCGCGTCCGTGACCGTGTGGACGGCGCTGAGCACCTGGGTGAACGGACCCCGGACATCCGGGCTGCCAGCGGCGCGGCCCGGTTTCCACTCCGGGTTGCCGTATACCAAACGGCCGAGCCGGAGCATCAAGTCCTCGGCGTCGGTGGTTGCCGGGGAAACCGGTGAGCGGGTATCGGTCGTGATGACATCCCATACGCCGGTGGCCTGGCGCCATGCATCGCACACGGCGCCCAGAGCGACAGCCGCGACGCGAAGGCTGCTGCCGTCGGCGTCGTCCATCGCGGCTTCCGCGGCTCGTCGGCCGATGTCAGCTGTAATGGCCGCGAAGTGGGCGGCGCGCCGCCATGCCGGTGCGGAGATCTCACCGGCCGAGTCTGCTTGGTCTAGCCCTGCGAACGCCAAAGCTTTCAGCCGGGCGGCGCTGATCTCGACCCCTTCGCAGAGCCGTGCCGACGGTTCATCACGCGTCAGGGGTATCCGAGCGGGCGGTATGGCGAGCGGAATAGCGTAGAGGAGTTCCCAAGGAGGGTCGGCCCGAAGGTCAGCGGCGACTATTGTCTTCGCGGTCGTCAGGTACCCCCGTGCCGCCTGTACCCGGAAAGAGGTGCGGTTCCCGGCCAGCACGCCTGTCCGCAGCACCACGGCGCACATCGCCGCGATCCGGTCCGACCAGTGCATGACTTCTGCGGTCAGGGCCTCCGCGAATGGCTGACTGCGCAGGACCGGCGCCCAAGTGGACTGGTCGACGCGCCTGCCCACGAGATCGCTTCTCGTGTGCGTTCCAAGCAGGTCCGCCCCGGCGTCCAGGGCGTCCGCCGCCATGACCAGACGCCGCAGCGGGCCACGTGCTTTCTCGACCGTGGGGGTTTCCAGGTCAGCGGTGGCTCCGGCCAGTCTGGTCTCGGCAAGGGTCAGCGCGCGTTGCAACCTCGCCGAGCCGGGAACCGCATCAGCCTGATCCGCGACACCGTCCAGGCACCGGGAGAGCGAGAGGGTCATCCGCTGAAGCTGCTGCCCCGCCTCCTGCGGCGCAAGGTACTAGTCGGGGTCGATTCCGGCGGCGGCACCCGAGAGTTCCTGCAGTGGCTGACCGCCCCGTCGCGGCGGCTGTACTACTCGGCCGACATGACCATCACTCAGGACATGCAGGCCGCGATCGGGGAGGTCCCCGCGGCAGGGTGGACGCAGGCCTATGACGACGACGGTCAGGTCCGCGACGGCGCCTGGGTCGCCGACATCACCGGGCTGCTGGACCTGGCCGGCTGGCTGGCGGGCGGGCCCGGTGCGAGGACCGTTCCGCTGCGCCAAGGACACCGGGCTGCGCAATCTCCCGCTCAAGGGCTACGCGCAGACCCAGTTCTGGTGCGAGATCGCCGCCCTGGCCTGCGAACTGATCGCCTAGACCCAGATGCTCGCCCTAGACGGCACCGCCGCTGGGAACCGAAACGACTCCACCCGCGCCTGTTCTCCATCGCCGACCGCCTCGTCCGCGGCTGCGCCTCGCACAGAGCTGGCCATGGGCCACGGAGATCACCACCTCGATCACCCGCCTGCAGGCCCTCTCGTCCGGCTGACCAGCAAACTACGACCAGGAATGAGCACACCAGGGACCCGTGGGACCTCGCACACCCAGCACGACAGTCGGGAAGCCAGGCACAACCACACGCTGAAAAACGGCCACGCGCCAGTGCCTCAGCCCACCAGATCACGGACGCGAAAGATCGAGGCTAACTTATGCCGTGATGATCAGAACCAAGTTATCGCGAACCGGTTGCTTACTCCCTGCCCCCCCATCGGCACGGCTACGGCGTGAGCTATTCCATCGGCGATATTTTGTATCATATCTATCCGATCTTGCCATGCCGGATCATTTCGAAAGTTTTCTATCGGTGCCAGTTGTCCCCTGGATAGCCAGTAGGCACGCACCAATGCCGGTGTCCATTGTGGCCTCCCTGGCGGTGGTGGCGGCGGTTGGGGATACTGCGTGGAGCTACGGAAAGTAACAAATGCACGGCGGGCGGCTTCCAAGGAATCGAGGAAGCTGACTACAGCTTGCGGCCCATTTGCGCAAAGTTGCGCCATGACATCGGCCGACGATCCATGATACCTCAGGAGTACTTCGCGTGCATAATTACATGCGACAAGAGCCCTGGCTCTCTCTTGGTGATACTGGCAGGTCATGTGAGATCATCTACTTTCCTGTAGCACCGTTTCCTATTCACCACTACTATCTTCTGAATCGCTCTGTTCTTCCGCCGGAATTCCGAAGAATTCGGCGAGTGGGCCTTGCTGTGCCGCAGACATGAGCTGCGAAAGCGCGTTTGCCGCCGAGGAATCCAGCGCAACCGATGGCTGCGGAGTTTCTTTCATAAGGGCGAACGCTTCTTCGCGCGATATCCAGTCCGGTGAATCGCCCACTGGCTTGTCCTGGCTCTTGAGGTATTTCCAATCACCGTCGATGTAATCGTAGCCCTGCCACCAGTCCGGGTACTCGGCTGCTACGGGTGTTATCTGGTCAGCGACGAACCTCTGCTCCGAAGTCACGCTTAGAGTGCTGGTTTCCTCCTCATCCTGTCCGGCGACTCTCCCTCCTGCACCCCATTCATTGAGCAGATTCTCCAGCCAATCTGTGAGCGCGCTGTTTGTATCCGTCTCGCTTGTCTCTTCAATTAGGCTCCAAAATTCATATTCTTGTTCCGCGCTGAGCCATCCTCCGGCATCAGAGGTGAGAACATGAGCGAGTGTGTAGTCGTCTGAGTCGGTCAGCCAAGACGAACCTCCTTGCGGCAAATAGCCGCCCAGCTGCTCCATCAGGTTACCGTAACCTGGATTCTGCAGAACTTGCTTTGCCTTCATCACTTGACCGTTATCCACCATGCCAGTAATCCCTCCCTAGCCGCCGATCGCGATGGCCGGTTATCTGAGCCGCAGCAGCAGAATCAAGGTGCTTTGGATAGCCTAGGGTCGTGTTCCAAAGCTACTTTGGAGTGAAGGCGCACACAATCGCGCACTAACGGGTGCGCGAAAGCGCATGAGTGACATCGCCCCACGTGCGCTGGGCCAAAACTCGCGTATAGCTGCTGATCTTCGTCAGCGGCTTCCTGCCTGGTCTGGGAATCGGGAACCTCGTCTTCACCACTGGAGGTACCGTCGGCACGGTTGCCGTACGCGTCTTCAGCTGCGGGTTCCGCAGCGTTGTCTTGAGCTCGCCCGTCCTCCGTACGGTCTTTCGCTGCCGCTTCCTGTCGGGTCCGGGCCGGGTCATCGTCTCCAGCATCGTCGGCGCCCCGCCCGCCGGATCCTCGTCGGCCGGTTCGACGGTGTCGTCCCAGATGCGGCCGTCCCCGGCCTGGTCCTCATCCGCGGCTTCCTGCCGGGTCGGATATTCGTACCGGTCCTCGTCGTCCGCACGGGTATCTCCGAGGTCACCGTCGTAGTACTCGGGATCGCTGTCGATCGGCTCAGGCCCAGCGTCGGGCGGAGGCTCGGGACCCGTACACGGCCTGGTCCGCGGACGTGTCAGTTTCGTCGTAGCGTTCGCCACAGTCCAGCTCACCCATCGCCCGATCCTCAGCTACCGCGAGGTGGCCGCCGACCACGTGAGCTACACCGTAAAAGTGCGGTCCATCTAACCAACTGCGCCTGGCGGCGGACGCTGCCTGCGCGCCGCGCGACGGCTGCAGACCCCAATCCCGGCATCTGAACCCTTAATCAAGTGTGATCACCGTCCAGCCAGGGAGCACGCGATATCTGCCGCTATGATCGCCAACGCGATCGCCGAGGCGGCTGCCTGAAGCGATGCCTAACCGGGCGATCTGTGATCTGGCTCGGCGAGCTTTGGCAGCTGCCGGATCACTGCGACGTGGTTTGTGTGTCCTTCGCGCGCTTGTCGCAGGATCGGGCGGTTGGGCGGGCTAGTCGGCGCGAGCGAACTAGGCGGCGGTGCGCCGACAGACCGGGTCATGGGCGTCATTGATGTCGGACGCCCGGCGTGAGCCGTAACGGGGATGAACGGAGGTTCTCGGGGAAACCGCTGGCGACAACTTGGTCGTATTCCTCCAGGATGCGATCGGGCGGGACGTAAGACGGGAAGCTCATGACGCGACCGGAGGCACGCTCGATGACGTAGGAAGCGGCACCCCGGAGGTCCATAGTGACCTTCTCCTGGATGAGCCACCCGGCGTCGAACTCCTCGAGGTCCCAGCCCTTTTCGGGGTCACTGGCTGGCACGCCGACGAACTGGGTGGCGATGTGTTCGGCCTGGTCACGGGTGATCATGTCGCACGACCTTTCCGTCCGGGGTGAAGTAGATGGCGTCTGAGTACCTCATCCGGCTCTCGTCGAAGCCGAGTCCTGCAGACGTTGGTGGCCATGCTTCCACCTTGCCGCTCTGGCCGTCGACTGCCTTCGCAGTTCCGCCGTCATTGATGGCATTGAACCAATGGCCGCGGCCGGTCTTCCAGTCGCAGCCAACAATGGCGGAACTGCCGTGGCCGAGCTTGTCGAGCCGCTCCTTGATGTCGGCCATAGACGCGGGAACTGGCTTGATACCTGCCCATTCGGTCATCCGTGCCGGATTTTCGCCAAGATACCTTGGATAGTCGACCGCAGCGGCGACGGCCGGGAAGCCGTGCCAGGTGCTGTCGACGCAACGGGAGCAGTCCCCGCAGTTGACTCTTCGCGCCGGTACGTTCTTGTCGGGATTGATCGCGTCTGCCCACTCCTCAGGGGATTCATGGGGTCCGTCGATCCTGGGCGGTGGCGCGTCTGGGGCAAGCTTATAGTCGGAGGGGTAGCGGCCGTGGATGTCAAGATGACCGGGGCGGCTTTCCGGGGACTTGTCGGGTTGGTGCTGTTCGCCATGCAGTGACTCGTCGGAGGCTGCCTTGGCCGGGTCGCATGACAAGTTGTCGTTTTCATGCGGGTTCCCTGCCGGTGCCACCTGGTGTAGCGCGTCTTCTTGCGCGGAGTAACAGTTACTGGAACCGGGATCGGCTTGATTGTCGTCAGGCGAATCGTCCGAGGGGGCCGCAGTGTTCTCATCGACCTTCTCCTCTCGGGTCTCGGCACTGTGCATGTCACTGGCGCCATCCCACGACCGATCGTCGTCAGCGGCTTCCTGCCGGGTCTGGGAATCGGGAACCTCATCTTCCCCAGTGGAGGTGGCGTCGGCACGGTTGCCGTATGCGCCTCTCGGGTCTTCATCTGCGGGTTCCGTAGCGTTATCTTGGGCTCGCCCGTTCCCGGTACGGTCTTCCTCCGCTGCTTCCTGTCGGGTCCGGGTAGTGTCCTCGTCTCCAGCAGTGTCGGCGCCTCGCCTGTCCTCATCGGCCGGTTCTGCAGTGTCGTCCCAGGTGCGTCCGTCCCAGGCCTGGTCCTCGTCTGCGGCGTCCTGCCGGGGCTGGTATTCGTCCTGGTCCTCGTCGTTGGCGCGGGTATCGTCGAGGTCGCCGTCGTAGTACTCGGGATCGGTGTCGATCGGCTCAGGCGTCGTGTCGGGCTCGGGGCTGTGCACGGGCTGGTCGGCGGACGTGTCAGCCTCGTCGTAGCGGTCGCCGCGGTCCAGCTCACCCATCGCCCGCTCCCGGGTGCGGGGGGCGGCCGGTAAGGTCGCGCAGCCATGGGGCGGGAGCGAATGCGGTGAGTGCATCGCCGAGTCGGCTGGCCCAGTCCTCGCTGCCGACGCGGGTACCGACCGCGTGCTCAAGAGCGTTTCCCGAGCCGGTGCCCCACACAGCGATGGCGACGCTCTGCTGGTCACGCTGGGCACGGGCGTGCCGGCGTTGCACGGCACGCAGCTGGGCGGTGCAGCTGCGGCCCGGGATGGGCTGGCCGGTGGCGTGTTCCCATTCATCGCTGCGCGGATGCCGTCCGGTGACTCCGTCGCGGACGGCGGTGCGCAGCGCGTCGCGGATGAGCACCCATTGCCAGGGCGGAGCGAGGAACTCGGGTTCTTCACGAGCGCAGCTGCGAGTGCGGTCACTGATCCGCTGCCGCAGCACCCCGGCCACGTGAGCGGCGAGGCCACCGGCGCTGACCTGTGCCGAGAACGCCGGAACGCGGGCCGCGACGGCAACGTCGACCGCATGGGATAGGGCACAATCCCGCAGCTGCGGATCCATCGCGGCGAGGTCAGCCAGGAACTCCGCCGCGGGGCGCGGCACCGGCCACCCGGTCAGGTGCGCGGCCACGGCTAGCTCCGCCCACAACGTGAGCCGCGGATCGGCAACAGCCGCGCGCTGGGCGGCACGCATCTGCGCCAGCGTGCACGCCGCCGCTCCGCAGTTCGCCGGGCAGGCAGGGCTACGCGGCCCGATCAGCGCCGACGGCGGCGCCGGCACGCAGGGGCCGGTCTCCCGTTCGCTGCCGTCGGGCATCCGGGTCAGCAGCGGGTAGTCCATCCCGTCGGCGTGCACCGCTGCTTCGCCCGGCAGCAGGGTGACCAGGTACCGCGACTGTTCATCGGTCAGGTTCATGGTGGCGCCGACAGCGGAACGGTCGTCGGCGGCGGGCAGCCGGTGCACCACTTTCACGGCGGTGTTCTTGATGACATCCGGTATCAGTTTGGAGGGGATCTGCTCGGCGATGATCAGGCCTTCGCCGTAGGCGCGGATCTCGGCTAGCAGGTCGGCGAACATTTCCACCGCGTGCGCGGCGGGGCCGCTGCCGGTTCCGGGCGGCGGCTGGCGCAGCAGCCGGTGGGCTTCCTCCACCACGGTCACGTGCCGCAGCGATACCGGCCCGGGCGCCTCAACCCGGTGGCGGGCGCGCAGGTGCTCGGCCAGCCGCAGCAGTACCGCGCCGGTCAGGAATGCCTTGTCCCGGTCATCCCCGCAGTCCTCGATCTCCAGCACTACGTTGGCATCCAGCAGCTTGCCGAAGTCCAGCGGGTGAGCACCAGACAGGAACCGGCCCGGCGTGCCAAGCCGCAGCGAGGCGAGCCGCACAGCCACGAAGCCGCGGACGTTGTCAGCGACTTCCCGCCCGTACCCGGTCTCCTCGATCACCGTCATCGCCGCGGCCTGCAGCTCACCCAGCCCCGGATACGACGGCTCCACGCCCGCGACGGCGGACTGCGTGCGCCTGCAACGGGAACCCAGCGGCCGGCTGGAGCGGGTTGATACCCGCCGCCGGGTCCTCCAGCTCCCCCGGCCGGATCCGGACCACCGCGTTACCGGGAAGACGGGCGGCCATCAACCGGTACTCCGCCTTGGCGGGCTCGATCACCAGCCACGGGATCCCCGCACCAGACGCGGACTCGAGCAGGTGCCGGATGGTCTGCGATTTCCCGGATCCGGTCGCGCCGCAGACGAACACGTGCCGGTTCACCGACGACGCCGGCACCGACAGCTCCCCGCAGCCGACCTTGTTCCAGTCCAGCACCTCACCCAGCACGAACCCGCCAGGCGCGGTCTCGGGGGTGACATCGAACTCCGGGCGGAGCACCATCCGGACACCGGGCACCTCCCGGGCCGGGGTCCGGGCCAGCGCCGCGACCAGGGCGGTCGACGCCCAGAACGGCGCCTCCGGGACCGGCCCGGGCCACTTTTCCTCCACATTCGCCGGCTGCCGCGGTGCCGCGTACGGGTTCGCCGCCGCGACCTGCCGCACGGGCACATCACGGCCAGGTGA
>JBEKHI010000155.1:0-17010 GCA_050012355.1 Streptosporangiaceae bacterium | reverse complement strand
GTGACATCGACCGTGCTCTATGCCGGTCGATGTCACATCGACCGGGGCGGTGATGGTCAGAGCTGACAGGTCCAGGTTGTTGCGGTAGGCGAACTCGGCTAGGCCGTTTAGGTAGTAGGTGTGGAGGAAGGTACGTTCGGGATCCGTGAGGGGGTGGGTGCCTAGGTCGATCTCTGGGGGGGCGGCGGTCTTGTAGTAGGAGACGCCTGCCAGCAGGAAGACCCAACGGGCGGCGGCCTGCGCGGCCGGGGTGTTCCACCGGTCGCCGGGCGGCAGCGTGAACACCTCGGTGAATTCGCGGCCGTCGACGGAATACCGGCAGGTCAGGACGCCACTTTCGGCGTCGGTCTCGAAGGATTCGTAACGGAAGACGCTCATACCAGCCGTCCCACTAGGGCGTGACGGCCGCAGGGGCGGGCCGTGCGGTCAGAGAAAAAAGCACCGGTGCCGGTCACCTCGGCGGTGGTGTCGATCTGATCATCGGGGACGCCGACGTCGCGCAGCACGACGCGGTTCGCGGCAGGCAGGTCGAACAGCCAGCGGCCGGTGCCGTCTGGGCGAACCGGCATTTGCGCTCCGAAGGCCTGCTCGGCGGCGTCCCGCACCTCGGGTCCGACCTGGTACCTGGACGCGGCGATGGCGGGGCCGATGCCCGCCACGATCCGCTCCGCCTTGGCCCCGAGCCCGGTCATCGCGGAGACCGCGGCGGCCGCCGCCCGGGCGACGGTGCCGCGCCAGCCCGCGTGCACGCAGCCAAGCACCCCGGCCTCGGGGTCGAGCAGCGCGATCGGAACGCAATCGGCGGCCAGGATGGCGAGCACGACACCGGGCTCCCTGGTGACCAGCGCGTCGGCCTCGGGGGCGGTCTCCGGATCGAAGGTTCCCCTCCCCCGGTCACCGGCGGTAACCACGTGCACCCCGTCGGAGTGCACCTGCCGGGCGAACACGAAGTCGGCGGGGCTGGCATCGAGCGCGGAGGCCAGCAGGTCGCGGTTCTGCCGGACCCGCTCCGGGTCGTCGCCCACGGCTAGGGAGAGGTTCAGTGACTCGTACGGTCCCTCGGAAACCCCGCCCCGGGTGGCGGTCACCCCGGTCCCGGCAATGGCCGGCCAGGTAAGCAGCGAAATGGTGGACATCAGGCACCGAGTCTACTGTCCGGTTACCGCCCGACGGCGAACATGGCGGGGGCCGACGGCCGGCGAGAAAACCGCCGGCCCCGCGCCGATCAGGGTGGGTGTTATGGATAGGTGACTATGTCGCTAGGGCCGCCGAAGGTGGAATCCACCGCCGCGCCGGAGCCGTTGATCACCGACTCAATCCCGCCGGAGCCGTTGAGGAACACCGTCAGGATGTCGTTGAACTGGACGCCGGAGGTGTCTGGCGCCTGGAAGGCCATGGCGTTCTCGATGTTCACCCCTTGGTCGAAGTAGGAGTAGCTGCCCATCCCGTACCCGGTGAACGAGGTGACGCTGTCCGGGATATAGAAGGCCGGGTAGCCGTCCTGAGTGGCGCTGGACATCCAGACCGACTGACTGGGCACCTCGTACGGGTTCTCGTTCTGGAAGAACAGGTCGGTGCCGCCCTGGCCGTTCCAGATCGTCTCGTACTGCTGGTAGTGCTCGACCGCCAGCCCGTTGGCCGTCACGTCATTGCCGTTGACCACCAGCCCGGTCGCCGACTGGTCCCCGGTCCAGGTTCCGGCCCCGGAGCCGTGGTCGGCGCGCCAGGACCAGACGTCGTCGATGATCGAGTTGTTGCTGTTGTCCACGAACGCCGTGGCCACCGTGCCGGTTTCGGCGCCGCCGACCCGGAAGAACACGTCGTCCACGGAGACCGGGTCCGACGCGTTGTTCGCGGTCGAGCCCTCTTTGCCGATCTGGAGCAGGGACGAGGACTGGACCGGCCCGGCGTCGAAGATCAGGCCGGAGATGTTGACCCCGGGCACGTCCGCCACGCTCATCGTGATGTTCCCGTCGGTGGGGATCAAGGTGGCGAAGCCCAGCCCGATGATCTTCGTGTTCGGGTTGGTGACGTTGATCGTCTGGGCGTAGCTGTACACGCCGGGGGTGAACAGCAGGTTGTCGCCCGCCGCGAGGGCCGCGTTTATCTGGGCCACGGTGCTGGCGGAGTTGACGACGTAGAAGCTGTTCAGCGACAGTGAGGTTCCTGGCGTGTTGCTGGTGGACGACCACGTCGGCCCGTCCGAGTTCGTCTGGGGTGACGGCACGAACACGTTGTAGTTCCCCGACGAGTCCGTGTACAGGTAGGGTTCTTCCTCCGTTACCGGGCAGCTGGCCAGCGTGGTGTAGGGCTCGGTGCCGCCGCTGTCACCCGAGTCAGAGCTGAAGCTCTGCGCCGGAGCGCCGGGGTCACCGCAGAACACCTGGTTCCACACTCCGTTGCTCCAGCTGTCGATGTCGCTGTTCCGGGTGAAGAACTGCTGCTGGGAGCCGCTGGTCACGACGCCGCCGCTGAACTCGGAGTTGGCGATGAACCCGCCGCTCGCCCAGTCGGGCGACCCGTCGCAGTAGTCCATCAGCGTCAGGTTGCCGTTGATGTCGACATCGCGCATCGGGGAGGCCTGCGAGACCGCCCAGACATCTGTGCCGCTGAAGCAGCCGGTCATGCCGGTGACGTTGATGGTCAGATTGGAGATCGACCGCCAGAAGTTGTCCGTGGCATAGCACTCGGACTGGTCGCCGTCCGTGCACTGGTTGTAGGAGTTGATCGCGCCGTTGATCACCACGTCGTTCGGGTTCTGCCCCAGGCCGGCCACGCTCTCGTAGTAGCCGACCGTGAAGACCAGCGGATCGGAGGACGAGCCGTACGTGCCCGGCTCGAAGAGAAGCTCGTAGCGGGCGGTGCCGAACTGGTTGGACACCTGGGCGTCCGAGATCGTGTTCAGCGTGGCGAGGATCGAGCTCACCGACTCGCTCGGGTTGAACACGTACACGTTCGACCCGAGGCTGCCGCCGGTGGCGGGAGCACTGGCCGTGGTCGTGGTCGACGGCGTTTCGTAGGCGGTGAAGCTGGTCATGGACCACCAGTTCGTGCTGGAGGAGGCGGTCAGCAGGATGCGGATGTACTGCGCGGTCTGGGTGGAGAACGTCGCGGTCTCCGGTGAGGAGGTGCCGCTGCCCATGTAGACCGGGGTGAAGTTCGTGCCGTCGTTGGACACCTCGACGTCATAACCGGCCGCGTAGTCGCCGGAGTAGCCGCCCGAGTTCAGTTCCACCTGGTTGAAGGTCTGCGATGAGCCCATGTTCACCTCCCACCACATGCCGGGTGCCTGGTAGGCGTCGGAGCTGAACCTGGACCCAGAAGTGCCACCGATCGCGTTCTGCGGCGCGTCAGCGGACGCGGAGTTCGTATTGGAACTAGCAGTCCACCCGGTCTCGCTGAGCTGGGTCTCCGTTTGCGCGTGCGCTGCCCCCGCCGGTGCCAGCAAGGCGACACCGCATACGACGAAGACCGCGATCAGCACGTGCCAGACCCGTTTGATCGACATACGTGCGCCTCCTCCTCAAGTTAATCTAAGACTTGAATTAACTCGAGTTTTACGCAGCAGCGGGCGCGTGACAAGGCTCTTCCGGTGCGTAGCTGAAAAATCTACTTATCGTTAACGAGCGGCGAGTCAGCCGACGGCGCGGTCACCGGGCGCCGAGGTACGAGCGGCCAGGGTGCCGGACAGGAAGCGCTCCATCGGCAGGGTCGCCGCGCCGAGCGCGACCGCGTCCGGGCCAAGCCGGCCCAGCTCGATCGACGTCTGAGCGAACCGGTGGGAGAGCGAATGCCGTCGCGCCGACTCGCGAATGGACGGCAGCAGCCGGTTGCCGAGCAGCAGTCCAGCCCAGCCGCCGAGGATGATCCGTTCCGGGCCGAACAGGTTGATCAGGTTCGCGATCCCGGCACCTAGGTAGAGCGTGGTCTCGTCGAGTATCTCGGCGCCGCGTGAGCTGGTCCCCTCGATCAGCGCGGCGAGCGCGGTTTCCTCGTCGTCGCCGGGCAGCGGGAGTCCGTACCGGTCGAGGATCGCCTCGGCGCCCACGTACGCCTCAAGGCAGCCGCGGGATCCGCACCGGCAGCGCCGGCCGCCCACTTCGATCGTGGTGTGCCCCCACTCCACCGCGGCCGAACTGCCCCCTCCCCCCATGCCTGGTGTGCCGGTGATGATGCTCGCACCCAGCCCGGAACCCATCAGGCAGACCACCGCCTGCCGCGCGCCGCGTCCGGCGCCGAACCACAGCTCAGCCTGGCCCATGGTCTTGGCACCGTTGTCGATATACAGCGGGAAGCCGACGGAGGGCTGCAGCAGCCGCTCAAGCGGAACGGCATCCCAGCCGTAGGTCTGCCCGTACACGATTGCCTCGGTGCCCTGCTCGACCACTCCGGGCACGCCGATACCCGCGCCCAGCACGGCGGCCGGATCGACCCCGCTGTCCGCCAGCACGCTGGCCAGCCCGGCCGCGATCCGGTCGACCACGACAGCAACTCCGTGCTGGCTGGGGTCCAGTGCGTACTCGGCCTTGGCCCGAACCGTCATCGTCAGGTCGAACAGCTCCACCAGGACGCGGGTCTCGCCCACGTCGACACCCGCGATGTACCCGTAGCCAGCGTTCATCTCCAGCAGCACGCGGGGCCGGCCGCCGTCGGAATCGACCGAGCCGGCCTCGGTCACGATCCCGTCGCTGATCAGCTCGCGGATGACGTTGCTGACCGACGCGGCGCTCAGGCCGGTGGCTTCACTGAGGTCCTGACGGCTGCATGACCGGCTGGAAAACAGCGACCAGAGCAGCACCGACCGATTGTCGCGGCGCAGATCACGAACAGTCCACCGTCTTCTCTCCTGCACCATTCCCCCTCGCGCACCTTCTGCCAAAGCTTATAACAAGCACGAGATTCGGGCGCCGAGGGGGTTGCGGCGGGCGATCGCCCGCGTAACAATACCTGTTAATTTAAGTCTTATATTAACAAGTGGACTCCCCGGGGAGCGGCGGTCAGTCCTGAGGAGGCCAGCCATGCGCCTGGTTAAGTTCCTTGCCTCGATGCTGCTGGTGGCCGGCTGCCTGACGGCCGTCACCATCGCGTTCGGCGCCGCGGCCGCCCGCGCTGGCACGGCACCCCCGGCCCCGTCCGGGTGGTCGACGGTGTTCAGCGACGACTTCGCCGGGCCGGCCGGATCAGCGCCGTCCTCACAGAACTGGTTCTACGACATCGGCCCCGGCTCGGACTACGGCACCGGCGAGATAGAGAACACCACGGACTCGACCAGCAACGTCTACCTAGACGGCAACGGTGACCTGGACATCACCGCGACCGACAACGACGGCACCTGGACCTCGGGCCGGATCGAGTCAACCAGGGACGACTTCGAGGCGCCGGCCGGCGGTGAGCTGGAGATGACCGCGTCGATCGAGCAGCCAGACCCGGCCGACGGGCTGGGATACTGGCCGGCGTTCTGGGCCCTCGGGTCGCCGATGCGGGCCGGCGGGACCTGGCCGACCTCCGGCGAGATCGACATGATGGAGGACGTCAACGGCCTGAACGAGGCATCGCAGACGCTGCATGACGCCGCGGGCAGCAGCGGGAGCCCGCTGACCGCCTGTCCCACAACGGGCTGCCAGACCGGTTACAACACCTACTCGGTGATCATCAACCGGGTCGATACCAGCGCCGAGTACCTGCAGTTCCTGATGGACGGCACGGTTACCGACACGATCACCGAGGCCTCGGTCGGCACGACCGCCTGGCAGGAAGCGATCGACCACGGGTTCTTCATCATCTTTGACCTGGCGATGGGCGGCAACTACCCGGACGGGGAGTGCGACTGCACGGCGCCGACGTCGGCCACCTCCCCGACCGCGACGATGAGCGTCCAGTACGTGGCCGTCTACGAGGAAGGCGGGAACTCCACGCCGACCGCGACCGCCACCGCGACCGGACCGATAACCGGGATCGACGGGCTGTGCGTCGCCAACCAGGACGTGGTGAACACCGAGGGCAACCCGATGGTCGTGTCCAGCTGCGACGGCGACCCTGGTGAGCAGTGGTCGGTGTACTCCGACAGCACCCTGCGGGTGCAGGGCGGCTGCCTGGACGTGGTCGGCGCGGGCACGACCAGCGGCACCGACGTGGACTGGTATCCGTGTAACGGGACCGTGGCCCAGGACTGGACGTACTCGGATGATGAGCTCATCAATCCGAACTCCGGACTGTGTCTCACCGACCCTGGGGGTGATACCAGTTCCCGGCTGGATATCGAGACCTGCGCCGATTCCGCCGAGCAGCAGTGGACACTGCCCACCGCCTCGAGCAGCGGGACGCTGACCGTCACCGCCTCGGATTACGCGGCGGCCAGCAGCGGCGTGGCGACGCAGGCCACGTCGGACACTGGCGGCGGCGACAATGTCGGCTGGATCGGTGACGGGAGCTGGCTGGAGTACTCGGACGTCGACTTCGGCACCGGATATCCGCAGATCGAGGCGCGTATCGCCTCGGCGGTATCCGGCACCGACATCGGCACGATCTCGTTCAGCGTCGGCTCGCTCACCGCCACGCCGTTCGCCACCATCGAGGTGAGCGGCACCGGCGGCTGGCAGACCTGGGTGACGACCGCGGCGGCCGCCAACTCGCCGGTGCCAACCGGCGTGCAGACGCTCTACGTGACGTTCTCCACCAGCACCGGCGCGAATTTCGTCAACGTCAACTGGTTCGAACTCGGCGACGCGTGATGGCTCGGATGGTCGTGGGTGCAGTGTGACAGGATCAGGTAGCTGCCGGGCACTACCGCGATCGGGGCACCGAAGTCGATCAGCTTGGCCGCCCGTCGCGAAGCGGTCAGGCTGAGCCCAGCGCGCGGAAGAGCCCGCAGGTCACCGGCCGAATCCTGGTGTCGTGCCGCAACAGGGCCATCTCGTCTAATCTGGGCGGCACGATCATCACATGGTTTACCAGGCTGTTGTGCCTAGATGATCGCCAGGCGGCCAGATGCCCGTCCAGGCGGCGAGATCCCCGGGACCCCGGAGCCACACGCCACGGCGGTGACGGAGGTACCGCGTTGATCCTTTGAGACCGGGAGAGCAGATGACAGCAACGACGGCGCCTGCGCAGCAGCAGGGGTCCGAGAAGGATCCGATGCGATTTCACCTGCACTATCAGCACGGAAAGGGCAAGAGCGGGGATTCGCCGTACGCCGGCGGGAGCAGCTTTATGGAGCGTGTCTCGGAGGCGGTAGCGAGCGGAATGGGGACCGTCGCGTTCCTGGTCATCAGCTCTGCGATCATTGTCGGCTGGGTGCTCGTCAACCACGTCATCCAGTTCCTGGAGAGCTCGTGGCACGGGCTGCTGAACGGGAAGGGGTTCGATCCCGCGCCGTTCATCCTGTTGAACCTCGTCTTCTCAGCCGTCGCGTTCTACACCGGCGCGCTAGTCATCATCGCCCAGAAGGCGCAGACCCGGACCGACCAGGCAAACGAGGAAGCTGGCGCGAAGCACCGAGAGGCACTCGCCCAGAATCAGGCTGACTTGCTGCAGAGGAACACCGATCTCACCGAGGAGATCCACTCGATGGCCGAGCAGCTGAAGGCGCTGACCGAGCAAGTCCACGCAGTTACCTGCGGCCCGCGGCCCTCCAGTTCATGACCGGGCCCTGAGGCTCAGACTATGCTTCGCGCGGCGTACGACTCGGCGTCCCTGAGCACCCGCAGCACGTTGGCGCCCGCGAGAGCGGTCATATCCGCCTCTGACCAGCCACGAGCCCGCAGTTCGGCGAACAGCGCCGGGTACTTGCTCACGTCCTCCAGTCCTTCGGTGACCTGCGAGGTGCCGTCGAAGTCGCCGCCGATGCCCACGTGCTCCACCCCGGCGACGGAACGAACGTGCTCCACGTGGTCGGCCACCTGGGCGAGCGTCGACCGCGGCGACGGGTGCGACGCGCGCCACTCGGGCTCGATCGTTGCCACCGCACCGATGTCGCGGCGGTCGATGCCGCGCCGTGCGGCCTCGACCTTCAGCCCTTCCCACCAGTCGGCGGACTCCTGCGACACGAAGCTCGGCACGAACGTCACCATGCAGACGCCGCCATTGGCCGCCAGCCCTTCCAGCACGTCGTCGGGGACGTTGCGCGGACTGGCGCAGATGGCCTTCGCCGACGAGTGCGAGAAGATCACCGGCGCCTGCGCTGTGTGAAGAGCGTCCCGCATGGTGCCGGGCGAGACATGCGATAGGTCGACGAGCATGCCGATTCGCTGCATCTCGTGTACGACCTCGCGGCCGAAGTCCGAGAGACCGCCGAGTACCGGCTCGTCGGTCGCGGAGTCGGCCCAGGGGACGTTGGCGTTGTGCGTCAGCGTCATGTACCGGACACCCAGCTCGTACAGGCAGCGCAGGATGGCAAGGTCGCTGTCTATACAGTGCCCGCCTTCCGCTCCCAGCAAGGAGGCGATCTGGCCGTGTTCCGCGGCGGTGCGCACCTCGTCGGCCGTCCGGGCAAAGGCCAACGTATCCGGGTATCTCCTGATCAGGCGGCGAGCCCGGTCGATCTGCTCAAGGACCGTCGACACCGGCGTCGGGTCCGATGACGGGACGTACACGGACCAGAACTGGCCGCCGACATCGCCTGCCCGTAGCCGCGGCAGGTCGGTATGGGTCTGGCCGACCGTCCCGGCCCGTAGGTCCAGGTCGTCACCGAGGTCGCGAAGAGCCCAGGGCAGGTCGTTATGGCCATCAATAAGCAGCATGCTGGCGAGCTTACGTGCCCAGTCGGAGAGCCGGCCGGCCCGCGACCCCCAGGAGGATTGCGTTCGCACGTGCATATGTCAAAGTAGAGGCGGGGAGTCGCGAACCATGGGGGGTACGTGTGACCGGTGGGAGGCATGCTGCGCTAGAAGGCGCGGATAATGTCCGTGACCTGGGCGGTTACCGAACCGCCGACGGTCTGGTGGTGTCTGCGTGGACGCTGCTGCGTGGCGATGGGCTGCACCGGCTCACAGATGTCGACGTCGAGAGTCTGTCGGGCCTGCGGACCATCATCGACTTTCGCACACCGGGCGAGATACTCAATCTGGGGCAAGACCGGCTGCCGCGCGGAGCGGTGCCGGTGTCCTTTCCGATTGGTGGCGGGGACCTTAGCGAGGTGTTCGACCTGGTTGCCTCGGGCGACGCGCGCCGTCAGCGGCGACTGCTCGGCGACGGACGGGCATCGGAATTCATGGCGGGGATCTACCGGTCATATGTCTCCGACGACCGGCAGCGTGAGGCGTTCGCGGCCGCGATCTCCCTGGTCTGCGAAGGCCCCCGGCCGGTGCTCGCGCATTGCACCAGTGGCAAGGACCGGACCGGCTGGATGGCGGCGCTCGTGCTGCTCGCCGCCGGGGTCCCGATGGGCGACGTGATGGCTGACTACCTGGCCTCCAACGACTACCTGCGGGTGCCGTACCAGCGAATGCGCACCGACCTGGTGAAGGCTGGGCTGCTGCTCGAGCCGGAGTTGCTCCGCCCGGTCATGGAGGTGTCCCCCGGATACATTTACGCCGCGTTTCACGAGGCGGAGCTGCGGTATGGCTCGTTCGAGTCGTTCCTGCGGCGCGGCGCCGGCATCGACGCGATACGGCTGCGCCGCGCGTTGCTCACCCGTCCCGGGTAGCTCGTCAGCACCACAGGCACCACTCCCCAACGCCAGCGATGGGCCATCGATAGCGCTATACCCCCAGCGGTGGGCCATCGCTGGCCGACGGCGGGCGGCGGGCACACCAGCTGGCGGCGGGCCCCTGCGGGCTGGTCAGCGGCGGCGGCGGCGGCCGGGGCTTATCCGGACTAGGCGCCACCAAGCGATGAGCACGCACACCAGGCCGAGCATCAGTTGCAGCCCCATGTCGGTCAGCCAGGTCTGTGGGGTGTGGTTCCAGACGGGGTCGGGTTTCGCGTCACCGGGGTTGATCACGTTCAACGACACCGTGGACGCGGTCGCGCCGAAGCCCCAGCGGGCCGGGGCGATCCAGGCCAGCTGGGAGAGTCCGGCCATGCCGGTCAGCGAGAACACGCCACCGGACAGGATGACCTGCACCATGGTGAGCAGCACCAGGAACGGCATCGCCTTCTCTGAGGTGGAGACCAGCGAGGAGATCAGCAGGCCGAGGCACATGGACGCGAACGCGAGCCCGCCGATCCCGAGCAGCAGTTCGGCCAAGGGCAGGTTCGTCAGGAACGAGCCGGTCGCGGGCAGCCGCCGCCCGCCGATGCCGATCGCGACCAGCAGCAGCGCCTGCAGGACGCTGATGATCCCGAGCACCAGGACCTTCGAGCCCAGGTAGGAGCCGGACGATAGTCCGGCCGCCCGTTCTCGCTCGTAGATACCGCGTTCCTTGACCAGTTCACGCGCCGAGTTCGCCGCGCCAGCGAAACACGCGCTGATCGCCATGATGAGCAGCAGTTCCTCGGCGTTGCCGTTCGTTCCGGCCGCGCCCGCTAGGCCGTCCGGCGACGGCACGAAGCGGAGCAAGATGCCGAGCACGACCGGGAGCAGCCCCATGAAGGCCAGGTAGCCGCGGTCGGCGCCGATCACCCGCAGGTACCGGCGGGTGAGGGTGGCGGTCTGCCTGATCCGGCCGCGCCGTGGTGGCGGCGGAGGGACTGCCGTCACCTCGGGACCGTCGGCCGGGCCGGTACGACCCGGTTGCGATACCTTCGGCCCGGCCACGTACCGCGCGTGTTCCGCCGACGCGGCGAACTCCCCTGCCCAGTCACGGTCCGGATATTTGTCGAAGGACTGGAAGACCTCCGCCCACCCTGGCTGCCCGAAGTACCGCAGCCCGTCGGCGGGCGGCCCGTAGTACGCGATCCGGCCGCCGGGCACCAGCACGAGCAGCCGGTCACAGGTGTCCAGGTTGGCCACGCTGTGCGTGACCACGATGACGGTGCGCCCGTCGTGCGCGAGGTCGCGCATCTGTTCCATCACCGACTTGTCAAGCCCTGGATCAAGCCCGGAGGTCGGCTCGTCGAGGAACAGCAGCGATGGCCTGGTAAGCAGTTCGAGCGCGACGTTTACCCGCTTGAGCTGACCACCGGATAGCCGGTCGGCCCGGGTGTCGGCGTGCCGGGTCAGGCCGAGTTCGGCCATCACCTCGTCGACCCGCCGGGCCCGTTCCGCGCGCCTGGTGTCGGACGGGAACCGGAGCTCGGCCGCGTACCGCAGCGCTCGCCGGGCGGTGAGCTGGGTGTGCATCACGCTGTCCTGTGGCACCAGGCCGATGCGGTGCCTGAGCTCGGCGTAATCCTGGTACAGGTCGCGGTTGTCGTACAGCACGGTGCCGGTCCCGGCCGGCCGCATACCGGTGAGCGCGCCGAGCAGCGTCGACTTCCCGGCGCCGCTCGGTCCGATGATGCCGACGAACGATCGCTCAGGTATCGGGAAGCTCACGCGATCAAGTAGTACTTTTCCGCCACCGACCTTGACGGTGAGATCTCGGGCGGCGAGCGAAATTGATCCCTCGTCGACGTACTCCCGCAATTCGCCATCAGACAGGCGAAACGTCGCGTTGCCGATCGAGATGATGTCCGATTCGGACAACGGGGCGGAATGGACGCGTTTACCGTTAAGAAATGTCCCGTTGTGACTGCCGAGGTCAACGATCTCGTAACTGCCCGAGGCTGATTTGCGCAGCTCAGCGTGGCGTCGCGAAACACCGAGATCGGACACTACAAGATCGTTATCCGGCGTGCGTCCGATCCGCATCAGTTGCGCGGGCAGCGGCAGTCGCGCGGTGGGACGCCGGTCCACGCTGGGCAGGCCCGAGTCCTCGTCCGGTGCCGGTGCCGGCTCCCGTTCCGGTTCCGGTTCGGCAGGCTGCGGTTCGCAGCGCAGCAGCGGACCATCCTCGGAATCGCCAAGCCGCAGCACGCAGTCACCGCTGATCTCGACGCGTTCCACCCGCTGGGTAGCGAGGAACGTCCCGTTCCGAGAGCCACAGTCCTCGAGAACCCACTGCGTATCGTCGAACTTGAGCAACGCGTGCCGCCACGAGACGCGCCCGTCGGACAGCACGATGTCGCCGGACGGATCACGTCCGATCCGGTACGAAGGACCGGCACGCAACCGATGGTCGGACAGCCGCGTCCTTACCAGAAGGCGCGGCTCGCCAGGAGCTGTCTCCCCCGCTGATGGCCAGCCGGAGCGTTCGGTCGCCATATCCCCATCAGTGTAGAGCGCGGCATTAGATACGAGAATCGCATGAACTATAGCTGATCGGGAAGCGTGTACACATGTGACGGCGTTCTCCGGTGATACTGGGAGAATGCCGCCGAGACCATATAGGGGGTTACCGGCGTGAGCTCAGATCCGACCCGTCCGATGCCAGCCGACTGGCAAACGCAGCGTTCCGCTGCTCAGCACCAGTACGAGTACCGCCGACGGCGGAGGTTCCCGCTGAAGACCACGATCGCAATCGTCGTTCTGCTACTGCTCTTGGTCGGCGCGGACCGGGTCGCGGCCGCCATCACCGAGAGCCAGATCGCGAGCCATGTCCAGAAGTCGATGACCCTGTCAGGCAAGCCGAGCGTGGATGTCGAGGGCTTCCCGTTCCTCACTCAGCTCATCGGACGTGACCTGCACACCATCGTGATCACTGGTCACAACCTGACCGATGCCAACCTTGACCTCGCCAGCATCAACATAACCGCACGCAACGTGCACATCCACGGCACGAGCTCGGCGACGGTCGACTCGCTCAACGGATCGGTCACCGTCACGCTCAGCTCGCTGGCCAGCGCGGCTAACATCCCGGCCAGCATAAAGCTCACCCCTGACGGGTCGAACATGGTGAAGGCCACCGTCAGCGTTCTTGGCTTCAACGCGACGGCGACGGCGCGAGTTATCGAGATCAGCGACCGGATTCACGTGCAGGTCATCGACGCGGGGGGCATTCCAGCGAGCGTCCTCGGCTCCGATGCCGACTTCAGCGTGGCGGTACCGGGGCTCCCCTCCGGAGTGTCGCTCACCGGCGTTAACGTGACAAGCGCGGGCGTCCAGGTCAGCTTCTCCGGAACGAACACGACGTTGGGCCAGTAGGCGTAGCGAGCGGACAGTCATCGTGATAATACTGTTAGTAGTCACGCTGCACTGGAGGCTACATGCCCGCCTCGCCGTTCACGGTCGCCAGTACGCACGAAGCGTTCGGCGCCCGGCCTTCGGTTGGCACGCGTACGTTCGCCCGGCGAGCCGATGAGGTGCCCGCCGCCCGGCGATTCGTGCGTGCCACCCTGGCTGGACACCCGGCCGCAGACGACGCCGAACTGCTCGCGTGCGAGCTCGTCACGAACTCGGTACAGCACGCAACCGACGCGGACGTCGTCACCGTCGCGATCATGCGGCGCGGCACGGTCGTGCACATCGATGTCATCGACGATGGCACCACCGGGCTCCCGCACTGGAGAGAGGCCACCGGCCTCGAGGAGGGCGGGCGGGGCTTTCACCTCGTCAACATGATCGCGGACCGCTGGGGGTTCCTGCGCGAGCACAGCGGCACCTGCGTCTGGTTCGAGCTCACCTCCGACTGACCTGGCAGCGTCGCTCGACGTGACTCGCCCGGCCGGGCTACTCTTCGACGACCCGCTGGCCGGTGTCAACCCCGTAAGCGCCTCGCGGCGTGTTCCCGGTGGGGGAACACCGAGCGAGACGGAGCCTGGATGGCCGAAATCGATGAGCGGTTCACCGACTATGTGCGAGACCGCGGTGAACATCACCTGCGTGTCGCGGTACTGCTCACCGGCGACTGGCACGCGGCCGAGGACCTAGTCCAGACGAGTCTGGTCAAGCTCTACCGGGCCTGGCCGAAGCTGCGGCTGGACGGTGACCCGGACGCGTACTTGCGGCGGATCATGCTGAACACCCACCGGTCGTGGTGGCGTGCGCGCTGGCGCCGGGAGACCCCGTCCGAGGTACTACCGGAGATGGCGGTCGCGGACTTCGCCGATGGGCAAGCAATCGGCGCGCAGGTACGTCGGGCGTTGCAGGTGCTGCCGCGACAACAACGGGCCGTAGTGGTGCTGCGGTATTGCGCCGACCTACCGGAGGCCGAGGTCGCGGCCCTGCTCGGTTGCTCGACCGGAACCGTCAAAACCCACGCGCACCGCGGGCTGCGTGCGCTGCGTGCGGCCCTTGGGGAGGAGCACTATGAACGACACGGAAACTGAGGCGCGGCGCCTGCTCACAGCGGCCACCGAAGACATGCCATCCGGGATCGACCTGCTTGACGGGTTCAAGACGGCGCGGCGGCGCGACCGGACACGGCGGACCCGGATTCGGGCCGCGGTTTCCGGAGCGGTCGCCGTCGCGGCGGCCGCGATCGCGGCGGTCACGCTGACCGTCGGTTCGGCGCCGTCCGGGGCTGCCGCCGTCACCAGCGCGCTGAACCGGACGCTGGCGGCACAGAGCTACCACCTCACCGAGGTGACAAGCATGTACTACCTCGTGAACGGCCAGGTCAAAGGTCCCTCTCAGGGCACGTGCGTGACCGAGGCGGACCCACGGCGTCACCTCTCCGAATTTTCCTGCGGAAAGGGAGCCGTAGCGGCCCGCGAGATCGGCAAGTACACATACACCTACTTCCCCGGGGCGGCCGGCAAGCGCTGGCAGCGCCAGCTGACTTCGTCTATCGGTCACCTGCCCGGGGCCGTCAATGCGGTCACCCAGGCCATCCCCCAGCAGATGCTGGCGGACATCAAGAAGGCCGATACGGTCACCGAAGCCGGGTCGGCATCCGGGCCAGGGTGGACGGGGACACGGTACTCGTTCACCTCGTACACAACGGTCGGCGTCAACGCCAGCCTCAAGATCACCGGGACCCTAGACGTGGATCAGCAAGGACAAGCCCGGGTCTTGGTCTTCACCAGCCGTACAGGGAGTTCCAGCAACGCGCTCGTGACCACACAGGTCCTGACATTCAGCGACTGGGGAGCGCCGGTGACGGTTACCGCCCCGCCAGCCGATCAGACGACCTTCGGTCCGTGGTGACCTCGAGCACGGCGGCGCCGTCGAACCGGCCGTGCTTGAGGTCGATGAGTGCCTGATCGGCGGCGTCCAGCGGGTACGGATGCGTGGTCACCTGTAGCTGATGTTCCGCCGCGAACGCGAGAAACTCGCGGGCATCGGCCCGCGTGTTCGACGTGACGCTGCGGAGCTGGCGCTCCTGGAAGAGGTACTTCTCATAGTTGAGTGACGGGATATCGGTGAGATAGATCCCCGCGATGGACAGCGTGCCGCCCCGGTCGAGAGCCTCGAGCGCGGGCGGCACTATGTCGCCCACCGGGGCGAACAGTATCGCCGAGTCCAGCGGCTCGGGCGGGGCGTCGTAGGCGCCCTGCACCGAGGCGGCGCCAAGCTCACGAGCCAGCTCCTGCGACTGCGAACCCCGCGTCATCACGTGGACGCGCGCGCCGCGGGCCATCGCCACCTGGGCCGCCAGGTGCGCGCTGCCGCCGAAGCCGTAGATGCCTAGCACGCCGCCGTCGGGCAGTTCGGCGCGCTTGAGCGCCCGGTAGCCGATGATCCCCGCGCACAGCAGCGGCGCGAGCTCCTCGTCGTCGTAATTGTCCGGCAGATGGTGCGCGAACGCCGCGGGCACGGTCATGAACTCGGCGTATCCGCCGTCGTGATCCCAGCCGTCGTAGGTCGACGCCGGGCACAGGTTCTCGCTGCCGCGACGGCAGAACTTGCAGGTCCCGTCGGTGGATCGCAGCCACGCGGCGCCTGCCCGCTCGCCGACCACGAAACCGTCGGCGCCCGGACCGAGCGCGACGACCTCGCCGACCACCTCGTGCCCCGGCGTGACATGCGGCCGGTGTACCGGCAGGTCCCCCTCGGTCACGTGCAGATCGGTGCGGCAGACCCCGCAAACCCGGATCCTCAGCAGCAGTTCTCCGTCACCAGCGACCGGTTGCTCGGTCTCTCGCAGCTCAAGTGGCCTCGTGTCGATTGGCGCCGGCGTCGTTACCTGCCAAGCCCGCATGCCCACTATCTACGCTGTCTGCTTCCTGCTTAAACCAACTGATACTCTCAGTGACTCATAATCACCGAGAGTATCCAGAGAACATGATGACGACAGTCCAGTCAGCGTCCCCAGAAACACGCACAACTGCGGCGTTCCATGGCTCCTCGCGCCCGCGGCGGTGGGCGTGGCTCACGGCGGTCCTGGCGGGCGGGCTGCTGCTGTTCGCCGCCTATGAACGGCAGGCGTGGACCTCCGGCGTCAATTCCGATGGGGCCTCGAATGCGCTACAGGCCTGGGACATGCTGCACGGGAACCTGCTGCTGCACGGCTGGACGCTGACCGATGTCTCCTTCTATACGATCGAGCTGCCGCAGCTCGCGGTGGCCGAACGGATCTTCGGGCTGTCGCCCCTCGTGCTGCACCTGACCGCCGCACTGGACTACACCCTCGTGGTCCTGCTCGCCGCGCTGGCCGCCAAGGGACGCGCCACCGGGCTCGAGGGCGTGGTCCGGTCACTGCTGGCCGCTGGCATTATGCTCGCCCCGCCGCTGGGCGCGACGACCACCGTGCTGATGCACGACCCCGATCACACGGCGACGCAGATCGTGCTGCTGCTGGTCTGGCTGGTCTTGGACCGCTGCCGCCCGGGCTGGCCAACCGTCGCCGTGGTCGCGGTGCTGCTCACCTGGGGACAGCTATCGGACCCGATGACCCTGTACGAGGGAGCGCTGCCACTGGCGATCGTGTGCGCGATACGGATCTGCCGATCGCGCGGGCGCCGGACACGATTCGAGCTGTCCCTGATCGGCGCCGCCCTCGCCTCGATCGCCGCGGCGGCGGCCGCCGGGTGGCTACTCCGTCAGGCCGGCGGATACCTGGTGCTGGCTCCGGACACCGCGTTCGCGCCCATCAGGTCCATGGTCCAGAACATCCCGCTGACCGCCCACGACGTGCTCGTCTTGTTCGGCGCGGACTTTTCCGGCGTGCATAGCTGGCCGCAAGCGATCATCCCGCTGGTGCACCTGGC
>JBEKHI010000154.1:0-17139 GCA_050012355.1 Streptosporangiaceae bacterium | reverse complement strand
CGGTACGGGGGAATCGCGCCGCTGGGCGGTCAGCGCCCACGACAGGGCCGGATCATCCAGCATCGACGGCCCCGACCTCCGCCCGTTACGGCTGCTGACGGGCGCAGCGACGGACGGCCCGGGAGCGAGGGCGTACGGCAGCCCGGCCAGGTCAAAGGAGGCGCGCAGCAGCCCGGACACCCGCGCCGCGTCCAGGTCAGTGAGTGCCCCGGCGATCAGGTGCACGCGCCACAGCCCGGCGGACACGGTCTGGCGGAACTCGTCGTGCCGGGCCTCGGCCCGCCGGGCGGCCAGCCTCGCCACCGGGCTGGAAAACCCCTGCGCGCCGAGCTGGACATGCGCCGCCTCCTCGGCCATGGCGCTGATGGTGCCGGGATCGACGGGTTCGGCGATCAGCAGCCAGGCGAACGGCCCGAGCCAAACCGACAGCAGCCCGTCCTCCAACGACGGCCGGACAGCACCAGGCTCCGCAGGGTGAGCGAGCAGCACATCAGCGACGGCGGCGGTCTGCGTCCAGGACGGCATGACTCCCAGCAGTGCCGTGGCCTGGCCGTCGGCCAGCCGCTTGCCGCGTGCCCCGGACGGCATGGCGAGCACATCGAGGTCACCGCCCTCGGCAGCGGCCATCGCTGACCCGGCGCAGATCACCCGCACCGGTCCTCCGGCCTGTTCTCGCACCCATCCGACCGCCAGCGGCGAGCCGGTGCTGAACGTCGCGGTCAGCGCCTGCGCGCGCCGCGCCGCCCCGTCATCGCGCGGAACGGAGGCATCGTCCAGGTCCGGGCGAGGGATCTCCAGGATCTGCCAGGCGGGCAGCCCAGACAGGACCTGCCACGGATCCCGCCCGGTCACCATGCGCGCCCCTCGCATCCTCCCGAGTGGCAACAAGTTGCCACTCGCGCTCACGCTAACAAGAACGATGGCGGAACGCACCCGGTTCATTCCGGAACGTGGCGAAACACGGTGGTTCGTGGCATCATCAGGGACACGGCAACGATCGACGAGGGGATCACGCCGTCATGACCGTGCAGCCCAGCGACTCCCCGGCACCGGAAACACTGCTGTTCACGCCCGGGACGCGGGTCGGCTGGACCTTCACCGACCGTCGCGCTCGCATCGCCCCGTACCCCGAACCCCAGCCGGATCCTCAGCACATCGGCGCCCGCGCCGCGCAGCGGCAGGCCAAGGCGGACCGGTCGTACCGGTTCGCCCTCTGGTGGGTCCTGCGGCCGCTCCTGCCACTGGCCTTGGTGCTGTACGCACTGTCGGCCTTCATCCACGACGCCAACCACCACGCGCACACCGGCGGCCTCGCCATCATCGCCGTCGTGCTCGCCGTCACCGGGATCGCCTACCCGGCCTGGTGCTACACCCGGGTCGCGCTGGCCCGCGGCGCCGACCCGCAGCGCCTGCACCAGGCCGCTGCCGACGGCTGGCAGCAGCGCGCCCGCCACCATGAGCAGGAAGAACTAGCGCGGCTCGCCACAGCGCCGGAATGGGAACCCGCCACCGTGACCGGGCAGCGGGTCGACGTGTTCGGCGGGACACTCGCTGGCTGGACAGGGCTGCTGACCGTGTACGGCACATCGGTGCTGCCCGCACGGCCGCTGCTGGTCGCTGACTTCTCCGGCCAGCTCGCCAGCGAACAGCTCACGGCACTCGCCCAGCGCATCGACCCCGCCAGCCGACTCCACCTGCTCCCCGGCGGCCTCGGCGAATCCGGGATCCTCACCGGCCTGGCCCCCGAGCAGCTCGCCACGGCGCTCGCCGAGGCCATCCACGCCGGCACTCCCGGCGGGGCACGCGCCGACCGGGCCATCGACACCCGGGTCGCCGAACAGCTCGCCGGAGCGCTAAACCAGGCGGTGACACCGGTCCGGCTCGCCGCCGCCGTGCAGGCCGCGCTCGGTCAGCCCGTCCCGCCCGGCCTGCTGACCGCCGAGGAAAACGCGTGGATCACCGGCGGCTTGTTCCACGAGACCTACCGCGCCCAGGTGGCACCGAGCCTGGTCCGGCTCGAAGCCTTCACCACCGATCTCGCCCGCCACGCCGGGACCGCCCCGGCCCGCCCGGCACGCCCAACGTGGTACACGTGCCTGGCCCTGGAACCCGGCACGCGAGGCGCCCGCACCGAACTGCTCACCGCACTGACCGTGCACTGGCTGACCACCCGGGTCACCGCCAGCAAAGCCACCACCCCAGCCGTCGTCATCGCCGGAGCCGACACCCTCAGCCGCGCCCACCTGGAGGCACTGAACGACGCATGCGAACGACGCCGAGTACCGTTGACCCTGCTGTTCCGGCACCTCCGCGACGACGCCACCGCACTGGCCGGCGGAGCACCGGTCACCGCGTTCATGCGACTGGGCAACCACCACGAAGCCGAGCAAGCCGCCTCCTTCATCGGCCGCAACCACAGATTCGTATTGTCAGGCTGGACCGCGACCAGGGGCAGCGAGGAAGGCAGCACCCGCACCAGCGGCCACAGCCACGGATCCATCCAGACCCGCGGCTTCACCACCAACCACAGCTCGGCCTCCACCGGACATTCAACAACCCGCGACCACGGCCGCAGCCAGGAATGGTCACAATCAGACGCCTGGTCACAAGCGGCCAACTGGAGCCACGCCCAGAACACACAACGCGTCTACGAATTCGCCATCGAGCCCACGGTGCTGCAGAACCTGCCCGACTACGCGCTCCTGCTCCCTCGCCACGGACCCGCCGGCACCCAGGTCCGCGCGGTTGAATGCGACCCCGCGATCGTCACCATGACCCAGCCATACTCTACGATCCCGGACAGCGCTTACCCACCGTACCCAGCCATAACATCCGGCCATAACGACGCAACCGACTCCCCCCAGCCCCGCCAGCAGCCCGCCGCCCGGGAGACGTGGACTGATTCCTAACGGCCTGCTGCCGAGTGCGAGCCAATTATTGTGGTGACATGAACCTGGAAGAGGGCAGCGGCCTAGATCGGCTCGGGGAAGATCTTGTCCTGCTGTCGTTGTCCACGGACGGACGGATCGCCAACCGGAAGCGGATCGATTTTGGCCTGATGGGCTCAGAACTCGTCCGGCTGGCCGCAGATGGGCGGATCACCATCGAGTCCAACCACGTCGTTGTTCAGGACCGCACGCTGCGCGGCGATGCGGAACTCGACGCGGCGCTGGCTAGCCTGGGAGACAACAGACGGGGGGTCCGGCCGAAGACGTGGGTTCGCCGTCCCCGCCGCGGGATCTGTCATGCCTATCTCAACCGGCTGGTCGTGGGCGGTGCTGTCCGGGCCGAGCGGGTCGGGATCTTCGCGGTGACCAGATGGCGCGTCGCACTGCTGCCGCGACTGCCGCGGCCATCGGCGCGGCCGTGGCCGCGGCCCCGCCCTCGGACGGTGGCGGCGGCGCGCACGGTCACCACTGAAAACCAGCCCGATAAGGTCGGCCCTACTCCTGACTACGCTTGACGTCACTCTTCAGGAGTCCTGATCCAGTCGAACGTACGCTCCACAGCCCGACGCCAGTTCTCGTATTCCGTCTCGCGATGGCGTGCATCCATGCTCGGCAACCACTGCCCCGCGCGATGCCAGTTGTTACGCAGCACTTCCAGATCCGGCCAGTAGCCCACCGACAGCCCGGCGGCGTAGGCGGCGCCGAGGGAGACCGTCTCGGCGACCATGGGCCGTACCACCGGGACGTCGAGCACATCGGCGATGAACTGCATGAGGAGGTTATCGGCGGTCATCCCGCCGTCGACCTTCAGCGCCTTGAGCGCCAGTCCGGAGTCCGCGTTCATGGCGTCGACGACTTCCTTGGTCTGCCATCCGGTCGCCTCCAGCACCGCGCGGGCCAGGTGGCCCTTGGTGATGTAGGAGGTGAGGCCAACGATGATGCCGCGGGCCTCACTCCGCCAGTAGGGGGCGAACAGGCCGGAAAAAGCGGGGACGATGTAGCAGCCGCCGTTGTCCTCGACCGTGCGGGCCAGGGTCTCGATCTCCGGTGCGGAGCTGATGATGCCGAGCCGGTCGCGGAACCACTGGACGAGTGATCCGGTGACCGCGATGGACCCTTCCAGCGCGTAGACGGCCGGTTCCTGCCCGATCTTGTAAGCGACGGTCGAGAGCAGCCCGTGCGTTGAGCGGACTAGCTCATTGCCGGTGTTGAGCAGGAGGAAACTGCCCGTCCCGTACGTGCACTTCGCCTCGCCTGGGGCAAAGCAAGTCTGGCCGAACAGCGCCGCCTGCTGATCGCCGAGGGCGGCCGCTATGCGCACCCCGGGCAGCACGTGCCGCGCCCGGCCGTAGACCTCCATGGACGGCCGGATCTGCGGCAGCATCTGGGGCGGCACGCCGAAGAACGAGATCAGCTCGGGATCCCAGTCCAGCGTGGCCAGGTTCATCAGCAAGGTCCGGCTGGCATTGGTGACCTCGGTAGCGTGCACGCCGCCGACGGGACCGCCGGTGAGCTTCCAGATCAGCCAGCTCTCGATGGTCCCGAACAGGATGTCGCCGTTTTCGGCACGCTCGCGCAGCCTGGGATTGTGATCGAGCAGCCACCGGATACGCGGTGCGGAGAAGTAGGTCGCCAGCGGCAAGCCGCTGCGCTCCTGCACGATGCCTGCGTCGGGACGCCGGGACAGTTCGTCCACCAGCGTGTCGGTACGGGTATCTTGCCAGACCAGGGCAGGACCGACCGGGTCGCCGGTGTGCCGGTCCCACAAGACGGTCGTCTCCCGCTGGTTGGCGATGCCAAGTGCGGCGATCTGGTCCGGCGTGATGCCGGCCTGGGCGACCGCCTCGGGCGCGATCTGCTCAAAGTTGCGCCAGATCTCGGCCGCGTCGTGTTCCACCCAGCCTGGCTTGGCGAAAAGCTGCTTATGCTCGCGCTGGGTTACCGCGACCAGGCGGCCGTGATGGTCGAACAGAATGCAACGTGTCGAGGTGGTGCCCTGGTCGACAGCCATTACGAAGCGCTCGGTCATCCCCTCTGCCTCCTCGCGCGAGTGGAATGCATGGTGCTCACCAGCGTGACGCACCGAGGTCGCGGGAAACTGCCCGCGCCGCGTCGCGTACCTGCGTGACCAGCGGCAGATGCGGCCGGCCCTTCGAGTCGCATACCCGCTCGACCGCGCCGGATATCCCGATCGCCCCGACCAGCAGCCCGCCATAGCCCCGGATCGGCGCCGCGATGCTGGCCTCGCCGACCGTCATCTCCTCTACCTCATCTGCCCAGCCCACCTCCCTGATATGCGCGAGCGCACGGGTCAGCGCGTGCCGGGAGCAAATTGTGCGACGGCTGAACGGCTCAAGGTCGCCCGCGGGCAGTGCTGTCACGGCATTCGCGTCGAAGGCGAGCAAGATCTTGCCGAGCGCGGTGGCATGCAGCGGAAGCAGCGTGCCGACGTCGAGAGTCTGCAGCGTGTCATCGGGGCGGAACACGTGGTGGACCACCAGCGCACGGCCGTCGAGGACGGTTCCGATGCGCACCGCCTCGCCGCTGCGAGCCGCCAGCGCATCTGCCCAGTTGATCGCCCTGGACCTTAGTTCGTTGGCGTCAAGGTAGCTGGTGCCGAGGTGCAGCAGGGCGGCGCCAAGCTGATACTTGCCGCTCGTTTCGTCCTGCTCGACGAACCCGACACGCTGCAGCGTCCGGAGGATCCCGTGGGTGGTACCGCGGGCCAGGCCAAGTGAATGGGCGATCTCGCCCACCCCTAGGCGCCCGGATCCGCGGGCCATGAGACGGAGGATCGCGGCCGCGCGCTCGATTGACTGGATTGACCCCGGCATGCCACCGGATCGTACCATTGTCGGCTCTTGTTCGGCATTGTCGGCACCTCTCACCACATGCGACGTGCGCACACGCCAGCTAAGTGATCCACGTCACAAGCTGGCAGAGTAACACTGTTCAGTAAGACAGACCAGTGTTCGGCATTGTCGACACCTGCCTATTGGACCGGCGCGAAGCCGGGCTTAACGTTCACGTCAGCCGTGATGTTGATCTTCTCTGGTCCCCGCACGGCGCAGCCCTCAGCAGGGTTCCAGCACAGGCGCTGGCCTGCCGAGCCGCACTCACCGTCGAGGAGGACGAATGGCGCAACGGCTGAAAATTCGTGGACTGCCGGGCGAGATGATCGCCGAGTTCTTCGGCACTATGATCCTGATCCTGTTCGGGGTGGGGGTGGTGGCCCAGGTTGTCGGCGCCGCTCTCGGCGCCCACGACAGCATCGCCTGGGCCTGGGGACTCGGGGTCACCTTCGGGATCTACACCGCCGGCCGGATCAGCGGTGCCCACCTCAACCCCGCGGTAACGGTCACTCTCGCTGTCTTCAAGGGCTTCCCCTGGCGGAAGGTGGCGCCTTACGCCCTAGCCCAGACGGCTGGGGCCTTCATCGCCGCTCTGCTCGTGCGGTGGGACTACTCATCGGTACTGAACATGGTGGACCCCCATCACACGTTCAAGACGCAAGGCGTCTTCTCCACGCTTCCCGGCGACGGCGCCTTCCCGGTATCCGAATGGGGCGCTTTCCGCGATCAGATCATCGGCACCGCGATCCTGCTCTTCCTGATCCTCGCCATCACCGACGTGCGCAACGCCAACCCCGCGGTCGCCAACCTCACGCCCTTCATCATCGGGCTGGTCGTGGTCGCCATCGGCATGGCCTGGGGTACCGACGCGGGTTACGCGATCAACCCGGCCCGTGACTTCGGGCCGCGGCTGGCTGAGTTCATCACCGGCTATCACACCGCCTTCAAAGACCAGTACGGCCAGCTCTACTTCTGGGTGCCGATCGTCGCGCCGCTCATCGGCGGCGTGGTCGGCGGCGCGCTGTACGAGGGAGTGGTCGCCCGGTGCTTGCCCTGGAACGAACCCCAGGAAGTCGGCGAGGTTCCCGACACGCCAGAGGCAGCCGGCGCTGCAAGCACAGCAAACGCAGTCGAGACTGCCTGACCCGAAAAGGAGATTCACATGGCTGAGTTCGTCGGTGCCGTCGACCAGGGTACGACCAGCACCCGCTTCATGATCTTCGATCACAGTGGCAGCGAGGTAGCCCGCCACCAGCTCGAGCACGAGCAGATCCTGCCCCAGCCGGGCTGGGTGGAGCACAACCCGACAGAAATCTGGGAGCGCACCCGCGCCGTCATCGAGACGGGACTGCGGAACGCCGGTCTGCATGCCAGCGACCTCGCGGCTGTCGGTATCACCAACCAGCGCGAGACGACGCTGGTGTGGGATCGCAAGACCGGCCGGCCCTACTACAACGCGATCGTCTGGCAGGACACCCGTACCGACCGGATCGCCTCCGCGCTGGACCGTGACGGCCGAGGCGAGATCATCAGGAAGAAGGCCGGCCTGCCGCCAGCGGCCTACTTCTCCGGCGGCAAGATCCAGTGGATCCTGGAGAACGTCGACGGCGTCCGGGCGGCCGCGGAAGCGGGTGACGCGGTGTTCGGCAACACCGACACCTGGCTGCTCTGGAACCTGACCGGCGGCGTGGACGGCGGAGTGCACGTCACCGACCCGACCAATGCCAGCCGGACCATGCTGATGGACCTGGCGACACTGGACTGGGACCCTGAGCTGCTGTCCTTCTTCGGTATCCCGCGACAGATGCTGCCGGAGATCCGGCCCTCCTCCGACCCGCGCACCTACGGCCTTACCCGGCCGCTCGGCCCGTTCAACGGGGAAGTGCCGCTGGCCGGAGACCTCGGCGACCAGCAGGCCGCGACCGTCGGGCAGGTCTGCTTCGGCGTCGGCGAGGCCAAGAACACCTACGGCACCGGCAACTTCCTGCTGCTCAACATCGGTACCAAGCCGATCAGGTCGGAGCACGGACTGCTCACCACGGTCTGCTATCAGTTCGGCGACGCCGCGCCCGTGTACGCCCTCGAAGGCTCGATCGCGGTCACTGGATCCGCCGTCCAGTGGCTACGTGACCAGCTGGGCATCATCTCCGGTGCGGCGCAGAGCGAGGCCCTGGCCCGTCAGGTCGAGGACAACGGCGGCGTGTACTTCGTCCCGGCCTTCTCCGGCCTGTTCGCCCCGTACTGGCGGGCCGACGCGCGTGGCGCCATCGTCGGGCTGTCCCGCTTCAATACCAACGCCCACCTGGCCCGGGCCACCCTGGAATCGATCTGCTATCAGACCAGGGACGTGGTCGAAGCGATGCGGCAAGACTCCGGAGTGACCCTCGACGCGCTCCGGGTCGACGGCGGGGTAACCGCCAATGAGCTGTGCATGCAGCTGCAGGCCGACATCCTCGGCGTCCCGGTGTCCAGGCCGGTCGTCGCGGAGACCACGGCGCTCGGCGCCGGCTACGCGGCCGGGCTCGCGATGGGCTTCTGGAAGTCGACCGACGAGCTCAAGGAGAACTGGCTGGAGTCCAAGCGCTGGCGGCCGGAGTGGGACGACGAGCAGCGTGCCAACGGTTACGCGGGCTGGAAGAAGGCCGTCGAACGCACTCTCGACTGGGTCGACGTGGGCTGACGAAGGAGTCATAATGCCCAGCACCCTGGGATCCGGGCAGCGGGCCGACGCGCTGCGGAGGATGGCCACCGAACAGTTCGACGTGCTCGTCATCGGCGGCGGTGTCGTCGGAGCCGGGACGGCGCTGGACGCGGTGTCCCGCGGCCTGTCCGTCGCGGTGGTCGAGGCGACCGACTGGGCGGCTGGCACGTCCAGCAAGTCAAGCAAGCTGATCCACGGCGGCCTGCGCTACCTGGAACAGCGTGACTTCCGGCTGGTCGCGGAGGCCCTGCGGGAACGTGCCCTGCTGCTGAACCGGCTGGCTCCGCACCTGGTCCATCCCGTACCGTTCCTGGTCCCGCTCACGCATCATGCGTGGGAACGGGTGTACATAGGCGCAGGCGTCACGCTGTACGACACCATGGGCGCCGTCCACCGCGGGTCAGGTGCCGTGCCCCGGCACCGGCACCTGACCCGGCGCGCGGCGCTGAAGGCCGCGCCGGTGCTGCGCGGCGACGGCCTGGTCGGTGCCATCAGGTATTTCGACGCCCAGGTTGACGACGCGCGCTTCACGATGACCCTCGCCCGCACCGCGGTGCGCTATGGCGCCGCGGCGGCCACCCGGGCAACGGTGACCGGGTTCCTGCGCGAGGGCGAAAGGGTGGTCGGCGCCACCGTCACCGACCGGGAGACCGGAGAGCAGATCGCCGTGCGGGCGCGGCAGGTCATCAACGCCACCGGGGTGTGGAGCGACAGCACCCTGACGATGGCCGGCATAGCGGGCGGGCCGACCGTCCGTGCCGCCAAGGGGATCCACCTGGTGGTACCGCGCGACCGTATCCGGCTCGACACCGCGCTGATCTTGCGAACCGAGAAGAGCGTGCTGCTGCTCATCCCGTGGGGCCGGCACTGGATCATCGGCACCACGGACACCGCCTGGGACCTGGACACGGACGCGGCAGCAGCCAGCGAAGCCGACGTCGACTACCTCCTCGATCACGTGAACGCGGCACTGAAGGCACCGCTGACCCGCGACGACATCGAGGCCGTCTACGCCGGGCTGCGGCCGCTGATCGCGGGACAGTCCGCCGGGCATTCCGGCGATACCGCCAGGCTGTCCCGCGAGCACGTCGTCGCCCGGCCGGTGCCAGGCCTCGTCATGATCGCGGGCGGGAAGTTCACCACCTACCGGGTGATGGCCAGGGACGCCGTGAACTCCGCGGCGGAGGAGCTTCCGGGTACCGTGCCGGATTCGGTCACGGAGCGGCTCCCGCTGGCCGGAGCGGTCGGATATGAGGTCCTGTGGAATGACCGGCACCGGCTCGCTAGGCGGGCGGGCCTAGCTACCGAGCAGCTTGAGCATCTGCTGAACCGCTACGGCTCAAACGTCGAGGAGGTACTGGGGCTGATCGAGGATGACCGCGAACTGGGCCTGCCGGTCCCCGGGGCCGACGGCTACCTGAAGGCGGAGGTGGTCTATGCCGCCGCATGCGAGGGCGCGCTGCACCTGGACGATGTACTGGCCCGGCGTACCCGCATCGCCATCGAAGAACGGGATTCAGGCATGGCGGCCGCATCCGCGGTGGCCGGCCTCATGGCCGCGGTACTCGGCTGGGACAGCGAGAGGACCGAACGCGAGATCGTCGAATACCAGCGGAAGGCGGCGGCCGAACGCGCTGCCCGCCACCAGCCCGACGACGTGGCTGCCGCCGCGGCTCTTGAGATGTCCGCGACCAGTGGGACTCTCATCCGCGACTGACATCCGCCGGCGGGGACGTGTCCTGGGCGAGTGCCTGATGGAGGGCTTCAGCGAAGGCGCGGGGGCGGAGCACGTAGCCGGAGTGGTTGCCGGGGAACTCCAGCAGTGGCCGACCGAGATGATCTGCGAGCGCTTGGGCGCAACGGTAGGGGAAGGACCCGCGTGACAGCGTGCCCGCAGCGGGGATGATCGATGCCGCGCCCGTTTTGAGTGCGTCAAGGTCGGGCCGGTAACGGTGGGCCGCGGGTGCGTCGTTGGTGAGGAAGAACTGCGCGTTCGCGGCGTGCTGGGCGGCCTGTTCGTCGGTGAGCGGCAGCCGCCCCGTCTCGGGCTCTGGGTCGTTGTCGGCGGCGGCGATGGTGAAGAACTTGCGCATGGCGGGAAGGAACCCGTCGCGGCTGAAGGTGTCATCGACGTCGTGCTGCCTGGCCAGCATCTCGCCGCGCCCGGGTTCGTCCAGGAACTCGGCGCAGCCGGCTTCGTGCGCGACGAGGAGCCGGACCTGCCGCGGATGGGCCGTGATCAGGTCTAGGCCGATGAGCGCGCCGAGGCTGCACCCGAACACGAACGCCGGCTCGTCGGTCAGCGCGGCAAGCAGCCGGCTGGCGTCGTCGCTGTGGGTGCGGATGCCCGGCGACTGCGAGGGGTCGTCGACGGGGCTGCGGGACAGGCCCCGCCGGTCGTAGGCGATGACGGTGTAGCGGTCGGCGAGCGCTGCCGCGAGGGCGTCGCTGCCGTCAGCGTTGCCGCCGCCGCCCTGCAAGGTGAGCAGCACGGGGCCGGTGCCCCGGATCTTGTAGAACAGTTTCGCGCCGGGGACGTCGATGGCGGCCGTATTCATGTGCGGGGGTCCTTCCGGTTCCTGCCGCCGGATGCTGGCGGGTCGGCGGTCTCGCCTGGCGGGGCCTGCTCAGTGTCGTCGGGGCCGAGGATCACCACGCCGCGCAGGGCCTGCAGGCGTTCCAGGCGCTCGCGTCCTTCCGCACTCACCCATCGGCCGCCGTCGCGTTTTTCCAGCAGGCGGGCGGAGTAGTAGCCGGCCATGCCACGGGGGTCCATGCCGACGCGGCGGGCGATCACCCGGACTTCTTCGTCGCTGGCGCCGCGGCCATGGTCGTCGTTGATCCGGGCGATCGACCCCAGGACCTCGAACATGCTCGCCGCGCTGCCCGCGAGCAGCCCGTCGGGCGCCTCCTCCGGCCGGGCAGCGAGCCCTTGCTCGATCTCGCCGGCGAACGCACGGGCCGCCGCCGCAAACGCACGCATGAGCACTTCATCCATGATTAATAGATTAACATATAAAGATCATATATTTATAACGTCGATTTACATGTATTCCGTGATCCGACTGAGCCCCGCCGACGGCACTCCACCACGGACAGCCGACCAGGCAAGCGAGCCGCTGTCATCGTCGTGCCGTTGAGTTAACGCGGGTCATGAGTTCCCGGTTAGCGACGCGTGCCGTGGTGAGTTCACTCTCGCGTTCTTCCAGCTGAAGCCACGGGTCCTCCAGCTGGGTGAGACACCTGCCCGTAGCGCGAGCCAACGACACCAACGACGTATCGATGCCGCCAGAACGCAATACCGGGAAGTTAAGGGAGCCGTGACAGTGGTCAGGGCTGCTGTTCTTCCTGGTCACAGGGCTTCGGGCGGGATGTGCGACGGCGGGAGCTGCGGCGCGGCACTCAGCCGTCTGCGCTAGAGCAGCGTTCCCGGCGGCGGACCGCAGCGAGCAGTCCATTCCGTCAAGAAATGCCGCAACCCGAGGTTGAGGCATTCCGGGCCGTGGTCATTATCGTGGGCAGGAACGACCAGTATCTGGTCGTTCCTGCCCACGATCACGAGGTCCTGGCGCCGCGC
The DNA here is from genome assembly GCA_050012355.1 of Streptosporangiaceae bacterium. Taxonomy (GTDB): domain Bacteria; phylum Actinomycetota; class Actinomycetes; order Streptosporangiales; family Streptosporangiaceae; genus JBEKHI01. Next base: position 5,061 of record JBEKHI010000154.1, on the reverse strand, counting down.
ACGTCCAGTGTGGACCGAGAGCCAGAGCCTGGCATTGCGCCAGAACGGCAGCGATACGCCATCGATGCCGCTGCTGCGGTGGCTGGAGCGTGAGCGCCTGGCCTTCTGAACACCCCTCGGCTGGAACCACGCCTGCCGTTCGGCGACGAACTCGCCGAGCTGATGAGGACGGTTGAAAACGGCCAGTGATGGCCGAGCGCCGCCGCGATCGGGCGGTTGCGCATCTGCCGGCCACCGCCATCGAGGAGGGCCGGGGCCTGTCCTCGATGAGCGGGGCACCGGCTACCGTCTGCTGGCCTGACGGCGGGGCCGGCCGGCGGCTAGCTCAGATGCCGGGCGAAGAACCGGGCCCCGGCGTCGATCTCGAACGCCGGTACGCCGGTGTGCCCGCCCAGATTGGCGTGCAGCGTCTTCTCCTTGGAGCCGAAGGCGTCGAACAGGTCCAGGGCCGACTGCCGGTCGTTCCCTTCGTCGTCCCACTGCAGCAGGACCTGCAGCGGAATGGTGACCTGGCGGGCCTCCTCGAACAGGGCGGCAGGCACGAAACTTCCGGCGAACAGATTGGCGGCCGAGATGCGCGGCTCGACGACCGCCAGCCGGATGCCGATGGCGATCACTCCCCCCTCGTACCCGACCGGGCCGCCGATCTCGGGCAGCGAAAGGAGGGCGCCCAGGGTGGTCTGCCATTCCGGGACCGCCTTTTCGACCAGCGGGAGGACGAGGGCGTCGACGATCTCGTCGATCGGTTCGCCGGCCTTCATCGCCCGCCGCAGGTCGGCGCGGGCCTGCTCGGCGGCGGCCGAACGGGGCCGGTCACCACTTCCAGGGAGCTCGATGGCGGCCGCGGCGAAGCCGTACTCCGTCGCGTAGTGCCGGGCCCGGGCCGCCAGGCGGGGGTGCATCTTGTGCAGTCCGCCGGGGTGGCCGACCAGGATCAGCGGCGCCGGCGCGGTTGCGGATCCGGGCGTCCACAGGATGCCGGGGATCTCGCCGAGGGTGAATTCGCGTTCGAGGACGCCGTCGTCGAAGCGCTGTTCGGAAGTGAATCGCATGGTCGTGCCTTTCGGGAGTGCTCGCAGCGGCGCTCCCGGACGACCTATCGCCCGACCGTGACCCCGGAGGGAAGCACCCATGTCGATATGTTCACGGGTACCACCTCCTCGTTCTCTCGCACGGCCTCCAGAAGGCTAGCAGTGGTCGCCGTGGACCGCCAACGGGTTTCCGTGGCCAGACGCTAAGGATCCGGAACACTACGCAGAGCTACTCCCCAGCCGATGCGCAGCAGCGGACCGATTCTGGGCGGTGCGGCGCTGACCAGCCAAGAGTGCGGGCAGTGCCGCACCACCCAGCAACGGCACACTCAGGCCGACGGCTTTACCGTGCTCACGAACACCACCAGTACCACCAGCAGCACACGACCGGGACGGCCCGCCCACGCTAGGCTTCCAGCCATTCCATCTGCGCCGCGTAGAACTCCCGCAGTGCCTCCGGACGGTCATCGCCCAGCAGGTCATCGGGGATCGCATAACCACGCAGGCTCATCCCCCACGCGTGCAGCTGGTAGGACGCTCGGGAGCTGACCCGTTCTACGTCGTCCCAGATCAGCGGGACGGACTGGCCGGGCTGGGCGGCGGCGATGGTGCCCTTCTCGTAGATGCCCTCGAAGCTGACGAGGCGCCATCCGGCGTCGGTCCGGCGGACCCGGGAGATGAAGCGAACGAATTGCACCCTGTCGACGAGCACACCGTCGACGGGGAGGCGGTTCTGGATCTCTGACCGGCTCTCCACCAGCGCCCGGTCGCCGCTGACCAGCACGTATATAGGGACGATCGGGTGCTTGCCATGCCGCCCGCGGTCGGCCATCTCCTTCGACCTGGCGGCGAACTCCGCCGGCGGGCCTTCGAACCAGGACGTTTTGATTACCGCGTCCGAGGTATGGGCCGCCGCCACCAGGTCCCACTCACCGGTATCGCGCCACAAACGCTCCAGGCCGATCAACTCCACGATGGCGATCTTGTCCGCGACCGCGGCCGCGTCAGACACACCGAGATGCTCAACGGGATAGATACTCACAACATCTCCTTCGGAAGTCAGGCATCAGGCTCGGTCGACGTGAGCCGGGTGGTCAGGTGGTGCCCGGTATCACGTTCCCGGCGGTAGTGCTCGAGCAGGGACTCATGCCCGAGATCGTTGCGCAGGTCCCGCCACACCGAGTGGAGGTGGTTGCCGCTGTCGATCGCGTTGTCCGCCTCAATCAGCAGGTCGGGCGTGTGGATCCGGTAGTAATGCGAGGTACCGGGGGCCTGGCCTCCGGCCCGTGCGAAGTAGGCGTCCGTAAGGTCGCAGTCCCGGTACTGGCCGGCGATCTCGTCAGGAACCCGTCCGACGTAGTCGTGTACGAGGTCACGGAGCAGACCGCGCGCGGCCGACGAGAGCCGGCCGGCGGGTAGACCGGACGGACGCGCCTTCACGAACTGGAGAGCCTCCCGGTCTGCGTCGGTGATCTCGTAGTCAGGGATTCCCAGGTCGACGTAGTCCGGCAGTTCACGGGCACCGACGCGAGGAACCTGCCGGGTCACGAAATCCGCCGGGGCCCGGGTGTGAATCACGGCGGTCGCCCGACCCGCCTCGCCCATCGCGTCGAGCAAACCGAACGCCAGCTCCTCGCTGAGCCCGAGCGGATTCAGCACCCCGGCCGGGATCGGCTGGGCCCCCGTGCACAACGGGGTGACGGTGAGCTGTTCTTGGCCGACGATCGTGTAGCTGGCCGAGAGATGGTGCCCGGGCCGCCGCGTCGTCGATCGCGGATTCCGGCGGCCGGTCGGCCTGGAGCGGGCATTCGGTCTGTGATCCTTCCTCGGCTGACGCGCTGGTCTCCCAGTGCCTCGATACTTTCGGGCGGCTGGACGGGCTGGTCAACAACGCGGGTATCCGGCCGGAGGGTTTTGCCTGGTCGGAAGATCCGGCCGCGGTACGGGCGGCCGTGGAGGTGAACCTGCTCGGCACGATGTTCTGCGGCATCGCGGCGATGAAGGTGCTGCGGTCCCAGGGGTACGGGTCGATCGTGAACGCGTCGTCCCGGGCCCAGCGCGGTATCCCCGCCTCCGCCACCTACGCCGCCACCAAGGGAGCGATCGCATCGCTCACCTACTCCTGGGCACTGGACCTGCGCCCGGCTGGCGTGCGTGTCAACGCGATCGCACCGCAGGCAGGCGGCACCGGAACCCGCCGACAGGGTCAGCCGTCCGACGGCGAGCCGACGCCGGACCAGATCGCTCCGCTCGTCACCTACCTGCTCAGCGACCGGTCGGCCTTGGTTACCGGCCAGGTAATCAGGATCGGCGGACCACCGGACGCCCTCAGCGTCGGGCTAATGACCCACCCGCGCAACGGTCCGTTCCTGCGCAGTGCGAACGGCTGGGCGGTGGACGACCTAACCGCCGCGTTCGACGTGTTCTTCGGCCCGCGCCTAGAACCGGTCGGCGCCGAATCGATGCCCGTCGCCTACCAGGTAATCAACGCCCAGCACGGCACAGTGGCAACCGACGAGTCCCTCTAGCGCCCACCCGGCGCAGCCGGGAACCCCATCGATGGGGCCGGTGCCGCGGACCAGACCCGCGCAGCTGGCTGGTATCTCCCTTTTGCGCGGGCGCGAGGCAACCGCCGCCGCGCACTCGGGATGGCCTTAGCGCGGCGTGATCGCTAGGATCGCGGGCTTGCTGCGCGGGCGACCCGGGTGCAGCGCGGATTGGATGAACCACAGCGATCTGATGATCATCAGACCAGCACGGTACTTGCGCGAGATCAGCCTCTCGGCGGCGTCGGCTTCTGAGCCGGAAAGCACCCGTGCGACCCCGCTCACCGGCTGTCCCCGGAGCCGGCCACGCGCCGTGCACACCGCCACCCGTACCGCTGGGTCGCGGTGGATGCGCTTGACCTTGCCGGAAGCCGCGCCCGTTCGGACCAGCAGGCGGTCGCCCTCCTGCACGAACCACACCGGCGTGGCCACGGCCGTTCCGTCCCGCCGGTACGTGGTTAGGCTGATGTACTTACCCGGGAACATCCACGTAACGGGCGGCGGGCCGTCCACGGGTGTTTCGCCTGTTGTCATTTCGAGCCTCTACTAGTGTCGCCCCGGCAAGGTGTAGTCGGTGAAGTGCTCGACCCGGCCGTCGCGGACGGTGATGAACCAGACGTAGCGTACGTCGAACGGGGCCTCGGCTCCATCCTCGATGCGCCGATGATGGCCGTCGGCCTCGATAATGACCTCGTCGCCCGCCACGAGGCCCTGGATGGCGTCGTCAAACCAGCCGGGCAGAACGGTCGCTGGGGGCATGGGATCCTCCGGTAGATTTACGGACTGTGAGTCCTGATCAGCCTAGCACCGTTCCGGACCGTGAGTCCGAAATAGGTGGAACGCGCCGTGGCCGACCTCCTGTCCCGCGGTCCCGCGTGCTGGCCGCCGCTGACGCGCTGTTCGCCGGCTCCGGGGAACAGCAGGCGGTGTCGATGGACGACATCGCGGCGGCGGCCGGCGTCGGCAAGGGCACCGTGTTCCGCGCCTTCGGCAGCCGCGACGGCCTGCTCGACGCCCTGTTCACCGCGCGGACGGCGGCACTGCGAGAAGCGTTTGAGGACGGTCCCCCGCCGCTGGGCCCTTCGGCATCGCCGCGCGAGCGGCTCCTCGCTCTGCTTGACGCGCTGCTCGCCTTCAAGCTGGACAATCGCCAGCTCATCGCGGCCAGGGAAACCGCGCGGGCCAGGCTTCCGCGGGCCGGGGAGTATCGCTGGACGCACAGCCGGCTGCGCGACCTCATCTCACAGGCGGCGGCGGGCACCCCGGCCGTGGACTCTGGCTATGCCGCCCACGCGCTGCTCAACGTGCTCCGCTCCGACGTCATTGACGAGCTGCTGGCCGCGGGTGAGACCCCGGAGTCGATCGGGAGAGCGCAGGCCGCGCTGGCCCGGCAGATCCTCGGCTAAATTCCCCGCCGCAGGGCCCACGCCCGAATTCGGCCCTCCTCACCACCGTCGCCGCCCAGTGGACAGCGACGCGAGTCC
>JBEKHI010000153.1:0-17230 GCA_050012355.1 Streptosporangiaceae bacterium | reverse complement strand
ACGTCAACGCCACCGACCGCGACCAGGACGCCGAGTTGGAGCGACTGCTCGCTCTCGGTGCCAAGACCGCCGACGTCGGCCAGACCGGAACCGAGAGCTGGCACGTCCTGGCCGACCCAGAAGGCAACGAATTCTGCCTGCTGCACACCCGGCTCCAGCCCCTCTGACCACGTGCGTCCTGAGCGCCGAGGCTTAATCTTCCAGCAGGTCCAGCCAATGAGGCAGTCGCTCCAGCATGGGCGCCAGGTCCTGCTGCCACTGCCGGGTGTCGGGCGTATCTAGGTGCTGGCCGCGGAACATGCGGATCGCGCTGCCCAGGTCATCGAGGTACCAGCGCAGCCGGTACAGGATCATCACGGCTGGATCGAGCTCACGACCAGCCGTTTGCCGATAATGGTCGGTGTCCCCGGGACCGGCCACGATCATGGACACGTCACGTTCCGGCGGGGCGAGAGCGGCGGTATCCCAGTCGATCAGGAGCAGGCGACCACCTACGGACATGAGGTTGGCCGGGTGCGGCTCCCCATGGGTGATGACCGGGTTGCCTCGCGCCGGAGCGGTGACATCGGCTAGGTGACCGAAGCTCGCGACGAGCCGGGCGAGATCGGTGGCGCGGGGCGCCGCCAGCCGGTGGGCGGCTGGCGAGAACGGCCCACCGTTCCACCGGCGCCCAGGGTCGAGAAGGAAAGCGTCCAGGTCCGCCCGGCCCGCGAACGTCAACTCGTGGGGAGCGGCCAGGTCGCGGACCGCGACAGTGGACTGGTGCAGCGCGGCGATCATCTCCAGTGCCTGCCCGCGGAGCCGCTCATCCGGGTAAGGGCCGAACGGGTACGAGCGGCCGGCCAGGAAGGGGAAGACCGAAACGGCATACCGGCCGTCAAGACGGCGCAGCAGTTCACCATTCCTGGCCGGAACCGGCGCCACCACGAACTCCAGGCCCGCCTGGTGCCGCAGCGCGGCGGCCGTGCCCAGGGCGCGACGCAGTGCCTCGAACACCGCCTGTCGCGTATCGCCCAGCCAGTCCTTGTCGTCGAGATCATCGACCGTGACGAAATGCCGCGGCCCGTCCGTGCCGGTCAGTACCCAGTGATGGCCGCCGCCGCCCACCGGCCGGTACTCCACCGACCCGGCGCGCAGTTGCCAGCTCTCCGCTAGCGCCATTCTCAGGCGCTCGGGCGCCAGGTCAGTTGGCGGGCTGCGCATGCCTCAGGAATCTAGGCCCTGCTGTCGCCGTGGGCAAATGGCCAGAACGCGAGCGTCAGGTCGTGGCTTGCACGGCCTCGAGGATGACCTTGGTCACCGCTCCCGGGTCGGAGATCATCGACAGGTGCGGCGCCTTGATCTCGGTGATGTAGGCGTCCACCGCCCCGGTCGGCGCGTCCGGATAGGGCACCAGATCCAGGTTCGACTCACCCGTGCAGGTTCCCGGCACCGCGCTGACCAGCTGTCCAATGATGCCCGACCAGCACGATCGGACCAGAGATGGTGTCCAGGAAGTCCCGGATATAGGCGGAGTCGTAGGTCAGGCCCTCCAGCGGGTTCGGCGGCACGTCGACGTATAGCCGTCGCGCTGCAGGCGGCTGACAACCGCGTCCCAGCTAGAGCTGTCAGCCCAGGCGCCGTGCACCAAGACGATGGTGGGCTTGGTCCCGCCGCTGACCGAACGGGTCACGGCGGGTGCCGTCGTACCCGCGAACGCTGTCTGCGTGACCGGGATGATCACCGCCACAACCGCGGTATCGGTCAACTGACCGCACCTGATCAGGGACCTGACTGCATCCCGGCTAAGCGGCGGGATGCAGTCATCAGACGGATACCTCAGCACCGTCCAGTCAGCGAGCATGGGGCGAAACGACCATCAGAAGGAGCCGCCGATATGGATACCCGGCCCAACATCGTCCTCGTGCACGGCGCCTGGGCAGACGGTTCGTCGTGGAGCGGTGTCATCGAGCGCCTGCAGGCCGGCGGCTACCACGTGACGGCGCCGCAGTTCCCGCTGAGCTCACTCGCCGACGACGTCGCTCGGCTGCGCGAGGTCCTAGACCTCCAGGACGGCCCCACGGTTATCGCCGGGCACTCCTACGGCGGACAGATCATCACCGCGCTCGGTACCGACGCGCCCAACGCGGCCGCCCTGGTCTACATCGCCGCCTTCGCGATCGATGAGGGAGAATCCCTCGGCGCGCTGCTCTCCCAGGGACCCACTCCCCCGGCGCTGGCCCACCTGTCCACCGACAAGCAGGGCTTCGGCTGGCTGCCAGAAGACGACTACCTAAGCCACTTCGCCGCCGATGTCGACCCCGTCCGCGCCAAGGTCATGCACGCCACCCAGCAGGCGCTCGCAGGCTCCACCTTCACCGACGTGATGGGCACCCCGGCGTGGAAATCACTGCCGTCCTGGTATCTGGTCGCCACCGAGGACCAGGCGATACCGCCGGACGCCGAGCGGGCGTTCGCCACCCGCATGGGCGCGACCACCATCGAGGTTCCTTCCAGCCACGTCGCGATGGTGTCGCACCCCGACGAAGTGACCCGACTGATCGAGTCGGCCGCCGCGGCCCTGCTGGCCTGACCAGCCAGCCGGTCTCCGGCCTCACATATTCGGGTGATAGAACGCGGCCGCCCGCGGCGCGACGATGAGTTAGTGCCCACCGCGGAAGCCGACGCCCGACGGACGAAGTACTGAGATGCTCCTGGGGCGCGATCACGAGCAGCGGGTGATCAAGGGCCTTGTCCAAAACGGCGGGGCGCTGGTCCTAGTCGGCGACCCCGGCATCGGCAAGTCGACGCTTATCGCGGCCGCCAGGCGATTCGCGATCGAGCAAGACATGAAAGTCCTCGCCGCGACCGGGGTCCCGGCCGAATCCCACCTGCCATACGCCGGGCTGCACCAGCTGCTGCGCCCGTTGCGCGAGGATATCGGCGACCTGCCTGGCCCGCAGCGAGGCGCCATCGACTCGGCCTTCGGGAAGGACACCGATCACGTACCCGACCGGTTCCTGGTGGCGATAGCGGTCACCGACCTGCTGACCATGGCCGCGGGCTGCCAGCCGCTTCTCGTGCTTGCCGACGACACCCACTGGCTGGATCCGCCCAGCTGCGAAGTCCTCGCCTTCCTCGGGCGGCGGGTCGACGGCGAACCCATCACCCTGCTATGCACCGCCCGCGACGGCTATCAGCTACCCCTGCTGGAGGCGGGCCTGGAGGAACTACGGCTGGGCGGGCTCAGCGAAGAAGCCGCCGGGCAGTTGCTCGACGCGGTCGCTCCCGGACTGGGCGCCGCGGCGCGCCGCGAGATCCTGGACGCGTCGCTTGGCAACCCGCTGGCGCTGAGCGAGCTTTCCGGCTGCGCGGACCCGGGTCCGCTCACCATCAGGGGCGGCGCGGCTGTCACCTACCGTATTGAAAAGGCGTTCGGGGCCAGGTGGAGCGAGTTGCCGGAGGACACCAGGACCGTCGTGCTCGTCGCCGCGCTGAACGAAGGCGGCACGCTGAGCGAGACCCTGGAGGCGTCCGCCCGGGTCGCTGGTTCGCCGCTCACCACCGAGACGGTCGCGCCGGCGATCGCCGCCCGCCTAGTGGACGCCGGTCCTGGCTGGCTGCGATTCCGTCATCCGCTGGTCCGCTCGGCCATCGAATACCGAGCGGGCCTCGACAAGAACACGGCTGCCCACCAGGCGCTCGCGGCGGTGCTGGCAGGTCAGTCCGACCGGCGGGCCTGGCACCGGGCCGCCGCCGCGCTCGGCCCGGACGAGAACGTGGCCGCCGAGCTTGACGAGGCCGCGTCCCGCGCCGAGCGGCGGGCCGCGCTCAGCGTGGCGGTCACCGCCCTGGAGCGCGCCGTCGAACTCAGCCTTGACCCGGCGGCCCGCAACAGCCGGCTGCTGCGGGCCGCGCAGCTCGCCTGGCAACTTGGCCGCCCCGCGCTCGTCGACCGGCTGGCTCAATCCGTCGAGGGGGCCGCGCTGGACCTGCCAGATCGTGCCCGGCTCGCGCTGCTGCAGGAAAGCATCGAGACCGGCCTGTCCGAGGGCGCCGGGCGCATCCGGTACCTGACCGAGCTTGCCCGCCAGGCCGCGGCCGGCGGACAACCGGGTCTCGCAATGGAGCTGCTGGTGGGGGCGGCCCGGCGGTGCTGGTGGGCCGACCCCGGACGGCACCTGCGGCTGCTCGTGGCCGAGGCGGCGTTGGAGCTCGCTGGTGACCCGCTGAACCCGGCCCTGCAGTCCGCACTGGCTTTCGCCGCTCCGGATCTCCACGGCACGACGGTCCGGGCTAACCTCACCGTCTTGTCTCGGGACGCCAGCCTCGACGCGGTCCAGCTCACTCACCTCGGCCTGGCCGCCATGGTCCTTGGTGCCTTCGACCAGGCACGTACGCTGCTCGGGGCGGCGATCCCCCAGCTTCGCCGGCAAGGGCGGCTCGGCCTGCTCGTACGCGTCCTCAACTACGACGCCTCCTCAGCGGCGTACTCCGCCCGCTGGGCCGACGCCATCGCCGCTTCCGAGGAAAGCGAACGCGTCGCCGCCGAGACGGGACAGCGCCGGTGGGTCGCCAAGTCCCAGGTCGCCAAGGCGCTTGGCACCGCGCCGCTCGGCCTCGACGCGGAAACCGAGCGGATAACCGCTGAGGCCGAACAGTTCCTGCTGCCCGCGGGCATCTCGTCCAGCCTGGCCCAGCTGCAGGCCGCCCGCGGCCTGGCCGCGCTCGGCCGCCGGGATTACCAGGAGGCGTACGAGCATCTGGTGCGGATCTTCGATCCGGCCGACACCTCGTACAACCACCTGCTGCGGATGTATCACATCGGGGACCTGGCCGACGCGGCTCGCCATAGCGGTCACCGCGAGCAAGCCCGCGAGCTGATCGAAAAGATCACCGCCTCGACGACCGGGAAACCCGCACCGGTGGTGGCCGTCAGCCTCGCGTTCGCCGCCGCCATGCTCGCCGACGACGAGGCGGCCGGGCAGACCTTCCAGCAGGTGCTGACGCAGGAGCTGCGGAGCTGGCCGTTCCACTACGCCCGGCTGAAGCTGGAATACGGCGGCTGGCTGCGCCGCCACCGGCAGCCCGCCCGGTCACGCGAGCACCTGCGGACCGCCCGCGACATCCTGGACGCGCTCGGAGCGCGCGCCTGGCGGGACCGGGCGGACGCCGAGCTGCGGGCCTCGGGAGAAACCCGCCGGGTTGCCGGAACGGGCCGGCTGGACCAGCTCACCGCTCAGGAACGGCAGATCGCGCGGATGGTGCAGGACGGGCTGTCCAACCGCGAGATCGGCGAGCGCCTGCTGATGTCCCACCGAACCGTCGGATCCCACCTGTACCGGATGTTTCCTAAGCTCGGGATCACCTCCCGGGCCGAGCTGGCGGCCATGCTCGCCAAGGCCGGGGCACTGGGCGCGGACTGAACACGTACCGTACGGCCAACCGCCGGACCACCGCGAAATCAGGTGACCAGTCACCTGACTGACGCTAGCCCGGGGAGCCTCGGCTTACGTTCGGTGGGTGGCGGAGACAAGCACGCTCATCGGCCGGTCTGGCGAGCTCAGCCGGCTGCGGGCCTTGGTCGACCGGGGCGCCGGAGGTCCACTGGTGGTGCTGGGGGAAGCGGGCATCGGCAAGAGCGCGCTGCTGGCCGAGCTCGCGGGATATGCCCAGGCCCGCGGCCTGCTGGTACTGCCGGCGCCCGACCTCGCCGGGCCGCCGCGGGCCAGCATCCTGGTACTCGTCGACGACGCGCAGTGGCTGGACAGCGCCTCGTTGGCGAGGCTCGCCCGCGCCGCCCGGCACCCGGCGATCACCATGATCTTCGCGGCCCGGGGGGATATCCCGCCGCCAGGCCTCGACCGTGGCATCCCTGAGCTGCGGCCCGGCCCGTTGAGCGCGATCGACGCCGGCGCGCTCCTCGCGGCTCAGCCGCATCCGCCCCGCGGGCGCGCCCGCGCGCAGGTCCTCGGACAGGCCGCGGGGAACCCGCTGGCGCTGATCGAACTGGCCCGCGCGATCACGGCCGATCCGGCCGCGGGGCGCGGCTGGGGCGGACTGCCGCTGCCGCTGACCGGCCGGCTCAGCGCGGCGTTCGCCCCCAAGCTCGGGGCGCTTCCCGCCCAGACCCGGCACGCGCTGCTGTCCGTCGCGGCGGCCGACGGCGACGCCCGCCCGCCCGGCCTGGACCCGGAGGTCCTCGCGCCGGCCGAGGAACTCGGCCTGATCACCATCGACACGACCGGGGTACGGTTCCGCCATCCGCTCATCCGGTCGGCCGTTTACCACGACGCCCCGTTCGCCAGCCGCGCGGCCGCGCACCGCGAGCTCGCCGAGACACTACGCGACCAGCCTGATCGCCGCGCCTGGCACCTGGCGGCCGCCTCGCTGCTTCCCGACGAGGACGTCGCGTCGCTGCTCGCCGCAACGTTTTCCGGACCAAAACGGCGGGGCCGAGCTGTCACCGTGGCCCTCGCTCTGGAGCGGGCGGCGGACCTGAGCCCGGAGCCCGCTGACCAGGCCAGCCGGCTCGTGGCGGCCGCCGAAGCGGCCGTGACCGCCGGGCAGACCGGATGGGCGGCCGATCTGGCCGCCCACGCGCTGGGGCTGACCCGTGACCGAGACCTGCGGTCACGCGGCCAGCACGTGACCGGCTGGGCACTGGCCTGGGCCGGCCGCTACCTCAGCGCCGCTGAGATGCTGCTCCCGCTGGCACGGGAAACCGCTGCACACGATCCCGCCGCCGCCTGGGACACGCTCGGGCTGGCGGCGACCGCCGCGTACCAGACCGGCGACCCCGAAGTGCTCCGAGCCGTCGCGGACACGCTCGCGGCACTCCCGGCGGCCGATGATGACGAAGCCCGGCTGTGGGTGCTGGCCGTCTGCGGCAAGACCGCGCAGCTCAGGGTCCTCCTCCGGCAGTCACGCCGCGGTCGCCACGCCGGGGCCGCGGCCTGGCTGCTCGACCAGACCACGGATGCGATCGGCTTGCTGCATGGCGCGCATGACGACGGCGTCGCCGGAGGCGGCTCGCTCGCCGCGCTTGGCTGGGCCTATCTCGACGCCGGACGGTGGGACGACGCGCTGCGGCTGACCGCCACTCGCCCCCCGGAGACTGACGTCTCCCCCGCCGCGGGCAGCCTGATCACCGCCACCATCGAGGCCGCCCGCGGCAACACCGAACACGCCCGGGCGCTGATCGCGGACGCGCTCGCCACCGACCCGGAGCACAGCCGGCTGATCACCGCGCGCGCGAGGCACGCGCTCGGCCTGTGCGCCCTCGCGGACGGCGACTACCTCACGGCGTTCGACCACCTGAGCCGCCTGTTCGGCGAGGATGGCGCCCCGTACCACTATCACGCGTCCTACCTGGCGGCCGGAGACCTCGCGCTCGCCGCCGCCCGGTCCGGCCACCGCCTGGCGGGACGCGAGATGCTCAAACGAATCAACGCCGGACTCGCCGCTCCCTCGGTCCGCGTGCGCCAATCGCTGGTCCGCGCCGACGGCATCCTCGCCGACCCGTGCACTCCCGCCGCGTACCCGGATGACGCCATCGGTGACCGGGCAGGTGACCAATGGCCATTTGAACGCGCCCAGCTCCTGCTCGAATACGGTGAATGGCTGCGTCGGCGGCGCCGGATAAACGCCGCCAAACCGGCCCTGAACTCCGCCCTTGACGCGTTCCGCGCACTACGGGCCGGGCCATGGGAGCATCGCGCCGAAACGGAGCTGCGCGCCTGCGGGATCCCGGTGCCGGGCGCGCTGGCGGGCGAAGCCGGACTTCGCGAGCTCACACCGCAGCAGCGACAGATCATCAGGCTCGCCGCTGAGGGCCTCTCCAACCGCGAGATCGGGCAGCGTCTGTTCCTGTCCCCCCGGACAGTCGCTTCCCACCTGTACCGGTCCTTTCCCAAGCTCGGGGTCGCGGGCCGGAACCAGCTTCACGGTCTGCTGGTCCGATCGGAGGTGCCAACCGCATGACATCCAGCCCCAGGCAACGCTGGAGTGAGTCATTCGCCGACCCCAGCGGCGAAGCCTTCGCCCAGATCATCGCGGCGGATGTCGAGCTTGACGGCAGCATCTTCGCCCGGCCCGTCCACGGCCGCCACGCGGTCTGGACGACCCTGCGCACCGCCGCCGGCATTTACGACAGCCTGGCCTTCACCAACGACGCGACCGGCGACGGCCGCGTGTACCTGGAGTGGGAAGCGACAGCACTCGGCATGCGGATCAACGGGATAACGATCCTGGTGCCCGACGACCACGGCCAGTTCGCCAAGGTCGCCATCCACCACCGGCCCCTCGCCGCGGTGCTCACCTTCTCCGCGGAAATGGCCAGACGCCTAGTCGACAGCCCGGTCGCGGACCGGTTTTACCAAGCGTTCTAGGAGTCCCGTCGGTGGGCACAATGTTCATCGTCATCGGTAGTTCCAGGAGTCCCGCACCCGTGGGCTCGACGTAGAGGACGCAGACACATGACAGCAGCCGAGCTCAGTTTCGAGCGGGACATCAAGCCCTTGTTCCGGGACAAGGACCGGAATTCGATGCTGCGCGCCTTCGATCTCTTCGATTATTCCGATGTCGCGGGACACGCCGACGCCATCGTCAGCGCCCTGCGGAGCGGGAAAATGCCCTGTGACGGCGCCTGGCCCGCCTCTCAAGTCGAGACCCTCCAACACTGGATCGACGCGGGCAAGCCAGCCTAGGGGTCAGCGCTCCGGCCAACTCCACCGCTCCCGCAGCGGGGCCCCCGGGTCTCACGTGGTGCACGGTTCACCTGAGGCTGGTGTTTCTGTGTCAGGAGCGCCCGCGCTAGTGGCCCGCGCGGCCTGGCTCGGATTAGGTACTAGCTCTTCCGGCCGACGCCGCCGTAGCAGGAGACGTTGTCAGCTAGGTCTTTGGCGTCTGGGTCCGGACGCCAGCGCTGGCACTGGACGAGGCCGGGTTCGGCGAGGTCCAGACCGTCGAAGAACCGCAGGGTCTCCTGGTAGTTCCGGCGTGTCTGCGGGGTGACGACCTGCTGGTTGTACCTTCGGGCACCCTCGGCGACGATATCGGCGTCGATGTCGCTGGCGGGCTGCGTCAGCGCGAGATAGCTGCCGGGGACAGTGACATCGCCGAGGGACGACACTATCTCGTACGGGTCATCGGAATCGCTGATCAGGTGCATGATCCCGATCAGCATCACCGCTATCGGCTGTGAGAAGTCCAGCAACCGCCTGGCCTGTTCCAGGATCGTTCCGGGGACCCGCAGGTCCGCGTCCAGGTAGGCGGTGGCACCCTGGTGGCTGCCTACCAGCAGCGAGCGGGCGTGTGCCAGGACGATGGGGTCGTTGTCCACGTAGACGATGCGGGATTCGGGTGCGACTGACTGGGCGACCTCATGTGTGTTTCCCGCAGCCGGTATCCCGGTGCCTATGTCCAGGAACTGCCGGATCCCGGCCTCGTCGGCCAGGAAGCGGACGGCCCTGGCCAGGAATGCCCGGTTTGCTCGAATGTCGCGGATGACTGTCGGCCGGACGGCGATCACTTGCTCGGCGACCTCGCGATCGGCGGGAAAGTTGTCTTTACCTCCGAGCCAGTAGTCATACACACGGGACGCGTGCGCCACCGAGAAATCGATCTCCGGCGGCTTCCAGTCTTCGGGTACCGACGAGTCGATCCAGCTGCCTTCCATCGGCATGCCTCCCGCTGTCTCGTCAGGAAACTCAACGCGCCCGGGCTCCGCAATTATTGTAGACACGTTTACGCGGCCGCCAGATAGCGCGTTGCGCAACCTTCCTTGCCGGTATTCATTTCCATCGCGGAAAACGCCGTCTCGCCGATCCCCTCGTATGGCGGCGGAGACCACACGAGGGGATCTGATGTGCGCCTAGACCATCAGGGGCCGCTGGCATCCCAGCCAACGGTGAAGTTACCGACTCCCCCGGTGATCGTGGACGGGACAGCTAGGGTGACGCCTTCCGCCGACACCATGGTGATCTCATCGATGGGAGCCGTGAGCGCAGCGTCGTTGATGGCCGCTCCCGCGAAGACGACCGTGCCGAAGTTGGACAGCGACGATATCGCGCCATCCTCGGGCGGCGCCTCAGCGATGACCTCGGCGGACCCGAGCGTCGCGGTGTTCGAGGTCTGCTCGGTGACCTCGCTCCAGTTCTGGGTCATGTCGAAGATCGTCAGCATGAAGACGCCCGCACCCTCGGCGGTGACCGACGCCTCCATGATGTCGTCCGGCTTCACGACGTTGTCGAACGTCACCGGAGCGTTCGGGAACATCTCGAACCACGCGGAGTACACGGGGGTATTGCCGTCGCAGTCGCCCTCGGTGCCGATCTGCTGCGCCGTGCTGCTGCCGGTGCCGAATCCGTCCAGGCCCACCCCGAAGCTGG
Organism: Streptosporangiaceae bacterium; assembly: GCA_050012355.1. Lineage (GTDB taxonomy): Bacteria > Actinomycetota > Actinomycetes > Streptosporangiales > Streptosporangiaceae > JBEKHI01. The sequence continues at coordinate 6,860 of JBEKHI010000153.1, read as the reverse complement.
AGTGCATGTCGGTGGCGGTGGCACAGCTCAGCGACGGCACGATCCAGCCCGAGGCCACACTGGTGAACGTGCCAGCCGTACCCGTCGCGGCATAGCCCGCCCAGTTCAGGCTGTTCACCTGGGTAACCCCAGTTGTGGCTGTGGTCGGAGTGGCCGTAGCAGTCGGCGTGGTTGTCGCCGTCGCGGTGGACGTAGCGGTCGGCGTTGTGGTCACCGTAGCCGTGCTGGTCGGGGTGGCTGTTGCCGTCGCGGTAGACGTAGCGGTCGGCGTTGTGGTCACCGTCGGCGTGATCGTCGGGGTGGCGGTCGGGGTAGCTGTCGCACCGTGACCATGCTTGTGCTGGCGCAGGTATCTCTCCCAGTAGCTGATCGACTGCTCACGCCAGCTCTGGTACCAGGCCTCCCACTGCCGGTTGCTCTCCCACCGCGTGCTTAGCCGCTGGTGCGCAGACCTGTCGTTGCCCATCCGTTCATGAGCGGTGGCGTCGACTACCGCGGCTTGGCCCGGACCGGGCACCATGACATAACCGCCATGGCCCGGCCCGCGAACCTCCCGCTCTTGCCGGATGGACGCGCTCATCTGCAGGCCATGAGACTGGGACGCGCCGTGGCCGACGGCAACGATCACCCCAGCGGCAACGCTGAGCGTTGCCGCGATGGCAGTTAGAGCCCACCATCGCCTGGTACTCCCGAAGCGACGTCGGGCGCTTCGCGATCTAGACATTGGACCTCCTGGATGCCTGGGAGGCTGCAACACAGTCTGCATGTGCGGCGGATAGCCGGTATGCAGCCCGCAGGCCCGCGCCTCCCCATCAGATTCACGACCCCGCACGTCCTGACCGGTGTTGCATGTCCTCGGTCCAGCACATTCGTGGCGTGCTTCACCGGTAGCTGACCTGACACCATTCACACATGCAGTTGGATCACGTTTATATCTCGAAACCAATTCGAGTGGATCGAAATTTCAATCCTGCATTCTTACGAATTAGTGACGAGGACGTAATGCTGGGTATTCACTCAGAAATGGTGTAAAACAAGGCGCCATCTGCTATAAGACCGGCAGCGGTGATCGTCAGCACCTAGTCGCGATGTCGGACGGCCCGGAACTCTCCGCGCCGGATAGCGTCGGCGCGGCGGTGCCCCGCGAGCCCCGAATCGGTGCGGGCCGCCAGTTACGTGGAGCGCTGAGGCGCGCCCTGGCTGTCAGCTCACCGGGAAGGTGGTGCCGATGCCCATGCCGGTGATCCATTCCGGTACCGGCTCATAGCTGCTCCACACCAGCGTGCGGTCCGCGGCCGCGTGGCCGATCAGCCAGGTGCGGATCTCGTGGCCGCCGCTGCCGGCGTGCTGCTCAAGCCCGTCGTCGCCCAGCGTGGTCACCGGGTCGAGATCCGCGGTCGACAACTGCTTGAGGAACCAGTTGTCCCACTCCGTGTTGACGGGGGCGTGCCGGTCCCCGGCCATCGCGAGAACCAGGGGCTCGCGCGCCGCCGCGGTCCGCCGCACGTCCTGGCGGCCGTAGATCACCGACTGGCGCCTCGCCGTGTCCACCGATGGGTCGCGCGGGTCATTGGAAGGCAGCCAGTGCGACAGCCCGCCGCTGGCCAGCACCAGGACTCGCCCGGGGTACGCCGACGCCCGGATCGCCGCGCCGAGGGCGCGGCCGAGCTGGACGCAGCGCTGCATGCTCGGCAGCGGCGGCGCCGCGGTGTTGACCACCAGCGGCACGATCGGGATCGGCGCCCCGCCGCGAACCATGTCATAGCTCTGCACCACGCCGTGGTCGACGGTCAGCGCGTACGACAGGGTCGGATCGAACCCGGCCGCCGCTAGCGCGTCACGGATGGACCAGGCCAGCGGGGCGGCGACCGGCAGCGAGCCGGACCGGCTGCCGAAATCGCCGAAGCCGTCGGCCTTCTCGACGCCGAGCACGAACGGCGGCATCGCGTCGTAAAAGTTCGCGTGGAAGTGATCGGGGCCGATCGCGACGATCGCGTCGGGGGCGAGTTCGCTGACGGCGGCGGCGACCCGGGCCGCGTCGGCCAGGAACCGGCCGCCGGGCTCCGCCGGACCAGCCGGCGGCAGCATGGTGGCGAACGGCGAGTGGGACATGCCCACCATGCCGATGACCTCGCTCACTCCGGATCCTTGCCGAGGACCAGGAAGTCATGGTGAGCGCGCAGGAACTCCTCGCGCTTCTCCCATTGTGGCCAGTGCCCGGCATCCGTGATCACGTGCAGCCGCGCGTCGGGTAGCCATTCCAGCAGCATCGCCGCTTCGTCCAGCCCGCCGGTCGGGTCGTGGTCCGTCCACAGCAGCAGTGTCGGCGCGGCGGCCTTACCGACCCAGGAGGGATCCCAGGCGAAGTCCTTGCGTACCTCGGGATCCTGCAGCACGAGCGTGTTGGTGATCGCGCGCACGAACCCGGGCCGGCTGTACACCGCGCGGCGCAGGTTCACCAGTTCGTCGGTCACCAGCTCGGTGTGGTGGAACAGGAACTCGACCCGGCGGCGTACCGTCGCGTCACTCGGGTCGCGCACCGCGGCCATCGTGCTGTCCCGCATCCGGGCCATGACCTCCGGCTTGTTGGCGATGTTGCCCGGGGTGTTAAGCACGAGCCGGTCCACTCGGTCCGGGTAGTGCGCGGCGGTCCAGGCCGCTACCCAGCCGCCGAGGGATTCGCCGGACAGGTGCGCCCGCTCGATGCCAAGGGCGTCCATCAGCGCGACCAGATGGTCCGACAGCACGTCGATGGTGTACGGCTGGTCGGGCAGGTCGGACCAGCCGTGCCCGACCATGTCGTACACGGTCACCCGGAACGAGGCCGCCAGGCCCGCGATGTCGCGGGCGTACGCCTCCAGGTGCCCGCCGGTGCCATGCAGCAGGATCAGGTCCGGCCCGGACCCGGCCCGCAGCACTCGGGTACGGACACCGCCGACGTCGACGTGACGCAGCTCGTGATCGGTGTCGGCGAGCTCGCCCCAGATGCTGATGTGCTCCGGCAGATCGGTCATGACTGGTCTTCTTCCTGGAAGCGTGCCCGGGCCTGCGCCATCGTGGCGAGGCCGGCGCTCTGGCGTCGTCCGATACCAAGCAGGCCGAGTAGCCGGGAATTCTCGATGGTCAAGAACTCCGCCGTTTTGTCCGCTGAGTCGTTGTAGTGCCTGTGCCAGGTCCACGGCGGGGTGTAGATGAAGTCCCCCGCCGACCAGCTCACGGTCTCGTCCTCCACCTCGCTGTGTCCCGATCCGGAGATCACGAAGTGCACGGTCTCGTGATGGTGCCGCTGCATATCGGAGCTCAGGCCGGGCGGGATCGTCTGCCGGAAGATCTCGAACGTCGTGGTCGGCAGCCGGCCCGCGATCGACAGCGTGCTCGGGTTGTGGACTTGATCGGCGGGGAGCGCCTCCAGCTCGTCAGCGTGCACGACGACCGGTCGGGCCGTGCTCGGCCGCACGCCGCCGACGGCCGCGCCGAGGAACTCGGCCATGCTGAACTCCAGTCCGGACTGGGCCATCAGATCGTTCCGTCCTTCCGCCGACAACTCTGGCAGTGGGTTTAGCCTGACTGTTATGGACCGGAAAGCCAACCATGAGTCCCGCTGAGCGGGATAGCGCGGCCAATGGGATGGGCGGCATCGATCGCGCCGCAGCGATTCTCGGTGCCTTCGACGCGACCCACCGCGAGCTGACCCTCGCCGCGCTCGTCGCCCGTTGCGGCATGCCCCGCTCAACGACGCACCGCACCGCCGACCGGATGATCCGGCTGGGCTGGCTGGACAAGCCACATGACCGGTACCGTATCGGCAACCGCCTGTTCGAAATCGCCAGCCTGTCCCCCATCCGCATCGAGCTGCGCGAGGCGGTCCTGCCGTTCCTGCAGGACCTGCATCAAGCCACCAAGATCACCGCTCAGCTGGGGATACTGGAGGGCACCCAGATCCTGGTGGTGGAGAAGATAACCGGTCACCGGGCGATGCCGATGCTCTCCCAGGTCGGCGGCATCATCCCGGCGTACTGCTCGGCGCTGGGCCGCGCCATCCTCGCCTACTCCGACCAGGCGACAATCGACACGGTGCTGGCCGCAGACCTGCCACGGCGCACGCCCCGCACGCTGACCAGCCCGGTGGCGATCATGCGGGAGCTAACCGCCGTCCCCGACCGCGGCTGGGCGATCGAGCGTGAGGAGGGCAATGTCGGCGTGAGCTGCGTCGCCGCTCCGATCTTCGCCCCGCTGGGCCAGGTGGCGGCCGCGCTGTCGCTTACCGGGCCTAGCCAGCTCGTGCGCCCGGACCGGATCGGCCCGGCGGTCCGGCTCGCGGCCGCCGCCGCGAGCCGCGCCTATTCTCGCCCACTGTCCCGGTGAGCGGGACCGGGGATTGCGTAACCCGCCGTAAGCCCGCACGCTGTGAAATCTGACACACCGGCCATAACGGCGGTGGGATGAGTCGAAGGAGACCACGTGACTCTTGGCGGTGGCTACATGCTGCCCTCCCGCGAAGGACACGCCATCGCGGCGATCGGGCTGGGCATCACGATGAAGACGGACGGCAAATCCACCCACGACGCGTACTCGCTGTTCGAGTACACGGTTCCGCCGCGGACCGATGGGCCGCCCCCGCACCTGCACACCCGCGAGGACGAGTCGTTCATCTGCCTGGCCGGGCGACTCGACGTGCACCTGGGCGGCGAGGACTTCACCCTGGAACTGGGCGACTACCTGTACCTGCCACGCGACGTCATCCACGCCTTCCGCAACCCGTACTCCGACGAGTCACGGGTCATCTCGGTGGTCTCCCCGGCTGGCCTGGAGCAGTATTACCAGGCGCTCGCGGACATGCCGCCCGGGCCGAAGGACATCTCGCTGATGAAGAAGATCATGGCCGACTTCGGCATCGAGATGCAGTTGCCGCCCGAGGTGCATTAGCCATGCGCATCGCGATCGTCGGCGCCGGCGTCGCGGGCCTGGCCACCGCGAAGGTGCTGCTGCAGGCCGGGCATGACGTGCGGGTATACGACAAGACACCGGACGTCGGCGGCGTATGGAGCCAGACGCGACGGTATCCGGGCCTGACCACGCAAAGCCCCAAGGCGCAGTACTCGCTGTCGGACTTCCCGATGCCCAAGGACTATCCGGAATGGCCAACCGGCGCCCAGGTCCAGGCTTATCTCGCTGCCTACGCCGACGCGTTCGGCGTGACGCCGGCGTTGCGGCTGAACACCGAGATCACGGCCGCCCGCCCAGCCGGCGATGGCAGCTGGACGGTGCTGGCCCGCGATGAACCGCCGGAGACATTCGACCGGCTGGTCGTCGCCAACGGCGTGTTCTGCGAGCCGGCCATGCCGGTGTTTCCAGGGCTGGACGAGTTCACCGCCGCCGGCGGCCGGGTCATGGCGGGTACCGAACTGCACGACGCTGAGCAGGCCCGCGGCCAGCACGTCCTGGTCGTCGGGTACGGCAAGTCAGCCTGCGATGTCACCGTCCCGCTCAGCGAGGTCGCCGCCAGCACCGACGTGATCGCGCGGCAGATGCTGTGGAAGGTACCCCGGCGCATCGGCGGCTTCCTCAACTTCAAGATGCTGCTGCTCACCCGGATGGGCGAGGCGCTCTTCAGGTATCGCTACCTGCGCGGCGTCGAGAAGTTCCTGCACGGCCCGGGCAACGGCATGCGGGCCCGGATGCTCAACTCAATCGGGTCCGTGTCGGTCCGCCAGTTCGGCCTGAAGCAGGCGGACCTAGTGCCCGCCGGGCACATGGAGGACATCGTCCGCGGCGCGATCGGCCTGGCCACCGAGGGCTTCTTCGAGGGCGTCGCGGACGGACGGATCGTCGTCCATCGCGATAGCGTCATCACGCGCCTGCACGTCGCCGACGGCAAGCCATTCGCTGAGCTGAACGACGGGTCCTCGCTGCCGGCGGATCTCATCGTCTGCTCCACTGGTTTCACTCAGGGCGTCCCGTTCCTGCCGAGCGACGTCACCCAGCGGCTGCTGGATGAGCGCGGGAACTTCCTGCTGTACCGGCAGATCAAGCCGGCGGACGTGGCCGGGCTCTACTTCAACGGCTATAACTCCTCGTTCTTCAGCCCGCTGAACGCGGAGATGGCGGCCCTGTGGATCGCGGCCGATCTCGCCGGGCAGGTGGCGTTGCCAGACACCGACGCGATGGGCCGCGATATCGTCGCCCAGCTGGCGTTCATGGACACCGCGACGGACCGGCACCACTGTCGCGGCACCAAGATCATCCCGTTCTCCATGCACAACGTGGACGAGGTACTGGGCGATCTCGGCCTCAACATCAGCGCCCGGGTGCGAGCCTCGCACTGGATCAACCCGATCGATCCGGCTGCCTACCGGGGCGTCACGCCGGCGCTACTGAAACGGCTCTCCTCGGCGGCGCCGACGCCGGGAAGCTCTGGCCCGCCCCGTCTCGTCACCGTCGAGCGGGAGAGCCGGACCGCCTAGTTGGCAGGCCCCTTTCAGGAGAGGCGGCTGAGCCGCCGGAAAAAGTACCCGGTCAGGGCCAAGGCTAGAGCCGAGGTAGATCGCGGTCTCGGTCCACTGGAAGCGCCAGTAGCGGCTGGGGTGCTGCTAGTTGCCTGCCCGGCGGCGTTGACGGGCCCGCTGGACAGGAGCCAGGCGCCGGGCTGGCCGGGGACACTGACCGTGCGGTCAGCTGGGGTGAGGTTCGGCCGGATCCACAGCGGCATGGCGACCTGAAGAGCGGCGAAGATGACCAGGGTGACGGCCATCGCCGGGATGGTACGCCGGATCACCGCCCGGCGGTGACGCCGAGGGCGAAGGCGAACGCGGCGTAGCCGAGGGGGGTGATGCCGTGGGTATCGAAGACCAGCTGGGTGA
>JBEKHI010000152.1:0-17233 GCA_050012355.1 Streptosporangiaceae bacterium | reverse complement strand
GCCTTGGTAGGCGCTGCGATCGGCGATGTAGTTGATGCCCGCGGCGCTCAGCGTCAGGGTGCCCGGCGAGGTGAGCGTGATCTCCTCGTAGCGCTCGCCGCCCTGGACCGCCGGGTTCGTGATGGTCCCCGCCCCAGTGACCGTGTAGGTGTCGTACCGCTCGGAGTCACCCTCGGCCCACGGCACCGAGCCGTCCCCGGTGGCGGACAAGTAGTTCAGGCCCTCGCTGTACCCGGCCTGCAGGACCGGCGAACCCGATTCGGCCGAGACGTCGAAGTACGGCAGGCCACCGACCTCCTGGCCGTAATCGAGCACGATAGTCGGCGTCGCCCCGCCCGAGGTCAGGGTCAACGTCGCCCCGCCCGAGCCACCACATACTAGGTTCCCCGCACCGGTCACGGTGCCCGACGTGGCCTCGATCGCCACCGGGCACACCGTCGAACTGGACGGGGTCTCGACGTAACTCTGCCAGTCGGGATCGGAAGGCCACGGCGTGGTCGAGGCCGTCGCGGCAGCCGCCGCCGGTGCGACCGGTGCGGCCGCCGCCGCGGGTCCGGACACCACCAGGGCCCACGCCGCCAGCACCACGGCGCAGCCAAGAGCGGCCGCCCCCCGGGGCCTGCGAACCCTCGACTGGCGGTGAGCGGCGCTGCGTGGCCGCGGATAATTGAGAATCCGGCGGGGGCTGAACATCCGTGCTCCTCATTGATGCAGAGAATGCGCTGGTAAAGGCCGACCCGGGCGTCTGATCGCTCCATGACAGGAGCGTTCGACCGCGATCGCGGGTCGCACCTGCCGGTGTCGCTGAAAAGAGCTTTCTGTCGCGGCGCAGGACGCATTTCGAAACGTTTCATTCATGCGCCTGGCAACGCATTCCATGATCATTGGGAGCCACTTCTTGCTGCCAGCTCAATGCCGCCATCGACCTGGTGATGCGGATCGTAACTCCGCGCCCGGTTCGGGACAACAGTTCCACCCACGAATGTCCATATCCGGCCACTTGCGCACTACTGAACGAGCAACGCCCCGGCGTTATGGTCGAGGATGGCCTTCGCATTGCTCGTGCCGATCTGGGGGTCGTTGATAGGGTCAACTCTCTTCTATCGCTCGGGCGACGCGCTCGCGGGTAAGCGGCAAGTCGCGGACACGCACTCCGACGGCGTCGGCGATCGCGTTGCCGATGGCACCGGCGACGGGTCCCTGGGCGACCTCCCCCGCGCCGGTTTCTGCTTCCGCGGGCTCGTCGATGATATGGACCATAACGTCGGGTGCCTGGTCGAACCGGAGAATGGGATAGCTGTCCCATCCCGCAGAGGTGATCTTCTCCCGGTCGAACCGGACCTGCTCCCGTAGCGTCCAGCTCGCGCTCTGCACGGCACCGCCCTCGACCTGGTTGATCACCCCGTCCGGATTGATGACCCGGCCCACGTCCACCGCGAGCCACAGCCTGCGCACCCGGATATCGGTGTCCGCCGCCACCTCGGCCACGGCGGCGCAGTACCCCGCGTTCCCGCTGTACCGGGCGACCCCGGTTCCGTAGCCGATCCCCTCCCGGCGGTCTCGGGTTGACAGCGGCCATCCGGCCATGTGCGCGGCCTCGGTGAGCACCTGCCGGGCCCGCGGGTCAGTGAGGTGGGCGAGCCGGAATCGCACCGGGTCGACTCCGGCCACGGCGGCCAGTTCGTCCATGAATGACTCGATGGCGAATACGTTGAGATGCGCGCCGAGCGACCGCAGCGAGGACGTCCTGATCGGCATGTCCAGCAGCCGGTGCCGGGTGACTTGCATCGCGGGGATGTCGTAGCCAGGTACCGCGTTGCGCGACGCGCCCATCCAGTTGGCCGACTGCAGGTCGGGCGCCGGCGGCATCGGGCGGCCGCCCGCCAGGTGGGTCAGGGCGAGCAGGCGCGGCTCCCCTCCCGTGGTGGGGCGGCCCATGAAGCCGTTGCTCCACACGTCCTGCCGCCAGGTCAAGATCCGGCCTCTGGCGTCTAGGCCGGCCGAGAGCCGCGCGAGCATGGCCGACCCCAGCGGCGACCAGCACATCTCGTCCTCACGAGTCCACTGCACCCGCACCGCCCGGCCGGGGACTGCCCGCGCCAGCAGCACCGCGTCCATGGCCACATCGTCAGCGCCGTTCTGCCCGTAGACGCCCGCGCCCTCCGCGTAATGCACCGTCACCCGGCCGGCCTCGATCCCGAGCCCGGTCGCGATTGCTTCGCGCAGCAGGAAGATTCCCTGACTGTGGCACCACACGGTGACCGAGTCACCGTCCCAGCGGGCGATCGCGCAACTGGGGGCCACCGACGCGTGGGCGAGGAACGGCCGGGTGAACTCGGCGGTCAGCGTTCGGGTAGCCGGGCTCGCCATCGGCTGGTCCACCACCGTCTCGGCCTCCGACCGAGCCGCCAGCATGAACCCTCGCAAGTCGTCCGGATCGGGCAGCGATGAGGTCGTCTGCCATCGCGCCGCGCGGGCGACCTGCCTGGCGGCCCGCAGCGCGCCGCGATCGGTCGGGGCAACCACACCGAGGAACGAGCCGTCCCGCACCAGGATGACCTCAGGGCCGAGATCGAGGTCAGTGAGCCCGGTCAGGCCGGCGACCCGCGCGGGTGGCCGTACTACCCGTCCGTAGGCCATGTCCGGCAGGACGAGATCGTGCAGGAAACTCGGATGCCCGGTCACCTTGTCCGGGATATCCGGCCGCGCGGCGCTGCGCCCGGCGACGGACCACTCACCCGGCGGCCGTGATGCCACCGGGACCCCGGCCGGCCGGTCAAGCATTCCCGGCTGCGCCACCGTCCAGTAGCTAAGGCGAGTCGGACCGTCTGCCGTCAGGATTTGCCCGTCGGCCACGGCCAGTGCCGTACCGGGAACTCCGAGCCTGGTCGCGGCGGCGGCCAGGAGCAGGTCGCGGGCTTGCGCGCACGCCTGCCGGAGTGCTGAGCCGGACTCCTGGACTGACCGGCTGCCCGCCGTGACGCCCTCGTCCGGGCTGCTGGTGGTGGACACCGGAGCCACCCGCACCCGGGCCAGGGTGACCTGGAGCTCCTCCGCGGCCACCTGCGCTAGCGCGGTCCAGATGCCCTGTCCGTACTCCACCTTGCCGGTCCGGACAGTGACCTCCCCGTCCCGGCTGAAATCGAGCCACCGGGCCAGCACCGGGTTTGCCGCCAGGTCGGCCGGGAGCGAGGAGACACCGGACGGCGTGGCGGTAACCGGACTCGCCGCGGCCTGGATGCCCGCGGTCGGGGTGAGGACCTGGCTGGCGGGAAGTTGCCCGGCTGCCTTCAGTACCGCGCGGATGATCCTGCCGTGCGTGCCGCAGCGGCACAGATTGCCGTTGAGAGCCTCCTGCACTTCCGGCTCGGTCGGGGCGGGACGGTCGTGCAGCAGGCCAGCCGCGGCTATCACCATGCCGGCGGAGCAGTACCCGCATTGCGCTGCCTGCTCGTCGATGAACGCCTGCTGGACGGGATGAAGCCGACCGTCGGCTGATAGTCCCTCTACCGTGGTGACGGGGCCGCCGACAGCCGACACCGGCAGGTCGCAGGACGCGCGGGCGCGGCCATCGATAAGCACGAAGCACGCCCCGCACAGCCCCATCCCGCAGCCGAACTTCGGCCCGGCCAAGCCCAGGTGGTGGCGGAGCACATCAAGCAACGGCGTGTCCGGCTCGCAGGTCACGGTGCGCTCTACGCCGTTCACGGTCACTCGGAATTCTGCCTCTTCCATGCGCCACCTTCCCTTGGTCACCGAGTCCGCCGCGGGTGTCAGCCGGTGGTAGCGGCCCCCTTCACGGCGGCGGCGAAGTCAGGGTAGACCCCCATCTGGGCGAACATGATGTTCATCGACACATAGCAGTTGAACGTCTCGATCTTGCCGTCGCGCAGGTAGAAGAAGTCGGCCGTCGGGATGCTGACCTTCGTCCCGGTGGGAGCTACCGGACCAGCGGGCGTCTGAAACGGGCCGAGGAACGTCCCCTGGATCAGGAGCTCGACCACGACCAGGTTGGCGCCGGCCTCATGCACGCGAAGCAGCTCTCGGTGCACGTCGGGGTACAGGTTCGTCATGTAGGTCACCACGTCGCCGAGCCGGTCGCCCGTGTAGCTCGCACCGCCGGCGATGTCGTTGAAGACGCCGTCCTCGGTGAATGCGTCGCGCCAGGCCGCCAGGTCCTGGACGCCGCCTTCGGCGGTCCGGTACGCCGCGCGCACGATCTCTTCGTTGCTTGCCATGACGCTCATCTCCTACTTGCTTTCACGACTTGATTCATCAAGTGAATGATGAGCCGAATTTACTTGAAGTGTCAAGTGTTAGATTTGATCTGCTGAGCCCGAGGCCGACTGTACAGGCGGGCTTCCGGGATGTGCCAGCGGGGAGTCGGATGATGGCGGAATCCACGCGCCTCGGCACTTGACTCTGTCGGGAATCTTGCGACGGCGTGCCTGATATGCCCTAGCCTGCGATGCTCGGGCTGGCCTGCCGACAGGATGATGGTAACTAGCCGTCGCCGGCCGACGGCTAGTTACCATCATCCTGTACCACCGCCGGATGCCACGCTGGCGTGACGCCAGCACCCGCGATAACACATCGTGAGCAGTCAGAGGTCAAATGGCACTCAGAAAGGTGCTACGGCTCCGCCATCATCAAGCGCGGCCGCCAGCGTGCGCACGGCTTCGATCGTGGCGGCGCGGCGGCGGGCCAGCGCGGCGCGCTCATCATCTTCATCCAGGATCAGGCGGCGCAGTTGCGGGACGGCGAAGTTCCAGGCGACCAGGCCGATGAGGGTGAACATCCAGTCCTGGGCCTCGCGGGTACGCGCCGGCTCCTCGCGCTCGGCGCCCACGCCGGCCTCGACCAGGTCGCGCACGTTCCCGCGGTAGGCCTCGCGCCGGTCCAGCTCGCCCGGGACCGGGGCATCTCCGGTCTCCAGCGCCTCCCACAGCAGCAACCTGATCAGCTCGGGGTTCTCCTGGTACCAGTCGAAGAGCTCTCCAACCGATTCGCCGATGGCGTGGGGGTCGAGGGTGCCGGAGTGGCAGACCTCGTCGACCTTGGCCTTGACCACCGCGCCGAACAGCTTGTCCTTGGAGCCGAAGTACAGGTAGATCGCCTGTTTGTTGGCCCGCGCCGCGGCCGCGATCCGGTCGATCCTGGCTCCGGCGAGCCCGTGCGCGGCGAACTCGGCGCTCGCCGCGGCGAAGATCCGCTGGCGGGTGCCCTCCGCGTCGTAAGCCATGACTCAATTAAACCATCCAGTTGATATCTATGGTCACTCCCCCTATGGTTAAACCAAATAGATGGTTTATTTAGGAGATTCGCCATGACCACACTCAGCACCGCCCCCGTCCCGGTTCGCTCACCGCTGCTCGCGGGCTCCACGGTCGTCATCATCGGCGGCAGTTCGGGCATCGGCCTCGCCGTCGACGGCGGACAGGGACTCGCCTGAGCTTGGCCGCGCCGTTCCGCCGTTGCTGGCCCGGACCAGCCCGAAGGCAGGTCCGGGCCGTGAACGTCAGGTGTACTGATAGGTCAGGGCATTGCTGGTGCCACCCGCGGCGGTAACCGTGAGCTTCACCGTGCCCTTGCTGCCAGCGGGTGTCACCACGATGATCTCGGTGCTGGAGACTATCTGCACCTTCGTGCCCGCCTTGCTGCCGAACTTGACCGAGCTCACGCCGATGAAGTTCGTCCCGTGGATGGTGATCTTCGTCCCGCCCTTCGGCGTGCCCTTGGTAGGCGAAGCCGAGGACAGGTGCGGCGCGGCAGCGTAGGTGTAGCGGTCGGCCGCGACCGTGGCGCTCGACCACAGGGACTCGGCGTAAATCTTGATGTCGACCGTACGAGCGGACTCCGCGGGCAGCGTAACCGTGCAGGCGGTCGTGCTGCAGGTCGCGGCTACCGTGGCGAGCACCTTGGACCCCGACAGGATCTCGGCCTCATCGGCGTACTGCAGGGGCAGGAACCCGGCGCCGTGGACCGTGACCTTGACTGACTTCCCGGCCACCCCGGCGCTCGGCGACACGCTGCTGACGCTGACCGTCTTCAGCTTGGTGGCTGACTGGTGGCACAACAGCGTGGTGAGCCCGGGAATGAAGTAGTACCACGTGTTCCCGGACAGGCCACTGACCATCGGGGCGCCGAGACCGCTGGCCATGTCGTAGCCGGTGGTCGCCGGGTAGAGACCACCGGGGTAGCCGGAGTCCGTGTAGTCGTTGTTGCCGCTGGTGATATCGCGGATGCCTTCCGGTGCGGAGGCATAGATGTAGGAGTGGTAGGCGGCAGCGACGTTGTAGAGGTTCTGCGGCAGCGCGGGGCCCTTAGAACCGTAGGCCGAGCAGAACGGCGACGCGTCGGTGAGTGTCGCGATGGACGCCAGTACTGGCGCGGCCGCGCTGGTCCCGCCGATTCCGCCGAGCACCCAGCCGCCGTCGTAGTAAACGGCGTATCCGTAGACGGGGTCGGCGTTCGCGGATATGTCGGGTTCTTCGCGGTAGTACTTGCTCGCGCAGGACGAACTGGTGTCCTTCTTCGAGTCGCTGTTGATCACGTTGGGAATCGAAGTCTGGTGCTGGTAGGCAGGCATGCACCAAACGGTCGAGACACCGCCGCCTCCGGCGCCGAGACCGAGGCCCGACTCGTTCCAGACGACCTCCTGCCCGGCGCTATTGAAGCTGGTGCCGCCAACACCGATGACGTACGGCGCGTCCGCGGGGCTGCCCGCGCTCACGGTGTCGTTGGCGGTGGTGTCGTTGTTGCAGCCGGTCGAACCGTTGTCGCCCGCCGCCGCGAAGATCGACTGGCCCTGGGCGTTGGCCTGTTCGTACACGGTCTCCTCGGAGTCCATGAACGACACGGGAAGGTTAGCCTCGCAGTTTCCCCAGGACACGGAGAGCGTCTTGTCAGTATCGGAGGTCGCGAACTTCTGGTAGTCGTCGTAGACGCCAGTCCCGGTGTTCGGCGCCTGGTAGACATCGATCGTGGTGTCGGGTGCGAGGCCGGCGACCATCTCGATGTCCAGCGCGGCCTCGCCCTGCCCGGCGCCGGTCCCGACGCCCCCGTCGACCGAGAGGTAATTGACCTTGGTGGAGATCCCGTAGCACTGCTCATAGGCGGTGATGTCGGACGGCAGGTTCGGCTCCAGTTCGAGTACGCCGACCCGAGTATTTTGCCCGAGATCGCCGTTGAGGTAGAGCAGCGACGTTCCGTAGTAACCGGCGATGGTAGTGGCGGTGTTGCCCGAGTCACTGGCAGCCGCGCACGCCTGTGGTCCCGTGGTGCTGGGTGACGCACCGGAGGCTCCGCGGATGGTTGTCGTGCGCAGCCGTTGGACCGGCAACTGGCCGGGGCTGATGGTCGTGTGCTGCTGGAGATAGAGGTCATCGAGCCCGAGCACGCCATCCACGAGGGGCGCGACCGCCGCCGGTACCGTCGGTGCGGCGGTGTTGGCGTAGGCTTCCCTGCCACCGGGGAGCCGGTAGCTGTCGATCGCTATCCCGAAGGCGTGATCGATCGCCGAGACCGTCGCCGTGACCGGAATCGACAAGCGGTTAGCGGAGACCTGTCCAGGGGACAGGCCAGCCGACCTGAGCGCGTTCTCGACCTGCGCTATCTGCGCTAGGGACGGCCCGAACCTCGGCCCGAATTGCCCAGGCTTCAGGAACTGTTCATAGTACGGAGACTCCGGGTTGGCGACCCCGGCCAGGAACGCGTTTAGCGCGGCCTGATCTGGGATGTTGAGCGTGACCTCGAGGGTGAGCTTGGTGCCAGGCGATAGCGCCCCGAGTCGGGCCGCGCCCGCCGGCAGCCGCGGTGCCCGGCTAGTCGCCAGCGGAACCGGCGACGCCGAAGGGGTTGCCCCGGATGGCGACGCGATAATCAGCACGCCAAGCAAGGCGATGAGGGCAGTGCAAAATGCGATGAGGGCATGACGAAAAGATCTGTGTAGCGACATGTGTCCGTCCCCGCTCTGACGGTCGTAAGTAGCAAACCAGATAAATCGTAGTTTGGAACGACATGTCGAGGCTAGTCCGGAATCAAGTAAGTTTGAATGAAATGTCGCATAATACAGAGAGCCTAGAGTTTTCCCAGCTCGCCGACTACTGAGGAATTCTCGCGAGAAGATTGAGAAATGCGAGACGTCGTCCTACACGTACTTCGTGATGTCGGCGACGGTAAAGCCCTGGTCCTGGATGTGCCTGAACAGGCGGACCATCATCCGCACCATGGTCTCACCATCGAGCTGCGCCGGGCCACGGAAGTGGGCGAGGATGATGTCCCCTGGCTGCAGCCGGTGCGCGGAAGTCTGGTACTGCATGTCCGATATCTCCATGGCCTCCTTCCACATCATCACGCCCTTGAGACCCGCTTGGCCAGCCGAGGTGATCGTCGTCTCGTCGTAGTTGCCGCCCGGCGACCGGAAGATGTACGGCGTCACCCCGTACTCCCTATGCAGGATCTCCTGCTGGCCGGAGATCTCGTCGAGTTGTTGCGCGGCCGACAGGGCAGGCATGTTCAGCGGATGAGTGACTGTATGGTTCTGGATCGATACATACCCGGTGTCGTACAGCTTCGCGAAGTACGCGTAATCGTCGCTGATGAAAAGGTTCGCGAGGTCGATGGTGACCGGGATCCGGAAGTCCTTCACCATCTGGATGAACCCGGGGTCCTTGACGAGGCCATCGTCGATCGTGATGAAGACCACCTTGTCGGTGATCGGCACGCTCGAGAACACCGTCGGGTCGGATGCGCTCAACGTGATCGGCTTGACGGCCGGCGGTGGCGGCGCGGACGCGAACGGCTTCAGGCCCTCGTAGCGGTGGCTGATCAACTCGGCGTCGACACTGGAGGTGGCCGGCGCGGTGCTGGTGGCACTTCTCGGCGAGTATCCCAACGCGGGCGACACCGAGCGATCCACGCCGCTGCACGCGGTCGCGAACGACCCGAGCGCGGCCAGACTCACCGCGCCCCCCATGAAGCGTCGGCGCGACCAGCGCTGAGTGGTGGTATCCGTCACGATCTTGGGCGCATTCATACATGTTCCTCCGGACATGTAGACGTCGCCCAGCCAGGATTCGTTGCAAGATCGACAAAACCGGCCCAGCCAGTGACCGCCGCACCGTGGAAGCCCTCAGGCAGTTGCCTGCCCGCGCTTGATGATTACTCCCCGTAGATGGAAGACTACGAATGTGCCCTATCCGCGGATGTCGCTCAGATGGGCCGCAGCCTCGGCGATCCTAGGCGCTCTTGCGACCGGGGTCGCGAAATTCTCCGATCTGTTTGGCCTTGCACGCGTGTCCGTGTGGCTGAGCATGGCGGTCGGCCTGGGCTGCGCCGAAGGGGTGCTGATCCTGGTCTCTCTTAAGGGAAATGCACGCGACCGCCAGATGGCCGCGTACTTTCGCCATCTCGAATGGATCGAGCCCAATGTCACGGCCGCGCCGGAAGCCCTCGCATCCGCACGTTCGCGGAGGTCATCCGGACAATTCCCACAAGCGGTTGTCCTCGCGACGGCGGCGGTCGAAGGCTACCGGGTGCTCGCCGGCGAGTTCCCCGAGTTGTTCTCCTGGCAGCTAGGCCAGGCGCTTTTCGTAAAGGGTGACATCCTCTCCGACTTGTTCCGTCACCAGGAGTCAATCCTCGCACTCCAGCAGGCTGCCGACCTGCTACGCGGAAAGCCCTACCCCTATTCCCGCACGGCCCGGTCGGTTCGGAAGTACCTGGGTCCCCTGACAGATCCAGGGCCGCTTCCGCCTGCCCGGGACCTGGCCGGTGTATGGCATCAGGTGGACCAGCAGCGCTACCTAAAGCAGGCGAACCCGGCCAGCGAAGCTGAGCAACGTCACCTGCTCGGCGCCTGTCTGCACACCCTGGGACTCGAACTCACACGGGCGGACAGACCCGCCGACGCGCTGCCTGTCGCCGCAGAGGCACTGGAAGTCTTCCGGTGCCTGCCAGCCGAGCAGGCGGCACAGGCGAATTGCCTAGCTGTCCTGCTCGACGCGCATGAGGATGTCGGCAACCTTGCCATGGCCTGCGTGCTCGGTGCCGAACTTATCGCGCGGTATCAAGATCTCACGCACGACGAACCCGGCCAGTTCGACTTCGATCTGGCCATGACGCTTGGGTCACATGGTGCTACGCTGCTCCGGCTCGGCGAGGAGACAAATACCCCGCGACGGCTCAACGGGGCGGCGCGGGTCTTGGGCACCGCCATCGATCTCCTCCGCATTTCCTCCGATCTGACCAGGGACGTGAGCCTCGCGAATGCCCTGATCAACGCGGCCCGCGCTGCGGGCAATGCCGACGATCCGGCCCGTGCCCAGCCGTTGATCAGCGAGGCTGTCGGCTTGTGCCGGGAAATGAACAGGCTGGCCGCCTTCAAAGCTAGCTACCTAGGTATTCCTCGACCCCTTCACAGTGAGCGGCTGGTCAGAGCACTCCTGACGCAACGGGAGGTTTTCGTGGCGCTCGGCCAGGATGCGAAGGCCGCGGAAACGGACTCAGAGATCGCGGCTTGCTTGCGGCCTGACGGGGTTTAGAACGTCGGGTCCGGCCGGTACGCACCGCACGGCAGCCGAGCACTTCCGGGATCTGGCAAGGGCTTACGCGTTCAGCTTCGGTGCCTTGGCGAGCGCTGGTGGCGTTGGGCTGCCGTCCAGGAAGCCGCCGGACTGGTGTTGCCACAGCCTGGCATAGGCCCCGTCGAGACGGAGCAGTTCCTCGTGCGTGCCCTTTTCGATGATCTGGCCGTGGTCGAGCACGACGAGCTGGTCCATCCTCGCGACCGTGCTCAGCCGGTGCGCGACCACCAGCGCGGTCCGGCCATCCATAAGGTCCCACAACGCTTGCTGGACGAGGATCTCGCTCTCTGAGTCCAGCGCGCTCGTCGCCTCGTCGAGCAGCAGGATCGGCGCGTCGCGCAGGATTGCCCGGGCCAGCGCGACTCGCTGCCGCTGCCCGCCGGACAGCTTCACGCCCCGCTCGCCGACCATCGTGTCGAATCCATCCGGCAGAACGTCCGCGAACTCCGTCACGTGCGCGGCCTCCGCGGCCTGGCGGATCTGTTCGTCGGTCGCGTCTGGTCGCGCGAACGCGATGTTGTCGCGGAGGGTCCGGTGGAACATCGCGGGCTCTTGCGGCACGTAAGCGATCAGGCTGCGCAGATCCGCTTGGCGCAGCTTGCTGATGTCCTGCCCGCCGATCAGGATCCGGCCCTCATCGATGTCCGTCATCCGCAGCAGCAGCCGAGTCAGTGTGGTCTTGCCGCCGCCTGACCGGCCGACCAGTCCGAGCCTGGTCCCGCTCGGCACTACGAGGTCGAGGCCGCTGAACAACGGCTGTCCGCCGGAGTGCGCGAAGGTCACGTTCTCGAAACGGACGTCGCTCGCCGCCGGCCGCAGCGGCTCGGGCGCGATCGGGTCGAGCACGGTCGGCGGCGTCAGCAGCAACTCGGTGAACTGCGCGGCCTCGGTCAGCGAGCTCTCTATCTGACGGTAGATCTGGTTGAACTGGAACATGATCTGGGTCGCGTTGGAGTAGTACGTGAACGCCACGATGATCGCCTCGATCCCGTGACTGCCCGCGCCGAGCGCGACCGCCAGCAGCAGGCCGAACACATTGGTCAGGACGGACATCGGCGCGACCAGCGTGTCGATGCGCAGGTTCCCGTAGTCCCAGGAAAGAAGCGACTTCCGCCGCTGCTCGGCGACCCGCGACCGGTGCTCGGCGGCTTCCCGGTCCTCCGCGGCGAACGCGCGGATCGTGTCCATGTTCGCCAAGCTATCGGCGACGTGCCCGGACACTCGCGCGATCGCCTCCTCGCGCTGGTCGACCAGCCGCTGGCGACGGCGGATCAGCGGGGCGACGCCGACGCCGGTGATCACGATCAGGCCGATGAGCCCGGCGACCAGCAACGGATCGAAATGCCACAGCACCACCGACGCGAACACCAACGGCACAAGGCTGCTGACGACGTTAAACGCCAGGCTGTCGGCGAAGTCCGCGAACCGGGCGGCGAAGCTCAGCACCCGCTTGGTCAGCGAGCCGGCGAAGTTGTCGTGGAAGAACGCCGCGTCCTTCGCCAGCAGTTCGTCCATGCCGATGATGTAGAGGTTCTCGATGCCGCGGCCGTCGAGGCGGTTCAGGAAGTGGAGACCGATCCGCCACAAGACCTCGGCGAACAGCAGCACTCCCGCGAAGCCGAGCACATAGGGCATCGTCGCGCCGATCCCGGTCGGCGCGTGGCTGGCGAAGCGGCCGACCAGCAACGCGATGATCAGCGGGGCGACATAGGAGATGCACGTGTTCCCCAGCGCGGGCAACAGCATCGCCGGCGTCGTCAAGCGCCACAACCGTGCCATCTGGCCGCCATAGCAGCGCAGCGCGAGTTGCACCGCCCGTTTCCGGTCCGGTGAGCCGCGGCCAGGTTCGGGCGTGGTCATGTGTCCCCCCATCCGAGCGACCATTCCTGGCCATGGTGCCTGATGGGGAGTCCTCAGGGCGATCGATTTTTCTGGCGCCCCGCTGCTGCGCTACGGGGCGCAGGTGGAGCCGTTCACGGCGAACGCGGCCGGCGCGGCATCACTGGAACTCCAGGTGCCCTCGAAGCCCAACGATGTCGAGGATCCCGCCGCGATGGTTCCGTTGTAACTCGCGTTCGTTATCGACACGCTTTCACCGGATTGGGTGATGGTTCCGTCGTCCCAGGCGGTCGTGATCTGCTGATCACCGGGGAAGGTGAACGCCAGCGTCCAGCCGTCGATCGCGGACGAACCGCTGTTGGCGATCGTGACCTGAGCGACGAACCCGCCCGTCCACTGACTCTGCGTCGTATACGCCACCGTGCAACTGACGCCGCTACCGCTCGCCGACGAGACCGTCCAGGTGAACGTCGCCGAGCTGGACGCGCCGGTTGTATCGGTGGCGGTGACCGTCACGGCGGAGGTCGCCGCGGTCGTCGGTGACCCGGAGATCACGCCGGTGGAGCTGTTGATCGACAGGCCGGCCGGCAGGCCAGCCGCCGAGAATGTCAGCGCCTGCCCGGAAGCCGAGTCCGACGCCGAGACCGGCAGCGATACCGCGGTGCCGACCGTGGAGGTCTGGTTACCGGGGTTGGTGACGGTGACCGTGTCTCCGCTCGAGCTGGACGAGGCCGGAATCACGTAGGTGACCAGGGAACGCGCGGGCAGCGTGCCAGTGAACGCGCCGTCGGAGACGGTCGTCGTCGACTGCGCGGCGATGTCGGAGTCGGCGTTTGTGAGGTAGGGGGTCACCGTGGCCCCGTTCGACACGCCGGTGTTCGCCAGCGAGAAGGTGACCGGGTCGGAGTTGGTGCCGGTGTTCAGGGCCACCACCGACACGCTGCCATTGGTGTTCTTGAACGCATCCAGCGTGAGGTTGCTGTCGGACGTGGTGGCGGACAAGCGCACCGCGCCGGGCCGGACGAAGTCGCTGAAGTTGCCGAACGCCCACAGCCGCCCGGACGGGGTGACGGTGGAGCCGTTGATCTGCAGCAGCCCCTCGTTGTCACCGTTCTCCGACGGCGTGGTGGAGCCCCACCAGTACAAGAACGCGGACAGGTCGGCATCGTCGAGGCCCGCGAAGATGTTCTGCGCCCAGGTCAAGCCGGACGCGTCGGTGCCGTCGTCCCAGGCCGGGTCCCATGTCTCGAACGTCGACCACTCCGTTTCCCACGCTGGCTTGGACCAGCCAGACAGCGTCGAGGTGGGAGCCTCCGTGTAGCCGTGCGAGGTGAAGACCGGTGTGTATTCATTCGCGGTCGAGTCCGCTTCGATCGCCGCGGCGTACTGCTGCGCGTAGTCCCAACCCTCGGTGGCGCAGCACTCGACCTGCGTGGACAGGCCGGAGTCGGCCATCGTCGGGCCGAGAACGTCGAGGAAGTTCGCGGTCTGCGTCGGGGTCAGCAGCATGCTGTCGTAGTCGGTCGACAGATTGGCTTCGTTTTCCGGGCCGACGTAGGTCAGCGGGTCCCCGGCGGCCGAATAGTCGGCGGCATACTGTTCGAGGTAGTCGGCGTACGCCTGCCGCCAGTCGCCGCTCGAACACGTCGCGCCCGTCACGCCGCACAGGGTGCCGCCCTCGTCCGTTTCATCGTTGGTCTTCATGAACGCCGGGGCGGACCACGCATCGGCGAATACGTTCGTCACCCCGTAGAGTGCCTTGATCTGCTGGGCGAACCACAACTGGCCCTGGTCTTCGTCGATCGACGACAACGGGAGGTAGGTGGGCGTCGCGGTCGGCGAGGAGGGCGCATTCGGCTCGATGGTGGAGCCGGAATCCGCGCTGATCTCGTTGCGCAGGATGGTCAGCCCGGCGCCGCCGGAAGTCCCGTACAACAGGTTCAGCACCTCGTCCTGCACGGTCGACGATGAGTCCATTACCGTCGCCGCCTGTCCGAAGGCTTCGGACGCGCCGAACCCCGCCATCGTCTGATACGTGGTGCTGCCGTCGACCGTCGCGGTGTCCGCGGCGAATGCTCGCGATGGCGCGAGCGCCGTGACTCCGAGCAGAGCCGCGGCCACCGCGAGTCCCACCCGGATCGTGTACCTGGCTACTCCGGACATGGCGCGGCTTCCCTTCGCGACCCTTGGTGAATTTATCGAAATGTTTCGAAAACATTTCGGAACATTTCCGACACCGTAAATCCAGCCGGAGTACCCGTCAAGGCGAGCGCCTGTTTTCGGTTCCCGGGCGCGAAACGTTCATGACT
Source organism: Streptosporangiaceae bacterium (assembly GCA_050012355.1). Classification (GTDB taxonomy): domain Bacteria; phylum Actinomycetota; class Actinomycetes; order Streptosporangiales; family Streptosporangiaceae; genus JBEKHI01. Next base: position 2,499 of record JBEKHI010000152.1, on the reverse strand, counting down.
TCAGGTCACGAGGGTTCGCGTTCACGGCGCGCCGCCATACTGATAATCCCGCTCCAGACCCAGCACCACTGGCGGGAAGCCCTCACCCACTGCGATCGACTTCGGGCACGTACCGGCGAGGTAGAGCTTCGTTACCCGCCCAGCCTGAGGCGGACCGGGACCCGCGCACCGGGCGGCAACGTGACCGCCGCGTACACCGATATCCCCAGCATCACTACCAGCAGGACGCTACCAACTGCCACGGCTTCGATGCCCATCGACGTCCTCACATCCACCTAGGCAGTCACTCACCCGGCGCTCCGCCCGCGATACTAGTCGTCCGGCTGGGCTCATCAAGGGGATTTCCGGGCATCACCGACCGTACGACACCACGGCCCAGCTACGTTCCGGCTGACGGAAGGCGGAACTCCGCCGTCAACAGCCGCTCGTCCACGAAGGGTCGTCAGAGGAAGGGCGTGCCGGGGTCGAGGCCGGAAAGGACGCGGCCGTAGAGTTCGAGGTTGGTGGCGGGGTTGATGAAGGAGTGAAGGCTGAGGGCGTGCAGGTCACGGATAGTGCGCTGGATGGGCACGTCCCGGCGTAGGGAGGAGGCGCCGGAGGCAGAGCCGACGAGGTCGGCGGCTTCCTTGCAGAGGCGGATCACGTAGCCACCTTGCGCCCGGATTCGGGCACGCTCCTGCGGGGTGTAGGGGGCGCCGGTGACAGCCTTGGACTCGATCACGCTGACCATCTGGTCGGCCAAGAGTTCGGCGCAGGAGATCTTCATTGCAGCCTCGGCCGCTTGGAGGTGGGTGACGGGCGCCTCGTTCTGACGTTCATAGAAGGTATAGGTGATGCCTCGGTGCTGGATGCGATCGGTGAATTCGGCTAGGGCCGAGCGTGCGAGGCCGAGGGCAGCAGGCGTGGCCCAGGCACAGAAGAGCAGCAGCACCGGCATCCGGTAGAAAGGATCAGCGGCGCTGGTCTCCGAGGGGAAGACGCCGCCCAGCATGGGTCCGACGGGCAGGACGCGGTGGGCGGGAACGCGGACGTCCCGGGCGGCGACGCTGTTGCTGCCACTGCCAGACAGGCCTGAGACGTACCAGTCGTCCATGATCTCGAGGTCAGCCATGGGGATGGCCATCCATAGCAACTCCGGCGGCCCGGTCGCGGCTTCATCGGAAATGACCCGGGTCGTCAGCAGATGCCAGTCAGCGTTCTGGCAGCCGGTGGCGAACGCCGACGTGCCGTTGACCACGTACCCGCCGTCCACGGCGACCGCTGTGGCATCTGGGATGAGCGTGCCGCTGACACGAACGTCAGGGCCGACGAAGATCTCATCCTGCGCCTCGTCGGGAAACAGCGCGGCGATGAAGGAGCAGCCAGTCTGGATCAAGGCCATGAAGGCGGCCGAGCCGCAGGCGGCCGCGATCTCCGCGAGAGCGCCGACCTGGGTGCGCAGGCCGGTCTCATAACCGCCGTAGCGCCGGGGCACGTTCATCCGGTATATCCCGGCGCCGGCTAGCGCCTCGACGACTTCTTTCGTGACACGCCGCTCCCGTTCGGCCCGCATCGCATGCTCGCGGATCAGCGGCCTTGCCTCCCGTACGCGCTCGACGAGGCAGGAATCCGAATCAGGTGCTGCGGACGGTGCCATCGACAACCTCCGGACATTGCTGATGAAGGGCCTGAGCCGAGTCCGTCAGTAGCCATGCCGCTGACCTGGAAACAGACAGAACGCGCGCGTTACCGCCGGGCCTGCTTCAAGCCATCCCATCGTGACCAGAGCCACACCGCCTGTCAACGCCCCGACCGCTCGGGCGGACCCGCTGGCGTTACAGCAGACTCCGGTACCGCTAGGACCAACTCCACAAGACGGTAGAGTCCAATTCCCAACCGCGAGCTGAAGGTTACGTCTTCGAAGGGATAGGACATGCAGCTTGCGGTCGGTCAGCTCAGCGCACCAACACTCCATCGGGTTCTTGCGGGTGCCATAGTTATCGCGAACATCAAATCGAGATCCCGAGCTGGGACGTTAGTGCATGGGTGTTGCTGCCGTCGTCGGACAGCGCTGCATGCACCGCCGCCAGCCGGGAGGCCGTCAGCACCACGCCGTAGGATCCCGATTGCTCACGCACCCCGTAATAGGGGCCAGTTAAGTCCGCTCCCAGGACCGGTCGCGTTAGCTGGATGGGATCAGGAAGCATGCCTTCACGACGTCGTGGTCGGGGTCGCCGAATACCGCGTCGGTACAGGGGGTGCCGCCGGTGAGGGTTTTTTCGGTGAATGAGCTGCCGGCTCCGAAGGCAACCGTCTCGGTGCCAGTGAACGAGCACAGGCCGTGCTCCGGGGCGCAGTATGTCGACCCGCTGGGCCCGGCGGTCACCGGACCCACATAGCAGGACTTGGTTATTCCGTGGTCGGGGTCACCGAAGACCGTGTTGTCACAGGCGGTGCCGCCGGTCAGGGTCTGGTAGGCGAAGATGCCGTCAGCGCCGTAGGCGACCGACTCGGTACCGG
>JBEKHI010000151.1:0-17252 GCA_050012355.1 Streptosporangiaceae bacterium | reverse complement strand
CCGGGATCCGGAGGATGCCCCCGGGCGGAGCGGGCTCGGCTGGCAGGTGGCGGCGAACGCGGCCGGCCTGGCGGCGGGCGGCCTCGGGGCCTGGCTCCGGCTGGCACCGCACCTGCCCGGCCGCCGCCCGGCCGCCGAGGCCAGCTTCCTGGCCGCGATGCCGTCTCCCGAACCGGGCCCGCTCGATCCCGCAGACGGGCCGCCGCCCTCCGACGACCTGCTCGGCCTGCTCTACCGCAGCGGTCAGTATGACGGCGACGACCCTCAGGTCCGCGGCGCCGCGGTGCGGCGGTGGAACGACGCGAAGGCGGTTCTGGGCCAGGCGGCCGGCACGCTCCGCGCGGCGGGGCACGGCGCCGGCGCCGGCGCCGGCTATCTGTTCGACACGCTAGCCCGGAACGGAACGGTGACCCTGACGGCCGGCCAGCTGCGTATCGGGGGCCCCGAGCTGTACTACCTCGATTACTCGTCCTGGCAGGGCGGGCCCGGACCGCTCGTGAGGGCCTGCGACGGAGAGCAGTACTGGGGGATCCACGAAAACAGGGCCCGGGTGGGGCCGGCGCGGCCGATGACGGGCGAAATCGCGAGCTTGGTCGGCTCGTCCTGGCTGCTCGGCGAGCGGCTGTCCGGCGGCGTAGAGATCACCTACCACGGCCGCCGCGGCTACCACCTGCGGGTGACCCGCGGCGACGGTGCGGCGCACGCGGGGCCGACGATGTTCTACCCGGCGTTCTACCCGGCCGATGCGATCGTGGACGCGGAGACCGGCTGCCTGCTCCGGCTGATCGCGTACGTCGGCGACGCCCCCGCGGAATGGTGGGAACTGGACGGCGTCACAACGGATCCCGGCGAGACCGCTGACCCGGCCGGATTCCGCCCGCACATCCCGCCCGGCACCCGCGTCGTCGAGGAAACCGGCAACCCGCTGATCGACGCCACCATGGGCGTACCCGGCCTGACTGGGACCGTCGGCCGCACCGCCGCGGAAGCCTACCGCCGCGGCACCGACGCCGTCTCCGCCGCCCGCAGCTTCCTGGACGACCTGCGCGGCCATCGCTAGTGCGCTGGCCGCGAACGTGCACCGGCCCGGTTATGCAGCTTTAGGTTTCGGGCGGCCCCAGCGTTGCTGGCGTTCGCTGCGGATGCGGGCGCGTTCGCGGCGCTGGACGGCCAGCACGCCGGGGTGGCGGGCGTGGGCGTTGGGGTGCCCTTAACAAGCGTGTCACCCGGTCTAAACGAGCGTGGTTATCGCTGGGTGAGCTGGGCTTTCTGCGGGTACTCGCGGTGTGGGCGCGGGTCAGCCTCGCCGGCGGGGACTGGATAGCGTTTCGGTGGCCGCGTGGACGGCTACAAGGCCTGGCTTGACGTAGCGCTGCACCGACCGCAGGCTCTTGTGCCCGGTCTTGGCCATGATCACGCTGGCGGAGACGTTGGCCTCGCCGAGGTGGGTGGCCGAGGAATGCCTGAGCTGGTGCAGCCTCAGGCCGTCGGCGTAGCGGGCGAGCAGGACACGGGCGCGGTCGTAGCCCAGCCGGACGCGGCCGGTCTCCGGGCAGATGTCGCGGGGGTCGGTGGTGGCAAGGCGGTGCGGGCCGGGCCGGTGCTCGGATAGGAACAGCGGCCCGCGTTCGCGCCCGGCGATCAGGCGAGACAGCAGGTGCGCCGTATCCGTGCCCCAGGTAATCCACATCGTGTCGCCGCCCTTGGCGGTGATCCGGGCTTGCTTGTTTGGCAGGTCCAGGTCCTCGACGTTGAGCGCTAGGACCGCGCTGGCGCGGCTGGCGGACTCGTAGAGCAGCCGCCACAGTGTCTTCTCCCGCAGCGGCACGTCCCGGCGACGGCAAAGTCTGTCGATCCGCGAACGGGACACGGCTTTCGTGTAGTCGTTGTTCTCCCGGCGCCGCTTCGCCGTTGCCGGGAGTGGCGGCGCGGCCCAGTGCTCCCTTTCGGTGCACCAGGCCAGCCAGGAGCCGACCGCGGCGCGGTTGCGGTTCCAGGTCGCCGGCTTCGCGTCGCCCCAGAGCGTGGTCAGCGCGTCGGCGATCTCGTCATCGAGCACCTGGGCCAGCAGGCGGCCGGTGCCGGTCTCCTCGCCGACGCGGTCGAGCACGCTGGTGTAAGCGCGCAGGGTGTTCGGGTTCGCCCTGACGTCCGGGGAGTCCAGGAATCTGTCGATCGCGGCGCGCACGGTCGGGCCCCCGGCCTCCGCTGGCCGTTGCCTGCCCCGCTGGGCATCCAGTTTCGCCACGGTCGCCGCCACTGTGAGCCTCCGTCCCGGCCGGGCTACCGGATAACGTGCACGAGTCGCTGCAGATCGCGGTCGCGAAGCCAGCGGGCCAGGAAGATCGACCTCTGGGCGCGGCCCGTCTCGAGCATTGCAGCGTAGGCCGGGTGGGTGGTCTCGGAGGTGAAGCGGCGCAGCAGCGCCTCGGTGGAGGCGGTCCGCAGCCGGATCGCGGTCGCGTACTTCATCATGAGGTCGTAGTTGTTCTCTATGATTTCCCATCGGACTGGCCTGGTCAGCGCGGGCGCGAGCGCGGGGTAGGCGTACTGGCCGGCAGAGCCCGGTACGTACAGCTTCATCGTGTTGACCTGCTTGAAGCGGGCGATCAGGTCGAAGTCGAGCAGCCTGGTGATGCCGAACCCGACGAAGCTGGCGCCGTGGGAGTCGACGAAGTTCTGCTCGACCTCCATGCTGGTGCCGTGCCGCATCGCCCCCTCGACCATCGCGTGGACCTCGGAGGCGGAACAGCTGATCAGCTGGCTGTGCACCGCCATCGACCCGACGGTGTCGACCGTCCAGTAAATCAGGACGCCTCTTTTCGCCCTCCGGTAGCGCGAGTGCCACTCGGTGAAGATGTTCTGGTCGAACGCGGAGAAGTGCGTGGAGTCCGACGCGACCGCGGTCGTCCCCTCGCCCCACAGCGCTGCCTGCCGGGAGGCGAAGGTCGCGTCGGCGATGATGCGGGCGGCCTGACGGCAGGCGTCGACGGTGAGGTAACGGCGCCGCGCGTAGCGCAGGTCGTCCTCGGTGTGCGGGTGGTCCCCCGCGGCGACCGCGCGGATCCCGGCCCCGGTGCCGTAGGCGTAGACCAGCAGCAGGAGCCGCTCGAATAGCACGTGCGGGTCGAGGTGGTTTTGGGTGCCGGCCGGGGTGAAGGCGCTCAGGCAGCCAGTGCGCAGGCAGGTCTCGGTGAGCATGTCCATCAGCGGGACCACGCCCCACCGGTCCCGGATCGCGGTCTTCAGCCGGCGCAGGTTCCGCGGCTCGGGCACGGCGTCCAGCGGGGTGACGTGGACCGCCCCGCTGCGGCCGCGGTCGGCGATCTTCAGCCACGCAAGGCCCTTTCCGCCGAGCGCGCTGTTCAGCGCCGACAGTTCGGCCTCCAGTTCCTCCCGCATCTCGCCGGTGAACCGCCTGGGGTCCAGCGGCTTGCGGAGCTTCGCGTAGTTTTCGGCGCGGTTCGCCTCGAAGTCGGCCGGCAGGTCGAGGTCGGGGTTGCGCCACTTCTCCGCGCCGACGACCCAGATCTCCTTGCACCGCAGCTTCTCCCGCAGCGCCTGGAACACCCCGCACTCGTACACGGTGCGCAGGATCCGCCGGTGCCTGCCGTCGCCCGTGTACATCAGCTCCGCCAGCTCGGGCGGGATGATCCCCTCGACGGGGACGCGCTCGTCGGCCGCGTAGCACCTGGCCCGGCCGGGCATGTCCGCCTTGTACCGCTTGATCAGCGCGAGCGCCTCGACCATGGGCGCGTGCGCGGTGTTGGTCGACCCGAACTCCAGCACCTCGGCGATCTGGATCAGCCCGGCCCGGTAGTGGCTGGTGTAGGAAGCCTTGAAGACCCGCTGCCGGTGCTGCCGGTAGGACGTGCCGTTGGCCCGGTACTCGCGAAGCAGCGCCGCCAGCGTCTCCTGCCCTCCGGGTACTGCCGGGTAGATGACGTCCTCGACCCTGTCCCCGGGAGAGCGCAGGGCGGCCTCGGTCATCCTGAACAGCATGTTCTCCTTGCCCGACACCCGCTTCAGCTCCGCGACGAACTCGCTGGTCACCTTAGTGTCCGCGCGGGCGTTGATCCGGTGCACGGTCGCGATGAGCAGGTCGACCAGGGCGTCAGTGATCTCCCGCTGCCGACAGTACAGGTAGGCGGCCAGCAGCGTCACCATGACCTCGGGCGGGTGGGAGCGCAGGTGGCTGGGCGCCTCGGCCGCGACCCGGGCCCGCCAGCCCGCCAGCACCTTCGGGGCTATGTCGTCGAACATATCGCCGGGCAGGCCGACCGCGCGGATCGCGCCGAGCTTGAACGCCTCCTGCCCGATGGTCTTCACACTGACGTTGCCCGGCTCGTCGCGGACCGCCGCGAACACGTCCGTCCCGGCCACCTCCGCAGCGCCGAACAGCGCGCCGTCTCCGGGCCCGGCGTCGTCCCGGTCGCCGGGGTCGGCTGCCCGCGCGATCAGGGCCCACATCCGGGCGGCGGCCTCAGCGGGCACCCGGCTGGCGATCCGCGTGATCAGCGCCTGCTCGGCCTGCCGCAGGGCCGTGCCGATGACCCGCCGGATCCGGTCACGGGCCGGCGGCTCGACCTGCTCGCGCTTCAGGTACGCCAGCAGTTCCTCACGGACCCGGTCGGCCTGCCGTTCCTTCTCGCACACGTTCGCGGCCAGCCACTCCGCCGCCTTGTCCGCGTCCGCGACCGAGCACTCCCGGAACCCGAAGTACCTGCGGATGTCAGCCCGGTGAGCCTTGACCGTCCGGCCGTCCCACTCATAGAACCCGAGGTCAGACGCGGGAACGTCCACCAGCCGCGCAACGTAGGCGACAGCCTGGTCCGGAAGCTCGCTCCGGCCTGACGGGAATCTGCCGGCCACCGCGTAAAACCGCAGCAGCAAGGCGAACCCGAGCTTCGTCGCACCGCGGCGCCCGGACAACTGCTTCAGCTCATCGCCGACCAGGGTCCAGTTCCCGATCAGCTCATCCTCGTCCAGTTCGCGCGCCACCGAGCGTCCGGCTCTCCCGCAAGTACGGCGGCCACCAGGCCACCGCAAGCCCAACGAATCCGGTTCAATACTGGCCGCGCATGGCCAGCGGTGCCCCCGTATCCGCGAAAAGACCCCTCAACCGGCTCGCAGACGGTGCTTCCGACCAGGATCAACGCAATCGCGTGTACTTGATGACAACAGTCTTACCGACACCCCGAGAGACAAAGTCGAGAGATGAAGGCCCTGCTCATCCCCGTCGACGAGGCGCCCAGGGAAGTTGACCTGCCCGACGGCGGGGGCACCCAGTTCATGAACTCGCTCAGGGCGCTCATCGGCGCCGACTGCGCTGAACGACTCTGGATAACCGACCGCTGGGAAGCCTGGCTGGACGAGGACGGCAGGTCTGCGGGGAAGCCCGTCAACCAGGGCGCCACTCGCCTCGCACGGTCCTTCGGCTGGCAGTCCAGCCTCCCCGGGCCGGTCGTCATCGTCGGGCTCGAGAAGGACGCCGACAGGCTGGTCAGCCTGTCCCGGGATCAGGTCCGCGCCATCCTCCGCACGATCGCGGGCGCAGGGTGACCCGGCCAGCCGCGCCCCTGGCCCTGTCGTCACTGCTGCCATATCCGGGCGAGGAAATTCGCCAAGGGCTTCCCGTCGCCGGTGTCGACCGGGTACCACAGCCCGTCCGGTGACAGCGGCTCGCCGATGACCCCCTTACCCCCGCGCGAGAGCCGCTTGCGCGGCCGCTGACCGTACTCCGCGCGTCTCTGGTCGACCAAGTCCCCGAAGTCCTGAGCCATCATGGCCGTCATCTGCAGGATCTCTGGCTCTGGAAAGAAGTACCCGCGCCGGTGCAGGTCGGGCTCGATCCGCACCGATTCCTCGTCTGCCTCGATCATGATGAACGCGGCCAGACGGCTACTTGCCGCCGCCTGCGCTACCCACGGGTCGACATTTTCGCGTCCTGGCTTGGCCCAGTGGACCTTGCCGCCAGCCGTGTTTGTCTTGACCTGGAACTCCACGACTACGGTGTCGTCCGGCGACGTTGCGATCAGGTCCAGGTCCGGGGTGTTCCCTCCGAGGAAGTTCACGTCAGACACCTGCCAGCCGAAGGTTGACTTGACAGGGAAGGCCATCCGGGCACGGACCTGCTTCTTGAACGCGCTGTCGTCAGTCACGCCATGTCCTTCGCGGCGATGCTGCCCCGCGCCCTGATCGCCGCTGGCTCAGCAGTGACCGATCTTGTCGATGGCGCGAACCTGCGGCCCTTGTCCTCATCGCCGCCGCGGGCGCGGGCCGCGAACAGCTCAGAGTGCGGCAGGCGCTCCTGCCGGCACTCAGGCTACCCAGCATCCCCGTGGTTGTCGATGCCGCGTGCGGGTAAGAATTTTGCCTAGACCACAGGAGGGGCCATGGCCACCGACAAGCAGAAGGAAGCTGCTCGCCGCAACATCGAGAAAGCCCGGGAGGCGCAGAGCGCCAGGGCGCACGGCGAGGATGTCCCGCCCAGCAGCGAGGGCCTGAGCACGGCGGAGAAGGACCGGCTCGGTGATCAGGAGTTCGCTTTCCCCAGCGAGCGTAAGGAGCCGCTGACCGACGCGCGGCACGTACGCAACGCGATCGCGCGTTTCGATCAGGTTGAAGGCGTCAGCGATGCCGAGCGGGACAAGGCGTGGCAACGGATTCTCGCCGCCGCCAAGCGCTTCGACGTCGAGGTTTCCGAATCCGACTGGCGGGATCTGGCCCACGGCGGCAACGACCGCAAGGGTTAAGCCGGTCACCTCCTGCGGTACCAGGCAACGAGCCGGCGGATGCCCTCGACGAGACCGCTGATGACCAGCGCCGCGCCGAACGCCACCAGGAACCCGGCCCACGGCTTATCCTCGAACGCCCGGCCGCCGAGCCGTCCGGCGAAGAACGCGTACAGCGCCCAGATCACCGCGGCGATCCCGGTCGCGACCATGAACTTGCGGTGGGAGTAGCCGATCAGGCCGCAGCTGAGCGTGATCGCCGTGCGGCCGCCAGGGATGAAGCGGCAGACGATGATGATCGGGATGCCGTAATGCTCGAGCGAGCGTTCAGCCCAGGCGCGCCGTTCCCTCCCCTTCTCCGCTGAGAAGAAGCGTCGCTCGACGAATGGCCCGAACCGGCGGCCCAGCAGGTACGCGAGGTTGTCGCCGGTGAACGCGCCGAGCGCGGCGCAGGCGACGAGCAGCGCGATCCGGGGGTCAGTGCTGCCAGCCGTCGCCACGCCCAGCGCGATGATCGCCGTCTCGCTCGGCAGCACCGGCAAGATCGCGTCCAGCGCCGGCATGAAGAACGCGATCAGGTACGAGACCAGCGAGTCAACCCGCAGGCTGGTGAGGAAGTCCACGACAGCGATCATGCCCCCGGCCGGCGCCCCTCAAGGTGGGGCGCGCCGATAACGCGGGCTGGGGCTTCTCGGACTCCGCGGACCTTGGCCGCGGTAGCTCCGGCTCGTCCGCTTCGAAGACCGGCGAATGCTGAAGGCCGACGACGATCTTCGAGCCATCAGTGCCGACAGTCGCGGTGTCGCCCTCGTGCAGTTCGCCGGACAGCAGCATCCGCGACAGCCGGTTCGATACCTCCCGTTGCACGGTGCGGCGTAGCTGCCGGGCGCCGAACTCGGGCTTGTAACCCAGCTCGACCAGCGTGTCCTTCGCACCATCGGTGACCTGCAGGTGGACACCCTGGCCCGCCAGCCGCTGCCGGGTGCCGTCGAGCATCAGGTCGACGACATGCCGCAATTCGGTCTTGTCCAGCGAGCTGAACAGCACCACGTCGTCGATCCGGTTCAGCAACTCGGGCCGGAGCGTCCGCTGCACCAGTTCCATCAGCTCGTCACGCAGATCCTGTACCGACCCGGAGGCCGCGAGGATCCGTGACGCGCCGAGGTTGGAGGTCATGATGATCACCGTGTTGCTGAAATCGACGGTGCGGCCCTTGCTGTCGGTCAGCCGGCCGTCGTCGAGCATCTGCAGCAAGACGTTCATCACATCGGGAGCGGCCTTCTCGATCTCGTCCAGCAGCACCACGCTGTGCGGCTGGCGCCGCACCGCCTCGGTGAGCTGACCGGCCTCCTCGTGCCCCACGTATCCCGGAGGCGCCCCGATCAGCCGCGCGACGGTGTGCTTCTCCTGGTACTCGCTCATGTCGATACGGGCCAGGTGGTCCTCGCCGCCGAACAGCGCCGCCGCGAGGGCTTTCGCCAGCTCGGTCTTGCCGACCCCGGTCGGGCCGAGGAACAGGAACGACCCGACCGGCCGGTCCGGGTCCGCCAGCCCGGCGCGGGACCTGCGCACCGCCTCGGCGATCACGTTGACCGCCTCGTCCTGCCCGATGACCCGCCGGTGCAGCTGTTCCTCGAGGGCCAGCAGCATGTCGCGTTCCTCGGCGGTCAGCTGGGTGACCGGGATGCCGGTGCGGCGGGACACCACCTCGGCGATGTCGGCGGCGGTGACGTTCGGCACCTCGTCGTGGCCATGCCTGGCGTTCTCCAGCTCGGGCCTGAGCTCCTCGATCTCCCGGGCCACCTCGTGCGCACGCTCATAGTCCTCGGCCGCCACCGCCTGGTCCTTGTCCCGGTGCAGCCCGTCCAGCCGCTGCTCGAGGACCCGGACGTTCTCATCCGGGGTCTGCGAACGCAACTGGACCCGGGCGGATGCCTGGTCCATCAGGTCAATGGCCTTGTCCGGCAGGAACCGGTCGGCGACGTACCGGTCGGACAGCCGGGCGGCCGCCTCGATCGCGTCGTCCGTTATCCGCACCTGATGGTGCGCCTCGTAGGAGTCACGCAGCCCGTTCAGTATGCCGATGGTGTCGGTGACGCTGGGCTCGGGCACCAGCAGCGGCTGGAACCGGCGCTCAAGCGCGGCGTCCTTCTCGATGTTCCTGCGGTATTCGTCGATCGTCGTCGCGCCGATGACGTGCAGTTCGCCGCGGGCCAGGGCCGGCTTGAGGATGTTCGCGGCGTCCAAGCCGCCCTCGGCCGACCCGGCGCCGACGACCATGTGCAGCTCGTCGATGAAGATCGCCAGCTCATCGGAGTGCGCCTTGATCTCGTCGATGACCTGCTTGATCCCCCACCCGCCTCCCCATCCCCCTTCACTGTCACCGCGGTACTTCGACCCCGCGACCATGCCGGTGAGGTCGAGCGCCACTACCCGCTTGCCCTTCAGTGAACCGGGAACGTCGCCGTTGACGATGCGCTGGGCGATGCCTTCCACGATCGCGGTCTTGCCGACACCTGGCTCGCCGATCAGGCACGGGTTGTTCTTGGTGCGCCGGGACAGGATCTCGATGGCCTGCTCGATCTCGTCGTCACGGCCGACAACCGGGTCCAGTTTGCCCTCACGAGCCTCCTCGGTGAGATCCCGGCCGTACTGGGCCAGCGCGGGCGTGTCGCTATCGGCCGGGGCCTTGCCCCCGCCCCTCCGGCCAGCACCCTCGGCCATCGCCCGCTGGATCTCGTTCGCGCTGACCCCCTGCTCGGCCAGCAGCCGGCAGGCGGGCGTACCGATGTTGGCGGCCACCCCGAGCAGCAGGTGCTCCGGCCCGATGTAGCTCGCCCCGAGCGCCCGGCCGATGCGCTGGGCGTCGAGCACCGCGCGTTTCGCCGCCGGAGACAGTGTCGTGGGCGCCGCCCCCGGGCTGCTGCCGGCGGTGAGCTCCTGTATCTGCCGGGTCAGCAGGTCCGGTTCCGCGCCGACGACGCTCAGCAGTGACCGGCCAGGATCCTGGGCGGCCGCCGCGTCGAGCAAGTCGATGGTGTCCAGGTCGGCGGCGCCCCGGGCCGCGGCCGCCGCAACGGCCCGCCCGAACAGCTCGCGCGCCGGGCCGCTGAGCAACTGGCTAACGTCAACCCGCTGCACGGCGGGGCGGTCCGGCCCGGCCAGCGGTTCCCTGCCGCTGAAGAACCTGCTGGCAAGCTGATCAAACTCACGAAATGGATCGAACGACGATCCGAAAATCGACTCGGACATGCTCAGAACCCCCCGGTCTCCCCCAGCACTCTTTGCCCATCCGCACCGCGATAAACCGGCTTGGCCCTCGCGGTCGTCGATGCTGGTCTTGGCGGGTAGCGGTGCACCCTGGCACTTCTTGCTGTTATCAGAGGCTGGGCAGTCGGACGGCGAACCCTTTGATACCGGAAATATCTACGCATTGTAATCATGTTATCGCGGGTCGTATTTTCCGCTGCCAGACTGGAATCATGGATCCTCAGCCTGATGACGTGCCGCCGCCTAGGTTCATGCCGCTGCGCACGGACGAGGAACTCCTCGCCCGGATCGACCAGATCCTGGACATCGACGCCCGGCAGCTACCGTGCGTCATGGTGCAGTTTCTCGACAAGGACGCGCGCGAACTGCCGATCGTGGTGCCGATCGACGGCATCGGCCGCGAGCCCGACCCGCGGACCGCGACGAACCTGTGCTGGATCATCTCCCTGGTTCTCGGCGAACACGCCCCCGGCGGATCCGCGGTGCTGACACTCACCCGTTGGGGCAGCGACGAGATCGGGCCGGACGACCGCGCCTGGCGCGACGCGATCGCCAGCGCCGCCGCCAGTCAGCAAACGAACATCCGGCTCCTGTGCCTGGGTACTCGCGACGGGATACGGGTGCTGCGCGAATGATCAGCCCGGCCCGAGAGCCCGCGCCACCGCTTCTTGCTGTTATCAACCGCTTGTTGAGTGCGCGGCAGCGGACCGTTGCTGGTCGGTGCTGCAATACCCCTTTAAGAGTGCGGGTAGTGCAGCACCGACCAGCAACGCCACCCGCGGACAGGCGGCTTCACCGTGCTTATGAGCACCACTAGTATCAGTAGCATCACCCACCCCGCTCCCCCGCGACCGGCAGCTCGCCACTACGACGCTTCTTGCTGTTATCAGGTCGCGTAAGGGTCGCGGAGCCCCGCAGGGCAAGGTCACGCGTCCCTGGTCATTGTTCGCCAGACGCCGACGGCGACGGGGATGAGCACCCAGGCGAGGATGACGAGTACCGCGACGGCGGCGGGCATCGGGAGCTTGTAGTTGTTCAGGGCGTTGGTGGACCCGGGGTGGGCGCGGGTGCCGATGGCCGGTTCTGGAAGCAGCCGGGACAACGCGATCAGCAGCACCAGGTCACGCGCCGCACCCAGAAAAGCCGCCAGGTAGACGATGCCGGTGGCGATTGTCTCCCACCCGATGATCAGGATGAGGGTGATCGGCCGGGAGCCGGTGAACGAGCCGACGCCCACTGCGAGCGTCGTGACAACCGCGGTGGCCAGCACGACCCAGCCGGCGGACTCGAAGATCAGGCTCGCACCGGGTGCGGGCGCGGAGCCGTGGAACGCGAACGCGGCGGCGACCGTGAGCAGGAACCCGCTCAGGGTGAACACCAGCGCCACCGCGACCGCGGCGGGAACGCGGGTGAGGAACAGCGTGGCGCGGGACCGGCCGGTGGCGGCCAGATCGCGGAACACGCCGCTGGCCAGGTCGATGGTCCCGGCTTCGGTGCCGATGAGGATGGCCGCGAACGACCCGAAATAGAGGCCCATCAGCGACGTGCCGTCCGCGAGGATCTGGGTACCCGGGAGCTGACCGTTATGCCGGGCCACGATGACGGCCAGGTAAAGCGCGGTGATCCCGATCGAGAGCACGGCCGCGGTGGCCATCGTGGGCCGGTGCCGGCGCAGCTTGAGGATGTCGGCGGCGATCATGAGCGGTCTCCAACTCGTGAGGTGGTACGCAGGAAGCGCTCTTCCAGCGATGAGCGGACCGGCGCGAAGCCGGACACAGTGACGCCGGCGGCGATGAGCTGGCCGGTAATGACGCTGACCGCCGAAGGATCGGTCAGGGTGACACGCACACCGTCGCGGATCTCGTGCGCGTCGACGACGCCCGGGTGCTTGGCCAGCAACGCCAGCACGGCCCGCGGGTTGTCACAGGTCAGGTCGTACTGGATGCGGGATTCGCCCATCAGCTCCTCGATCGGTCCCTGCGCGATGAGCCGTCCGCGGTCGATGACCGCCGCCGCGTGGCAGGTCTTCTCGATCTCGTCCAGCAGGTGGGAGGAGATGAACACGGTCCGTCCCTCGGCGACCAGGTCGGCGATCAGCCCCCGCATCGCCAGGATGCCGCCCGGGTCGAGCCCGTTCATCGGCTCGTCCAGGATGATCAGCGATGGGTCGGCCAGCAGGCAGCGGGCGATGCCCAGCCGCTGCCGCATCCCCTGCGAGTAGGTGCCCACCCGGTCCCCCGCCCGGTCCGCGAGCCCGACCCGCTGCAATGCCGACTCGAGACGCCCCGCCGAACGCGGTCCCCGGGCGGCCGTGATCACCCGGAGGTTCTCCCGGCCGGTGAGGTGGTTATGGAAGCGAGGCTCCTCGACGATGGCGCCGACGCGCGCCAGGATCTCCTCGCGATGCGAAGCCAGCGGCAGGCCGCCGATCTGGATCGTGCCGGCGTCGGGCTTGGTGAGGCCGAGCAGCATGCGGATCAGCGTCGTCTTGCCGGCCCCGTTGTGGCCAAGGAACCCGAACGCGCTGCCGGCCGGCACGCTCAGGTCCACGTCTGCGACCGCGGTGCGCTGGCCATGTCGTTTGGTCAGGCCGCGGGTCTCGATCATCGGTGTCATGACGGCCAGCATCGGCGACACCAGGTTGACCGCGCATCAGCCGGAAGTACGGTTCCGGCTGGTCAGGATCGTACTTTCGGCTGGTTCGCTATCCGGTCGCGCTGCGTACGCTGGGGTCCGTGAACGTGACGCGCCGGCTCGCCGCCCGGACCGAGACCGCGGCCAACGCGGCGCTGGCCCTCGTGCTCGGCGCCGTCCTCGCCGCCGACACCGCGATGACCGCCCACCACAATGGCGGCTGGGGTTTCGAGCTGGCCGTCGGTGCGGTCGTCTGTACGGTGGCCGTGTTCCGCGGCCGGAACCGGATACTGGCCGCCGCGGCCGGCCTAGCGGTGGGCGGGCTGGCGGCCGTCGCGAGCGACGTGTTCCGGCTACCGTCGCAGCCGGGGGTCGCCGCGTCCCTCGGCCTGCTGGTGCTGGGGGCCGCCGCGATCAGGACCGCCGTCGCCCGCCCGGCCGTGATCATCGCGGTCGCCGGGGTCGCGGTGCTAGTGGCTGGCCGGGGTGACGTCCGCCGGGAGTACATCGTGCCGTTGGCGTTCCTCGGCGTGCTGGCCTGGGGCGGCGCCCTCGTCATCGGGGTGTGGCTGCGCCTGGGCGATGCCCGCCGCCGGCTGGCCTTCGACGACGTCCGCCGCGACGAACGGCTGGAGCTAGCCCGCGAACTGCACGACGTCGTCGCCCATCACATCGCCGGCGTCGTCGTCCAAGCGCAGGCCGCCCAGCTCGTCGCGGCCAAGCGACCCGACACGCTGCCGGACACGTTGGCCAGCATCGAGTCGGCCGGCAACGACGCCCTAGCGGCCATGCGCCGGGTGGTCAGCCTGCTCCGGGACCTCGACGACGCGGTCGGCCTCGCTCCCGCGCCGGAACAGCTCAGCGACCTGGTCGGCCGGTTCGCCGGTCATGGCCGCGCCGTCCAGCTCAGCCTCCCCGACGCTGACCAGCCGCCGTGGCCGCCCGAGGTCGCGACCACCGTCTACCGGATCGTCCAAGAGTCGCTGACCAACATCGTCATCCACGCCCCCGGCGCGGCGAACGTGGCGGTCAGCATCGCCGCTGTCCCCAGCGGGGTCAGCATCGAGGTCACCAACGACGGCCCGGCCATCTCGTCCTGGTTCGCCGCCGACGGCGGTTACGGACTGGCCGGCATGCGCGAACGGGTCGACGCGCTGAGCGGGACGCTGCTCGCCGGGCCGGACCCGGACGGCGGCTGGGCGGTGCGGGCCACGGTGCCGCTGCCCGCCGGAAGCGCCGGAAGCGCCGGAAGCGGCAGATGACCATCCGCGTCTTGCTCGCTGACGATCAGGCCATGATCCGCAGCGGGCTGCGGCTGATACTCGAGGACCAGCCCGAGATCAGCGTGGTCGGCGAAGCCGCCGACGGCCCCGAGACCATCCGGCTCGCCCGCCAGTTCCGGCCCGACGTTTCCCTCGTCGACATCCGGATGCCCGGCCTGGACGGCATCCAGGTCACCAAGGCGATCGCCGGGCCCGGCGTCGCCGACCCGCTCCGAGTCGTCATCGTCACCACCTTCGACCTCGACGAATACGTCTACGGCGCGCTGCGGGCGGGCGCGGTCGGTTTCGTGCTCAAGGGCGCCAGCCCGGCCCTGCTGGTCGAGGCGGTCCGCGCCGCCCATGCCGGTGACGCCCTCATCTCACCCCAGGTCACGCTCCGCCTGCTGCAGCGGCTCGCTCCCGCTCAGACTTCGCGGCCCGGCACCGCGACGCTGTCCGGCCGCGAGATCGACGTGGTCAGGTCCATCGCCAGCGGGCGCACCAACACCGAGATCGCCGCCGAGCTCTTCATCTCGCTCAGCACGGTCAAGAGCCATCTCGCCAGCATCCAGAACAAGCTCGGTGTCCGTAACCGGGTCGAGATAGCCGCCTGGGCGTGGCGAACCGGACTCACCGGTTAATTCACCGCAACCACCGCGCGGCCGCGGCGTCCTACCCCGTCCACGCTTTACCTGCGGTTGCACGAGCTGTCGCAGATGACGGGCAAGCAATGGCTGAAGCTGCCGTTCAGTGAGCTCAGCGGCCTGACCGGCGGGGTGAACGTGGGCCAGCTGGTCCAGCAGGCGAGCAGCAGCGAACCAACCACCCAGGCCGAGTTCCTGGCCGGGGCGAGCAACGTGCGCACCGTCGGGACCAGCGTGATCGACGGTGTTCCGGTAACCGAGTACACCGGTACCATCTCGATGACGACGGCACTGCGACGCATCCCGGCGGCCGAGCGGTCCCAGGTCAGCACCGCGTCCGCGAGCTGATCATGAAGGAGAACGGCAGCTCGATCACCGAGACGATATCGATGCGGGTAACCAGCATCGATCAGCCGGTGAGCACGCAACTCCCGTCCGCGTCACAGGCCGCCACCGTTCCCGCGAGCGACCTAAAGCCCAGCTGACGATGCGACAAACAGATTTGGCCATAACGACGGTGGATTAATCAACCGTCGTTATGGCATCCTCCGCATTGGTTGTCGTCAAGGGCAGCGATGAGTCATCGACGCCCTTCTAGGGGCAGCGATGAGTCATCGATGCCCCGCCGCTGGGTCAGATCAGCTTGGCCGCGGGCGAGTCCGGGGTGAGCCAGTGCGTGGTCACCGAGTCCGCGCGCGTCCGCAGCCGGTCCGCTAGGTCAGCGGCGGACTCCCGCACCAGGTCGCCGAACGTGGCCGAGTCCGTCGTCTCGAGCAGGAACACCACGTCGGTGCTGGCCTCGGTCACCTTGGTGCGGTCGGCGTCGCGGTGATTCCAGTGCCGGGTCAGGACGCTGCTGGCGTCGTGGTAGATGACCTCGCCCGCGCGTGGCGTCTCGCTGACGTCCGGCTCGCCAAGCGGGGTGAACGACTCGTCGCCAGCCGCGAACCGCACCTCGATATCGCCAGCGACCGCGTCCAGGTCGAACGCTCCCGCCGGGACAGCGTGCGCGGCCGAGACCACGTTGTAAGCGTCGACCAGCGGCGTGATCCGCGGCAGCTTGCCGTTGCGCGCCAGGCGGCGGCGCAGCGCGTCGACACTGGGACGCTGCCGTTTCG
This sequence comes from Streptosporangiaceae bacterium, assembly GCA_050012355.1. Lineage (GTDB taxonomy): Bacteria > Actinomycetota > Actinomycetes > Streptosporangiales > Streptosporangiaceae > JBEKHI01. Next base: position 1,590 of record JBEKHI010000151.1, on the reverse strand, counting down.
GGTTGGTGCCGAATCCGCGGTAGGCGTCACGCCATGAGTCGATGTGCGGGTGCTCCTCCGGCGGCGGGTCGGACTCCAGGGCGGCGAGCCCGGCGTCGGCCTCGGGCCAGGGCGTCTTTCCATCGAGGCCGGTAGCTATCACCGCGGCGATCAGGTAGCCGGGAAACGCCGCGCCGACGGCGTCGGCTACGCGTAGTTCAGTCACCCGCCCAAGCGTAGTGCCCGCTTCGAGCCAGCCACGGCGCACTCGGACCAGGCCCGCGCGGCCATCACGCCGTGTTACCCGATCGGGCGTCATGACAGTGTCGCCCCGATAGGGAATCCTAATCGTGCGGCAGCCCGCAGTCTGATGAAGCCGCGGCGCCCGGTTCGGCAGCTGGGAGCCGGCTTGCGGCCGACTCACCTCGGGTAGCTGGGGGGGAGCTTGGGTGACCTGAGCCATTAGTGGCCCGGGCCACCCAAGCTGGGACGGTCGTCCACGGCGCGGGCGAACGACTTGTACGGCATGATCTCGGCCGGTTTGATCACGCCGTCCTCGATCGCGCGGGCGAGCAGCGCGTCCTTGCTCGGTGCCGTCCGCCCGGTGGCCGCGTACTTGGCGCGCGCGCGGCTGATGTACTGCCGGACCGTGTTCTCGCTGATCGACATGCGCCGCCCGACGGAGGCTTTCGACATGCCCTGGAACCACAGCAGCAGTGCCTGCTGCTCCTGCTGGGACAGCTCCGGCCGGGCCGGACGCTCGTCAGCGAGCATCGCCCTGGCCTGCGACCGGGTCACGTACGGCCGGTCGGCGGCAGCCGCCAGCACGGCCTCGACCAGATGGTCGCGGCCCTCCTCCTTGGACACGTAGGCGTGCGCGCCGTTGTCCAGCGTTTCCATCACGATCGCCGGATCGCTGTGCCCGGAGAAGGCCACCACCCGGTATCCGGCCGCCACCAGCCCGGGGATCTCCGTGGTGACCAGCTCACCGTTCAGCTCCAGGTCCAGGATGATCACGTCGGCCGACGGCACGGCGGCGAGTCCGGACAGGTCGCGCGCCGTCTGCACCAGCCGCACCCGCTGGCCGGGATCGGACCGGATCCAGGATTCCACGCCCTCGGTGACGACCGGATGGTCTTCGATGATCGCCACCGTCACGTGTTGTTCCATCGCGCCTCCGCCCAGAGCATGCCCGCGTCTTCCTGTTGTTCGATAGCGACCCCTTCACCAGCGGCGGGCAGCCGGACAACCACGCCGGTATCAGCGACGAAGCTGACGGCGACTCCGGCGGTCACCACCGCCAGCGTGATCCGCGCCTTGCTGCGCGCGGCGGTCAGGATCGCGATGGCTGCGTCGGTGATCACCCGCCGGGCCGGGCCGGGCACCTGCGGCAGTGACCCAGCCGTCTCGATCTCGACAGCGACCCCGCGGCGTTCGGCCACATCGGCACTCGCGTGCAGTTCATGCACCAGCGATCCGGGCACCTCATCGCCCTCGGCCAGCAGTCGGCGCAACCGGGCCGCCTGAATCGCGCACCTGACGCGCACCTGGGCGTCGCCCGGGTCAGCTGTCCCCATCGCTAGCTCGGTCACCACCGGAACGGCGCTTTCC
>JBEKHI010000150.1:0-21102 GCA_050012355.1 Streptosporangiaceae bacterium | reverse complement strand
TGGCGAGCCCGCCAGCGACCAGCATGCCAACCAGCGGAACGAACGCGGCCAGGAACATCAGCAGCGCCAGTGGCGCCGCCAGCGGCACGTCCATCACGGTCAGCGTGATCCCCATGATGGTGGCGTGGATCGCCGCGACCGTCACCGTACCGCGGACGTAGTGCACCACCGACTGCCACGCGGCGTGCCCGGCGACGCTGGCGCGCCGCCGCCGTTCCGCCCCCATCCGGTGCGTCAGCCAGCCCCAGATCCGGTCCCCGTCCTTCATCAGGAAGAACGACACGAAGAACATCAGCACAACGCCGGCCAGGAACTCGAACGCGAGCCGTCCGCCGGTGACGACCGTGCCCTCGACCAGCGACTTGTGCTGGCTCAGGTACTTGGTGATGTCGTTGGAAAGCTTGGTCAGGTTCCCGGTGTGCAGGTGGAACGGCGGGCCCGCCAGCCAGGCCTGCACATGAGTGCTGACGTGCTTGACCTGGGGAACCAGGCTCGGGTACTCGGCCTGTACCCGCGTGGTGACAATGGCCACCGCGCCCGCGAGGATCGCGATCGCCAGCAACAGCACGCACCAGGTCGCCGCCAGCCGCGGCATCCCCGCCCGCCGCAGCCTGCCGACCAGCGGCTGCAGCAAGGCGGTGAACAGCATCGCGGCCGCGCACGGCACGACGACCACGTACAGCAGGCTCGCCAGCCGGGCCAGGACGTAGATCATGATGGCGAGCAGCAGCAGCCGCCAGGACCAGGACGCCGCCGTACGCAACCAGCTAGGAATGTCACTTTGCGCACGTGATGTGGTCGCCTGGGCCGCGGACGTGATCGCCGGGGCCACCAACGCCGGCGGCGCGCCATCGGCGATGTCGTCTTCGTCGTCCGCCGCGCCCCGCGCCCTGTTCCTCAATGATCGCATCACCCCAGCCACAGCGTTGTGCCGCCTTCCTGGGTTGTGCGCCCCCGTGCCGCCATGAGTCCATCTAACCAACTACCGTGGTGTCATGCGTTCCTACAGCGAACGGCTTCGCGTGCCCGTGTCGTGGTGGCTGCTGTCCATCCCCACCATCGCCGTCCTCGGCGCAGAGATCTTCGCCTACGCGAACATGCGCGGGATGGGGCCCGCCGTGGTCTACATCGTCTTCACCGCGGTCGTGGGCGGCTTCCTGCTGGCGTGGGGCGCGACCAGCATCAAGGTTACCGACGGCGTGCTCCAGGCGGGCGGAGACGCGCTGTCGCTGGAGTACGTGGGTGAAGTCGCGGCTCTTGATGAGAAGCAGTCAGCCCGGCTCCGTGGCCCGCGTGGCGATCCGACCGCGCACCTGCTGCTGCGACCCTACCTGAAGCGGACCGTGTACATTTCCGTGACCGACACCGGCAGTTCGCACCCGTACTGGCTGATCGCCACCCGGCACCCGGATGAACTCGCCGCCGCGATCGAGAGTTGCCGGCAGCCGTCGGGTAGTTTCACGGGGTAACACCGGGAATCAGGAGGCATCCGCAGTGTCAGATAAGGACGATAAGGACCTGACCGCCAAGGTCATCGGCATGGTCGCCGCGACGGGTGCGACCTTCGCGGCCCGCAAGCTCATCACGCTGGCCTGGACGCGGACGACTGGGAAAAAGCCGCCGGCCCACCCCGAAGACCCGCAGGTCGGCCTCGGGGAGGCGCTCACCTGGGCGATAGTCACCGGCGTCACGGCGCAGGCCACGCGACTGCTGGTGACGCGTGCCCTAGCGCGCAAGCGGTCGCCCCGCGACAGCGAGGGACCTGCTCAGATCACCGGCTGAGCACCGGACGGGAGCGCCGTTGGCGCGCTCCCGTGCCGGCGCCTCAGGCGGCGCACTCCCGGCAAACCAGCTGACCATTGCGTTCCTCCGCAAGCTGGCTGCGGTGATGCACGAGGAAGCATCGCGAACAGGTGAACTCATCCGCCTGACGCGGGATCACCCGGAACGAGAGTTCCTCATTGGACAAGTCCGCGCCGGGAAGCTCCAACGACTCTGCGACATCATCCGGGTCAACATCGATCGTGCTCGACGACTTGTCCATCCGGCGAGCCTGCAGTTCTTGCAGGCTGTCCTCTGTCATGTCGTCGTCGCCCTTGCGCGGGCTGTCGTAGTCAGTAGCCATCTGAGTGCTCCATCCCCCTCCGTCTTGGTGCGCGGGTGCTGCGCGGTTGTAACGCTCGGGACGCCTCGGTCATGCCCGATTCCGGCGGGGAATTCTGTCACGTTTCCGGGCGGCGCGCACGCATCCCAGCGTGATCGCCCGGCCGTGTCCTCGGCTCCGGGGGTCCTAGCCGCTGGTAAACCTTTCACAGCCCTCGCATATTCCGCATTGAACATCAGCGCGCCGCGTCTCGCTCCGGTTTCAGTTCGGTAAGAGCCGTGGCGAGCAGAGGGTACAACCTCGAGCCGGCCGCTATGGTCATCGACGTCCCCGGCCCGGCTTTGTCCAGGCCGCCGACGACGGCTCCGGCCTCCGCCGCGATCAGGGCACCGGCCGCGAAATCCCAGGGGTTGAGCCCGCGCTCGTAGTAACCGTCCACCCGGCCCGCCGCGACACTGCACAGGTCCACGGCCGCCGAGCCGCCGCGCCGGATGTCCCTGATCTGCGGCAATAGCGCCGCGACGACCTCACCCTGCACCCGGCGACGTCCCGCCAGGTACCCGAAGCCGGTGCCGATCAGCGCCTGGGACAGCTCCGGCCCCGGCGCGCAGCGCAGCTCATGCCGCCCGGCGGCGTCGGTGACCCAGGCCCCTCCCCCGAGCACGGCGGCGAACGTCTCGCCGTGCTTTGGCACCTCGACCACTCCGGCCACCACGGTCCCGTCCACCTCGGCGGCGATCGACACCGCCCAGTCAGCCAGCCCGTAGAGGTAGTTGACGGTCCCGTCCAGCGGGTCGACGACCCACCGCACCCGCGTCTCCCCCTCGCTCGCGCCGCTCTCCTCGGCCAGGAAGGCGTCATCGGGGCGGGCGCCCCGGATGATCTGCTTGATCAGCGACTCGGCGGCCCGGTCCATCTCGGTGACCACGTCGGTCGGGCTCGACTTCACCGCCGCCACTTCGGTACGGCCCGCACCGGCCAGCAACTGTCCCGCCTGGCGGGCCGCGTCCAGCGCGATGCCGAGCAGCTCTTGCGCGTCCGGGATCATGCGGGCCTCCTTGGCCGGTGCTGGCAGCAGTCCGCCGGGCACCCGGGCCCGGCGGCGGCTCGGGTCGCCTCTTGGACAAGCTCGGTGATCATCGCGGTGAACTCCGGTGTCAGGCCGGGCGTGGCGGCCCGGGCGAACGCCAGGCCGAGGGAGGTGGCGAGCTCGGCCGCCTCGGTGTCCAGGTCATGCAGCACCTCCATGTGGTCGGTGACGAAACCGACCGGGATCACCACGACGGCCCGGCCCCCCTGCTTCGCCAGTCCCTGGATGTGGTCGCACACGTCCGGCTCGAGCCAGGGCACCGAGGGAGGTCCGCTGCGGCTCTGGAAGACCAGGTCCCAGGAATCGCGGCCCGCACGTTCCGCTATCTGGCGAGCGGCATACGTGAGTTCGGTCACATAGCTGCCGTGCGGCCCGAGGCCGGTCCCCGACTCCTTGCTGCCGCTGGTCGCGGCCATCCCCTCCGGGATGCTGTGCGCGGTGAACACCAGGCGCGCGTCGTCGCGGACATCGGCGGGCAGCGACTCGATCGCCTCCCGGGTGGCGCGGGCGAACGGCTCGATGAAGCCCGGCCGGTCGTAGTACGGCCGGATCTTGTCGATCACCGGCGCCCCGGGCCCGACCTCGGCGCGGGCCCGCTCGATGTCGTCCAGGTACTGCCTGCACGAGGAGTACGAGGAGTACGCGGAGGTTGTCCCGCACCGCGGTGAGCATGTCCTGGCACTGGGCGTTGATCGGGCTGACCCCGCCGACGGCGTAGTAGTGCTCCGCGACATCGGCCAGTCGCTCCCGCGGCACCCCTCGGCCCGCGGTGACGTTCTCCAGGAACGGCATCACGTCATCCGGGCCCTCCGGTCCCCCAAAGGACAGCAACAAGAACGCGTCGTAATCCGGCATGCCACCATCCAACCATCCGCCCAATCCCGCTACCCAACTCCCCAACCCCCTACCCAACCGGGCGAATATCACTTGACCAGGTCAGATATGGTCTTAAGCGCGATGACCAGTGCCGATCACACGGGCGAGCCGCGTGGCCGCCGGCTGAGCCGAGTGATCGCGCCGTACCGGGAGATCTTCGCGGTACCGAACGCCTGGCGATTTTCCGCGGCGGGGGTCATCGGGCGGATGCCGATGGCGATGTTCGGCCTCGGGACGGTGCTGTTCATCTCGGGAATCACCGGCCACTACGGCGTCGCGGGCGCGGTGTCGGCAGTCGGTTCCCTCGGCTACGCGTTCGTCGCCCCGCAGGCCGCCCGGGTGGTCGACCGGCTCGGCCAGCGCCGGGTGCTGCTGCCGCTCGCGCTGGTCTTCGCCAGCTCCACGGCGCTGCTCATCCTGACCGTCTCGCTGCACGCGCCGGTCTGGGCGTGGTTCATCCCCGGAGCCCTGGCCGGGGCGACGATGCCGTCACTCGGCGCGATGGTGCGCGCCCGCTGGAGCATGCTGCTAGCAGGCACCACCAGCCTGCACACGGCGTTCTCGTTCGAGTCGGTCGCCGATGAGATCTGTTTCGTGCTCGGCCCCGCCATGGTGACCCTGCTCGCCACTCAGGTCGCCCCTCCGGCCGGAGTCGCCGTCGCCGCGGTGCTCTGCGTCGGCGGCACCATCTGGTTCGCGGCCCAGCGCTCCACCGAACCCCCCACCCGGCTGTCCGCAGCCGCAGCCGCGGTCGCCGCCACCCCCGCCCCCGCCGCGGCCGCCCCAACCACTGTCGATGTGACATCGACCGGCATAGAGCGCGGTCGATGTCACATCGACAAGAGGGGGGCGTGGTTCGGCAAGAGGGGGGCGTGGTTCGCGGCACCTGGACTCGTCGTTATGGTCCCTGTGTATGTCTGCTTGGGCGGGATGTTCGTTTCGGTGGATCTGTCCACGGTGGCGTTCGCGCAGCACTTCGGGCACAAGCCGCTGGCCGGGTTCATCCTCGGGACCTACGCGTTTGGCAGCGCCACCGGCGGGCTGTTCTACGGCGCGCGGCACTGGCGGTCGCCGGTGTCGCGCCGGTTCGTGATCACGCTGGCGGTGACGGTGGCCGGGGTCGCGACGTTCTGGGCCCAGCCGAACCTGATCACGCTGACCTGCGCGATCTACCTGTGCGGGCTCACGATCGCGCCGACGCTGATCGCCGGGTACAGCATCGTCGAGTCCCAGGCCCTGTCCGGGCGGCTCACCGAGGCGACCACCTGGCTGTCCACCGGGATCTCGGTCGGGGTCGCCTTCGGCTCGACCGTGGTCGGGTTCGTGCTGGACTCCGAGGGCCCGCGCCGTGGCTACCTGCTCGCGGCTTGCTGCGGCGGGGTGGCCTTGCTGGTCTCGCTGGCGGGGTCGCGGCGGCTGCGTACCAGCTAGGACTGGTTCTCTTGGGCGTACTCGGCCGCGAGGTCGAGAACCTCGGTCACGTACCAGGTCGCGTGGTTGTAGTCGTAGATCGCGCTTGACAGGCTCGCGCCGCCCTGGCCCGCGCCGTCGGCGCAAAGCATCCGGGCCGCCGACGGCACCGCGTCGAGCGGGTTCATGATGTCCGGTGTGCCGGTCTGGCCGAACGCGTCGATACCCCAGAGGGCCCAGGTGGACGGCATGAACTGCATCGGGCCGAGTGCCCCGGCCGAGGACGGCCCGTCGTTCCGGCCGTCGCCGCTCTCGATCTCGCCGATCGCGGCGAGCACCGTCCAGGACAGGCTCGGGCAGTACAGCTTCGCCGACTCCTGGTACAGCTGCGTGTACGTGGTGGGCGTGGCGGTGGTCGAGACCGAGCTGTCCACCGGAAGCTCATCATCGCTCACGGTTACCGGCACCAGCCGCACCACGTGCCCCTTGGAGCCGACGACGGCACTGACCGCGGACGCCAGCTTGATGAGATCGGAGCCGGGCGCGTTGATCAGCACCGCGACCTTCTTGACGAGACCGAGCTCGGTGGCCCGGTCCGCGCTGACCACCGCGTCGATACCCGAGATGCCGAACGAGGGGGCCGTCGGCCCGGCCGCCACTTGGGTGGTGACCGCGGCGGTGACCGGGTAGCTGCTCCCGGCCCGCAGCCCGAGACGCTTGGCGGAGGTCTTGGTGGTGATCAGGTCACCCTTGCTGAAACTGGCCCACAGAGCATCGTCGGTGGCCATGGTCGGCGGGGCCCACTCACGAAGCTGGCTGGCGGTCGCGCCAAGTACCTCGGCCGACTTGCCGTTGATCGTGATCTCGCCGCCGCTGACGGCCTGGATGGCGCGCACCCCGGCGAGTTTGCCGATCCGGGCGAGCTGGGCGTCTGACAGGCCGGACGGCAGCGCGGCGATCAGATCGGGAACGATCAGCTGGCGAGGCATACCGCTCGTGGTCACCGAACTGGTGGTGGTCGCGTAGACGGCGCCCGCGCTACCTGCCGCCGGCACCGGGATGATTGAGGCCTGTGCGTCCTCGGCGCCGGTCGCGACGCCAGCGCTGACGGCCAGCCCGGTCGCGACGGCACCCGCGAGCAACGTCCGGTATCTCACAATTACCCAACCATAACGGTCCGCACCACACCTGCGGTAGGGGGATTGGCGAGTCGGCACCCTATCTGCGCCTCTCGGCGCCCTACTACGGCTACTCTGACGTCATGACCCAGGAGGCAGACCGCGGCCCCGGGACCACCGCTCATGGACGGAGAGCGCGTAAGCCGCAGCCAAGACCTTCGCTTGGCGGAGGGGTCCCGGCACAAGACAGAGAGCTGCGTGCACAGGGCCGGGAGACCGTGCGCAAGCTGCTCGAAGCTGGCATGGTCGAGTTCGAGCAGCGCGGATTCCACGGGGTCCGTGTCGACGACGTGGTGCGCCGCGCTGGCATCTCGCACGGAACCTTCTATCTGTACTTCTCAAATAAGGACGATCTCTACAAGGCGCTGCTGCGCGACGCCCTCCATGACATGGAGATCGTCGCCGGTGACTTCCCCGTCGTCACCAACGACGAAACCGGCCAGAAAGTGCTCCGCCAGTGGGTACGGAAGTTCTTCGACGCCTACAGCGCGCACGCCACCGTGATCCGCATCCTCAGCCAGGCCGACCTGGTGCCCGAGGAGGTCTTCGGAGACGGCCTCCGGCTGTTCTTCTCGATCGCCGAGGCGATGACCACCGGAATGACGGCGGCCGCGGAGAAAGCCGGACGCCACACCGAGCACGCCGAGCTGACCGCAGTCGCGTGCCTGATGATGCTGGAGCGAGTCAATTACCTGATCAGCGCGGAAGTCCAGCTGCCCGCGGAGGAAATGGCGGACAGGATCGCCGACATCATGTTCGCGGCGTTCGGCCTCAACACCCCGTGAACTCGCCCGTTTGGCACCCGGGCGGGGTTTTCGGGGACACTAGGTGACGTGCGGTTCCTTAACGACTCCCAGCAGCCAGGGCACGATCTGACGTACAGCGACGTCTTCATGGTGCCCTCCCGGTCCTCCGTAGGTTCACGGCTCGACGTGGATCTGTCCACCGATGACGGCAGCGGCGCCACCATCCCGCTGGTCGCGGCCAACATGACCGCGGTCTCTGGCCGCCGGATGGCGGAGACCCTGGCCCGCCGCGGCGGGCTCGCGATCATCCCCCAGGACATCCCGGGCGACGTGGTGGCCGAGGTCATCGGCTGGGTCAAGTCCCGGGACACCGTGGCGGACACGCCGATCACGATGGCGCCCACCGACACCGTGGGCGAGGCGCTGTCCCTGCTACCCAAGCGCGCCCACGGCGCGATCATCGTGACCGACGGCGCGGGCGCCCCGGTCGGCGTCGTCACCGAGGCCGACTGCACGGGCGTGGACCGGTTCGCCCAGCTCCGCGACGTTATGACGCCGGATCCTGTGTCGTTGCCTGCTGGCACGCCGCCAGCGGAGGCATTCTCTTTGCTGCACGAGGGCCGCCACCGGCTGGCTCCGGTGGTGGACGCCGCCGGGCGGGTGACCGGCGTGCTGACCAGGACGGGCGCGCTGCGCGCGACGCTGTACACCCCGGCCCTTGACGCCCACGGCAAGCTGCGCGTCGGCGTGGCCATCGGGGTCAACGGGGACGTCGAGGCCAAGGCCAAGGTGCTGCTGGACGCGGGCGCGGACGTGCTCGTGGTGGACACCGCGCACGGGCACCAGGACAAGATGCTCGCCGCGTTGCGGGCGGTGCGGTCGCTGTCACCCAGCGTGCCGGTCGTGGCGGGCAACGTGGTCACCGCGGGCGGCGTGGCCGACCTGGTGGAGGCGGGCGCGGACGTGATCAAGGTCGGCGTCGGACCGGGCGCGATGTGCACCACCCGGATGATGACCGGCGTCGGACGGCCCCAGTTCTCAGCGGTGCTCGAATGCTCCGCCGAGGCGCGGCGGCTTGGCAGGCACGTGTGGGCCGACGGCGGGGTCCGCCATCCGCGGGACGTGGCGCTGGCGCTGGCGGCCGGCGCGTCGTCGGTGATGATCGGATCGTGGTTCGCGGGGACCTATGAGTCGCCTGGCGACACGTTCCGCGATCCGGACGGCCGGCTGTACAAGGAGTCTTTCGGCATGGCCTCGGCTCGCGCGGTGCGGCTGCGGTCGGCCAGTGATTCCGCCTTCGAACGGGCGCGGAAGGCGTTGTTCGAGGAAGGGATCTCCTCGGCACGGATGTACTTGTCACCGGAACGGCCGGGGGTGGAGGACCTGCTGGACATGATCGTGGCGGGGCTGCGGTCCGCCATGACCTACGCCGGCGCCCGGGATCTGGAGGAGTTCGCGGACCGCGCGGTGGTGGGCGTCCAGTCGATGTCTGGGTACACGGAGGGCATGCCCGTTCCCGCCAGTTGGTGAATGGTTTCGGTGCCCACCGGGGAGTAACATGACTACTGCGGGCAATTAGCTCGTCTGGTCGGGACCCCGCCTGGCTGTCCAGGCGGGAGGCCGTCCGTGGGGAATGCTGAGCTGCGAACCCGGGTATGTGGCGACTACGCTGTCGTGGTGCTGTGCGGTGAGCTGGACACGACGGACGCCGAGGCGGCGGCCGGCGCGGTGACGGCGCTAGCGGTGGATGGGAAGCACCTGATCATCGACCTGGAGACCCTGGACTTCATCGACTGCCATGCCACCGGTGCGCTGCTGAGGGTACGCAAGTCAACCCGCCAGTCGGGCGGCGATGTGCTGCTGGCCGCGCCGCACGGGTCGGTGCTGCGGTTGCTGAGCTTGCTGGGCGTACCGGGTGTCTATGCCAGCGTGGCCGCCGCCGCGGACAGCGCCGGCCGACGAGATGGCCGGTGGGGCGCGGTCAGCATCCCGCGGCCCGGGCGGGCGATGCTGTCAGGTGCCCGGATGGTGGCGCGGAAGGCGGCCGCCGGAGACCGGTCCTGGTCACCGCGCTGGCTGCGCGCGCGTAGTGGTCTGCGGGGGTGACCACGAGCCGGCCCGCGGTGGTGTGGGGCCTGGTCGCCGGGCACGCCGCCGCGTCGGACCGGCGTGTGTCGGTGGCCGACGTGTGCGCGGTCGCCGTCGAGTCCGCGCAGGTAAGCGGGGCGTGGGTCACTGTGTCGGGCGGCCGGGGACCGGATTTCGTGATGTCGGTGACGGACCCGGTGGCCGAGCAGCTCGCCGAGCTGCAGCTCACGCTGGGCGAGGGACCCTGCCACGATGCGCTGGCGTCGGCGGCGCCGGTGCTGGCGGCGAATCTAGGCGATGAGCTTTCGGGCCGCCGGTGGCCGGGGTTCAGCGGGCCCGCGAGCCGGCTCGGCGCGGGCGCGGTCTTCGCGTTCCCGCTGTCGATCGGGGCGATTCGGGCCGGGGTGATGGGGCTGTACCGCGACTCGCCCGGCCCGCTGCCAGGCACCCGGCTCGGTGACGCACTCATCCTGGCCGATGCCGCGACGCTGCTGCTGCTGGACGGATACCGGAACAACGGGAACGGACTGCCCGTTAACGGGCAGTCCCCCGATCTGGCGCTGCACCGGGCCGAGATCGATCAGGCCACCGGCATGCTCACGATTCAGCTTGGCGTCGATATCGCTGAGGCGTTTGCCCGGCTCCGGACTTACGCTTATGTCAACGACCGGCGGCTGGCCGACGTGGCCCGCGACATCGTCGCCCGTCGGCTGCGGCTACACCGCGACCACGACGGGAACGGCGGTCCATGACACGCTCAATGCCCTCCCTGTCTTTCCCGCTCCTGAGGAGAAGGTGATCATCATGGACGCTGACCTACTCTCGGATACCTTCGTCGCCCTGGCGGACACGATGGTCGCCGACTTCGACGTGATCGACTTCCTGCACATGCTCACCGACCGCAGCACCCAGCTGCTGTCGGTATCGGCGGCCGGGGTAGTGCTCGCCGACCCCCGCGGGCAACTGCGGGTGGCCGCGGCCTCCAGCGACGAAGCCGGGCTGATCGAGCTGTTCCAGATCCAGAACGACCAGGGACCATGCCTGGACTGCTTCCGCACCGGGCAGCGGGTCATCGCGGCTGACCTGGCCGGGCAGGGCGAGCGGTGGCCCCGGTTCGCAGCCGCCGCGACCCGCGCCGGGTTCGTCACCGTGAACGCGCTGCCGATGCGGCTGCGGGACCAGGTCATCGGCGCGCTGAACTTGTTCGGCGCGGACACCGGCCCGCTCGGCGAGGCCGAGCTGCGCGTCGGGCAGGCCCTGGCCGACGTCGCCACCATCGGCCTGCTGCAGGAACGCAACGTGCGCCGGGCCGAGACCCTCGCCGAGCAACTCCAGGCGGCACTGAACAGCCGGGTAGTCATCGAACAGGCCAAAGGCAGGCTCGCCGAGCGACTCGGCCTGGACATGGACCAGGCCTTCACGCTGCTGCGCGGGCAAGCCCGCAGCACCAACCAGCGACTCACCGACGTCGCCCGTTATGTCGTGAACAGCCCCACCGCGGACTTCCCGCCGGCGGCCCGCCGGTAAGCGCGCCACACGGTCAGGATTGTCCGGCCGCCGTCCGGGTAGCGCGGCGGAGTGAAACTCCCTCCCCCTCGCGGCTGCCTGAGCGCCTGGCTGGTCACGACGCTGACCGGCGCGGACCCGGCCGGGCCGGTGCCGCCGGTGCCTGGACTCGTACCGGATAGGCCAGCGTGGCACGACGATGACCTGCAGCTCGCGTTGTGGTGCTGCTATGAACTGCACTACCGCGGGTTCGACGATGTCGACGAGCGCTGGGAGTGGAATCCGGCCATCATCGGGTTCCGCGGGACCCTGGAGCAGCGGTGGCTGGCCAGCCTGCGCGGTCTCGGCCACCCCGCCGCCGCGCCGTCCGTCGCGGTCACCCTAACCGCGCTGACACGCCGCGCGGGAGGCCCTGATCTGGCAGGCTACCTCGCTCGGGAAGCCGACCGGGGCCAGTTCACCGAGTACCTCGCGCACCGGTCGGTCTACCAGCTCAAGGAGGCTGACCCGCACAGTTTCGGTATCCCCCGGCTGACCGGGCCGGCCAAGGCCGCCCTGGTGGAAATCCAGGCTGACGAATACGGCGGCGGCATCCCCGAGCGGATGCACTCGGAATTGTTCCGGTCCACCATGCGGTGGGCCGGGCTCGACGACGAGTACGGGCACTATGTCCCGGCCGTGCCGGCCGTGACGCTGGCGGTCAGCAACCTGATGTCGGTGTTCGCGCTGAACCGCCGCTGGCTGGGCGCGCTGCTCGGGCACCTGGCGGCACTGGAGATGACCTCCACCGGCCCTAACCGGCGGTATTCGGCGGGCGCGCGTCGCCTCGGGGCCGACGAGGCGGCGCGCCGTTACTTCGATGAGCATGTCGAGGCGGATGCCGTCCACGAGCAGATCGCCGCCCATGACCTGTGCGGCAGCTATGCCGCGCAGCGGCCGGGCGCTTCCGGTGACATCCTGTTCGGCGCATCGTGCTGCCTGGCACTCGATGACGCAGTCGCCAGCTACCTGCTGTCATGCTGGCGGGCCGGGCGGTCTTCGCTGCTGCCTTCCGCCGCGGTGCCTTCCGCCGCGGTGCCGCCTTCCGCCGTGAGGGCGTGACCGTCGGCGCGGAACCCGGTCCGTGCATGAGATCCGTCGCAGAACGGCTTACTTGCTGACTGGCCGCACCGGCACAGCGCGACCGTTCGCCGCCCGGCCGGGACGGGCTGCCCGTCCCCGGCGGTAATGACGAACCGGCCGCGCAAGATAAGCGGGCCGTCCGGGTACGGGGTTATCACCGCACCGTGCTTCGCTGTCTCGTCTGCCCCCGTTGTCTTCATGGCCACCCGTTACCCGGCGGGCGGCGGCGTACACGTGAGCCGTGGCTCGGCCCTGAACCGTTTAGGTGCCGGGGGCCGGGTAGCTGAGTCACATTCAACGACAGGAGGATCTGATGGCTACCTGGATATGGGTGGTGATCGTCATCGCTGTGGTGGCCGTCATCGCGCTGATCGTGACGGGCGCTAGAAAACGCAGAACCGCCGTGCTCCGCGATCGCTTCGGGCCGGAATACGACCGGACGGTGGAGAACAGCGATGGCCGGCGAGCCGCCGAGGCTGACCTTCTCGATCGTGAGAAGCGGCGCGCCGAGTTCGACATCAAGCCGCTGCCGGAAGCTGCCCGCCTGAGCTACTCGGATGAGTGGCAGGACGTGCAGGAACACTTCGTCGACGAGCCGGCCGAAGCCACCGCCGCTGCCGATGCTCTCGTTACCCGCGTCATGGAGGCGCGTGGCTACCCGATGCAGAACTTCGATGCCCAGGCTGAGCTGGTGTCGGTGGACCATCCGAACACGGTGGAGGATTACCGGTTCGCGCACGACGTGCGGCAACGGTCCGAGAACCAGCAAGCGAGCACCGAAGAACTGCGCGAGGCGCTACTGCGGTACCGGGCGCTGTTCAGCGAGCTGCTCCGCCCAGATGGAGCCGACCTCGTCGCCCAGCCGCGCGACCCGGCCGGGGCGGAACTCCAGGACGAGGAGGCCAACGGCCCGGCCGATGACCCGACTGCCATGGAAAGCGATGGCACCAGTCCGGTGGCCTCGGACCTGGATTACCACGACCAGCAGATAGGCCGGTGACGCGCACGATGAACGACGCTGACAGCACACCAGACCATGGGCTAACCACAGAGCAGATCGCCACTGCCGGCACTAGGACGGGCCAAGGTGACGTCCCGATGTCGGCCGAGGACGAAAGCTACGATAACCGGGACGCCGCGTCCTTCGGCGCGGGTGACGCCGCATCCGGGCGTACCTCCGCAGACGTCCGCGCCGGCTCGCACGCCAGCTTGCTGGAGGACGGCGAACTGCAGAGCATTACCGCGCGCTGGAAAGACATCCAGGCAGAGTTTGTCGACGAGCCGAGCAAGGCAGTCCAGGAAGCCGACGAACTCGTAGCAGAGCTCATGCAGCGGCTGGCGACGATGTTCGCCAGCGAGCGCACCGACCTTGAAAAGCGCTGGTCAGGAGACGATGGCCAGGTTTCGACGGAGGACCTCAGGCAGGGCCTGCGCCGCTACCGTTCGTTCTTCGAGCGGCTGCTGGCCGCGTAGCCTACGCGCGCCGTTAAGCCATTCCGTTCGAGCGTCCCTGCCGGAGCTATGTCTCCGGCAGGGACGCAGCCATTTGCAGCCGCCGCCAGAACCGCTGCGCCGTCATCACGCCGCGCCTGCGGCCCGAGGCGTGCACTGTTGATGGTCGTGGTGCTGACAGTGCAGATGTTGCTGGCGTGATCTCCTGACTGGTACTCCGTTGCTGGTGGGTGCTGCATTACCCAGGCTCTGACCGGAGAGTCCTCCACCTCGGCTGGGCGTGGCAGCCGGCCCGAACCCGCTGGCGGCCAGCTGACTTCTCCCGGCTTAGTGCACATTTCCCGTCCGTAATGCCCAGATATGCCCGGCAGCCGGGGTGCACCAACCCGGGAGAAGATGCCTCCGCACAGCGCCGCACGCGGCAGCGGCCCGCCACGACCCGCAGCCCGCGCCACTTTCACGCCACCGCGACCATCCCCCCGGGATGAACCAGGCTTTGCTAGGTAGTGCAGCACCCACCAGGAACGCTCCGCTGCTGAGAGCCGCGATGAGCTTTACTCAAGCCCTCGGAGGAAGTAGTGTTCTGCTGGCGTTTCCGGGCGCACCCAGGTCCGCGGGCAGAGCTGCAAGCTCACCGGCTGAATGAACCTTTCTGAAGGCTGCTCTTTCCTGCCCGATGCAGCGGACCCCCGGGCGTGAAGGAAGGGCTGCCATGCCAGCCAGACAACGTCCGCTGCCAACCCGCCCAAGCCTCCGGTACCTCAAGCTTGAGGCTAAACGCCGCTTGGCCACTGGCGAGTTCTCCACACTCCACGACGTGCAGGGGGCCATCGCCAGGGAGTACGGCCAGCCCAACTGGGCTGCTCTCAAGCAGTTCATCAGCAGCCAGCCCGAGGTGGAGAGCCGGGCGCTGCCGCATCTGGAATGGGTGATCGCCCGGTTCGCGGGCGTCGGTGAGCCGGGCTGGACGGCCCCGGGCGAGCAGGAGCTACGGCAACATTTCAGCGATGAAGTCTTCAACGTGCTTTCGGCCGACGAGCTTGTCGCGGAGATCGTGAGCAAGGCCCCGGGCCTGCACGGGGATCTCGTCGTCGTAGACCAGGCACCGCTGGTAGTTCGCGCCCGGATCGTGGCTACTGAGCTAGTCGCCGCGGCGGAGGAGTCCCCGCCGCACCTGCTGACCGGGATACAGACGATTCCCCTCGGCACCGGGATCACCGACTCGCGCGTGGCGGCACCGCCACCTGCCCGCATCCTCGGCGACGTGCCCGTCGGCGCGACCAGAATCGCCGACGACGCCTTCGCTGAACTCGGCCCGGCGGCCCTGGTCATCGCGGGCGGCGATCCTGGTGTCCCGGCGTGGGCGGTCGCGAAAGGCTGGGCGGATCTGGAGCGATCCGAGATCCTGGACACCGGTCACCTGCTTCCCGCCTCGGGCCTGGCCGCGCTCGTTACCAGCACCGCCGTGCTGTGCCTGGTCGCCGACGGCCGCTTCGCTCTCGATGCTCCTGCCAACGACCTCTTGCACACGGTGCGCCTCGCCGACGACACCATCACCATCAGGGAGTTGCTGAGCCACAGCAGCGGAGTCGACAACGTCCCGGCGAATCAGGCCGAGCTGTTCAGCACCAGCGTGCCCGAACTAGTGACGATCACCGGCCCGGTCCTCGGCTGCGGCGGCCCGCGTGGCGTGATCCGACCGGTCAACTCCGGATTCGCCGTGCTGGGGCAGCTGATCGCCGACGTCACCGGATTGCCGTACACCGCCGCGGTGACCCAGTTGGTGCTAAAACCGCTCGGGATGAACCGTTCGTCGTTTCCCGCCCGGGCGACCGACATCGGACCCCGGGCGGTTACCGGCTACAGCGTGACGGCCACCGGCATCTTCGAGCCGGTCCCTTCCGCGGTGTGCGTCTTCCCAGCCGCCGGCGGGCTGTGGGCGACGGCGGCAGACCTTGTCCGGTTCGGGACTGGCTGGTCATCCCTGCTGCCCGTGGCGCTGGCGCGCGAGGCGCTGACACCCCAGGCCGCGCCGGAGCGCGGCGGAGGCTATGCGGGCCTCGGCTGGCTCATCCGCCCGCGTGGCGACACCGCCGTCATGTCCGGGGCAGGCCCTGGGATCGCGTCGCTGACCGTCCGGATCAGTGACAACCGGACGCATCTCATCGTCGCTAGCCGTCTCGTACTGCTCAATTCCATCGGTGACTCGTTGCTGCGCTTGTGGACGAACCCATCGCTACATTCCGGGGCGGGGGCAACTTCATGACCCCGCCGACCATTGCGGCGATCGCCGCCGGTGCCTGCTGTCTGCTGGCCTTCGATGCCTTCTGCCTGGTTAGCCTGGTGCGGCGCCGGGTAACCAACCTGCCCAAGTGGGCATGGGCGGTCATCATCTGCGCCTCCTTTCCTTGGGGCGGGCTCGCCTACCTGATCTTCGGCCGGGAGAGTGAGCCGGTTGAGTCGCCGGAATTTCCTGATCCGGCCCCTAGTCCGCCCCAGGAACGGCCGACGCTGGTAACGCATCCCGTCGGGCGCGGGCCGGCGATGATCGAGGTGGACGGGCTGGTCAGGCGGTTCGGCCCGGTCACCGCGTTGGACGGCCTGAGCTTCACGATCCGTCCCGGGCAGGTGACCGGCTTCCTCGGCCCGAACGGCGCGGGCAAGACAACGACGATGCGGATCATCCTGGGCCTCGATGCCCCATCCTCCGGACGGGCGCTCGTCGGCGGCCATCCGTACCGAGGAATCATCCGCCCGCTGCATCAGGTTGGCTCGCTGCTGGACGCCGGTGCGGTGCACCCGGGGCGATCCGCCTACGCCCACGTGCTGTCGGTCGCGCAGAGCAACGGCATCGGGCGGCGGCGCGTCACCGAGGTGTTCCGGTTGGCCGGACTGGAGAGCGTCGCCGGCCGGCGGGTCAAGGGATTTTCGCTGGGCATGAAGCAGCGGCTCGGGATCGCCCTCGCGTTGCTGGGCGATCCCCCGGTGCTGATGTTCGACGAGCCAGTCAACGGCCTGGACCCGGAAGGTGTGCACTGGATCAGGCAGCTCTTCAAGTCGCTGGCCGCCGAGGGCCGCACGGTCTTCGTCTCCAGCCATCTGATGAGCGAGATGGCCCTGACCGCCGAGCATTTGATCATCATCGGACGCGGCAAGCTGCTCGCCGACATGCCCACGACCGAGTTCATCGAGGCCAATGCGCGCGGGGATGTGCTGGTCCGGTCGCCGCGCTCAGGTGACCTCGCCAGAGTGCTCATGGCGCAAGGCGCGACAGTTGCCCCTGAGGACGACAGCGGGCTCGCCGTGAGCGGCATGGAGGCGGCCGCCATCGCCGGACTGGCCGCCGGACACGGCATCCCGGTCCACGAACTCACGCCACGACACGCGTCGCTCGAGGACGCGTACCTGGATATCACCAAAGACAGCGTCGAGTACCAGGCCGGAGAAGGGGCGGTCGCGCGATGACCACAATTAACATCCGCCGCGGCGAGCAAGCCGGGCCGGGGCTCGCTGTCCGCGCTCGCGACGTGCTCATCTCGGAGTGGACCAAGCTCCGCTCGGTCCGCTCAACGTACTGGGCCCTGCTCGTTGCGGCCGTCGTTTCCTTGGCCGGGAGCATGCTGTTCGCTTTTCCGGCCGGACACCGAGCCCGCCTGCCGGACCCGGTCGCGTTCAGCTTCATCGGCTGGGCCGAATATCCGGTTCTGGCGGTAGGCATCCTAGGCGTCCTGGCGTTCACATCCGAATGCGCGACCGGTCAGATCCGCACGACGTTCACGGCGGTACCGCAGCGCCTGGCCGTGCTCGCCGCCAAGACCGCGGTCATCGGATCGCTGGCCCTGGTGTTCGGCGAGCTGCTCGCCGTGGCGTCGTTCTTGCTCACCCAGGCGATCCTGTCACGTCACGGCCAAGGCGTATCCCTGTCCCACCCTCAAGTTCCCGGAGCGGTGCTCTCCGCTGGCTTCGTCCTCGTTGTCGTCGCTCTCACCGGAGTCGCGCTCGGCGCGGCCATCCGGCATACAGCGGGCGCGATCGCCGCGCTGCCCGCCGTGTTCTACCTACCGCTCATCCTGCTGTGGCTGCCGTCTCCGTGGAACCACCGGATCGACAGGTTCACACTGCCCGTCGCCGCGTATCAGGTCGTGGCCCTGCACCCCGCGACGAACTTGCTCGCTCCGGCGCTGTCCTTGCTGGTACTTATCGCTTGGCCCGCCGCTGCCCTCGCCGTGGCCGCCGTCCTCATCACCCGCCGGGCCGCATGAGACAGGCAGTGTCGCTCGTCATGAGCGCCATCCGATTAATACCGCCTCATTTCCGTATTTAGTGGGTAAAGATGTCGAGACTCTGAATCTAGAAGCTCACTCAGGCAGGAGCGAAGCCCGATGGGTCGGTTGCGGTTCGGCGTCCTGACCTTTCCCATCCACCCGCCGTCGCACAGTCCCACCCTTCAGCTGCAAGACGACATCGACCTAGCCGTGCTGTGCGATCGTCTTGGCTTCGATGAGTTCTGGTTCGGCGAGCATCATTCGGGCGGCTGGCAGATCATCGGCGCGCCAGAACTCATGATCGCGGCAGCGGCACCGCAGACCAGCCGCATCCGCTTCGGGACCGGCGTAAGCACGCTCCCCTACCACCACCCGCTGACCTTGCTAGACCGGATCATCCAGCTGGATCATTTGTGCCGTGGACGCCTTATCTTCGGCGTTGGCGCCGGTGTGCTGCCGTTGGACGCACAGATGATCGGGCTCGATCCGATGCAGGCGCGGCGCATGATGGAGGAGTCGCTGGAGACGATGATCGCCCTGCTGCGATTCGACGGCCCGGTGACCCGGAAGACCGACTGGTTCACGCTGAACAACGGGGTCCTTCAGTTGCGGCCGTTCAGTGAAGACCTCGACATCCGGGTCGCCGTGCTCCGGTCGCCAGCCGGACCCCGGCTGGCCGGCAAGTACGGAGCCGGCATGCTGTCCTTTGGCGCCTCGGCCGCCGTCGGCCTGGGCTCGGAGAACCCGATGACGACAGCGTTCCAGATCGCGTCCGAGCAGGCCACGGTATCTGGGCAGGCCATGGACCGGAGCCGATGGTCGGTGATGAACCCGCTGCACATCGCCGAGACCGCCGAACAAGCCCGCCGCGAGACACGCTGGGGACTGCCCGCCTACATCAAGCACATCCGGCAGATCCTGCCCATGAACATTCCGGTGGACCTGAACGACACCGACGCGGTGATCAACGTGCTGACCACGGTCGGGCACGGCGTGATCGGCACCCCTGAGCAAGCCATCGGCCACATCCAGCGCATGATCGACATCAGCGGCGGGTCCGGCACCTTCGTCATCGAGCAGACCGGCATCGCCGATCCGGACGCCACCCGGCGATCCTACGAGCTCTTCGCCCGCCGGGTCATGCCGCACTTCAGCGGGGCCCTAATCCCCCGCCTGGAGTCTGACCAGCGCGGGCTTGCCGCCGACGGCCTGACCCGCCGCACCGTGGCCGCCGCCCAGGCCAAGGCCGGAGTGGAGTACTACCGCGAACGGGCCGCCCGCCGGCAACCCTTACCCATAACGGATGAAAAGGTGTCAACCCACGTCGAAGTCATGGTCCTGGGCAGCGGCATCGGCGGCTCGACCGCCGCGGCCATCCTGGCCCGCCAGGGTGTGCCGGTAGCCATCGTCGACGCGGCCCGCCACCCCCGGTTCGCGCTCGGCGAGTCCACGATCGGCGAGACCTCGTTCCTGATGCGGTTGCTGGCGGCGCGTTATAACGTCCCCGAACTGGCCCAGATGTCGACCGGTCACGGGATCCGCAGTTACGCCAGCGACCGGTGCGGGGTGAAGACCAACTTCGGCTTCGTTTACCACCGGCCCGAGCAGGAGCACGACCCGTTCGAGGTGACCCAGTGCAGCGTCTCGGAAGGCCCGTTCGGGCCGGAGTCGCACCTGATGCGGGCCGACATCGACGGCTATCTGTACCAGGCCGCCGTCGGCTACGGCGCGATCGGCCGGGAGGGAGTCCGGGTCTCCGAGATCGAGTTCGACGACCAGCGCGCCCGGATCGTGCTCGACTCCGGCGAGGAGTTCACCGCGGACTACGTCATCGACGCCACCGGGCGTACCTCGGTGCTCGCCAGCCACTTCGGCCTGCGCGAGCAGCCGTGCCGGTTCGAGACCGATTCGCGCACCATCTTCACCCACATGCGCGGGGTGCTGCCGTTCGACTCGGTGGAGAAGTCTAGTGGCCAGCCGAACCTGTGGCACCAGGGCACATTGCACCACCTGTTCGACGGCGGCTGGATGTGGGTCATCCCCTTCGACAACCACCCTGACTCGCAGTCCGATCTGGTCAGCGTAGGCGTCAGCTACGACTCGGCCCGGTATCCGAAGCGCGAGGACGTCCCCGCCGAGCAGGAGTGGGCGGAACTGCTGGCGCGGTTCCCCGCCCTGGCCCGCCAGTTCGCGGATGCCACTCCCGCGTTCCCGTGGATCTCCACCGGCCGGACCCAGTTCTCCTCGTCGGTCACCGTCGGCGACCGCTGGGTGCTGATGAGCCACGCCGCGGGCGCGATCGACGCGCTGTTCAGCCGGGGCATGGCCAACACCATGGCCGTCATCGAGGCGTTCATGTCCGTCTACTTCAAGGCCCGCGAGGACGGTGACTTCTCCGCCCGCCGTTTCGCCTACATCGACACGCTGAACCAGAGCCTTCTGGACAACAACGACAAGCTCGTCGCAGGCTCCTACATCGCGTTCCGCGACTTCGACCTCTGGCGGGCTTGGTCGAAGATGTGGTATCTGGCCTGGAACCTCGGTGTCATCCGGATCGCCGGCACCTACTACCAGTACGTCGAAACCGGCGATGCCGCCGTGCTGGACCGGCTGCACCAGGGTGAGCTGCCCGGGACCTTCTGCCCGGAACTGGCTTCTTCCCAGCAGCAGTTCACCGACTGCTACCAAGTCATGCGGGACGTCGCGGCCGGGCAATTGACCCCCGCTGACGCCGTGGCCCAGCTGGCCTGGATCCTCGACGACGGCGAGGCGTCGCCGGCCCCGTTGAACCTGCAGGACGTGCTGCGCCGATGGCACGACGGCTCACAGGAGACCCAGCGGATGATCTACCAGTGGGGCCGGACGGTCGCGCCCGCCGCGCTCCGCCCGTTCTTCAACTACGACAGGGACACCATCCTCGCTACCGCCAAGCAGGTGCTGAGCGCGTAGCCCCCTCGCCGGGAACTGCGTTCGCGCCATGGAAGCCAGTACCCGTGGTCCGTGCGCGCCGGTGGCGGCGATATAACCGTCAGGGCTCACGAGCAAGGCAGCGGACACGGGCTCGGACTAGTGAATCGCCCCGCACCCGACTCTAAACCGCTCCAGTAACGGGCATAATATACAAATATGATTTCGAAATTCTGCGCTTAACTCTTGAATACTCTGTTCGAACAGGTATATGATTCAGGTAGTTCAACAGGAAGGAGGTGAGAAGAAATGAACGATCACGATCACGGGGCGGCGGCCGTGTACCCGGACGAGTTCT
>JBEKHI010000149.1:0-17393 GCA_050012355.1 Streptosporangiaceae bacterium | reverse complement strand
CCCAGGCGATGGCGTTCGAGCTCGCACCTCATGGAATCACCGTTAACTCGGTCTGTCCCGGGTACGTCGCCACGCCCATGCAGGACCGCGAACTCGGCTGGGAGGCCGGGCTGCGCGGTGTCGCGCCTGCGGAGGTACAGCAAGCGTGGGTCGATGACACCCCCCTCGGCCGTCTGGAGACTCCGGAGGACGTGGCGCGTGCCGTCGCGTTCCTCGCGGGGCCCGACGCCGGTTTCATCACCGGTGAAGCGCTCGCCGTCAACGGCGGCGCGTTTATGGACTGAAGGACCCCCTAATGGATATCAGGCAAGCCACCTCCGCCCCCGCGGGCGCCGACGCTGACCTCGCGCAGTTCGGGTACAAGCAGCAGCTGAACCGGACGATGGGCTCGTACACCTCGTTCGCCCTCGCTTTCTCGATGATCTCCGTCACCACGACGGTGTTCACCCTGTTCGCCCAGCCGTTTCAGGCGCTCGGCGGGGTCGCCATCTGGCTGTGGCTCCCGGTTGGCGCCGGGGTGCTGCTGATCAGCCTGGTGTACGGGCACCTGGCGGCCCGGCTGCCGGTCACCGGGTACGCCTACCAGTGGGCCAGCCGGATCGTCTCACCGCACTATGGCTGGTTCACCGGCTGGAACGCGATGTTGTGCACCTTGGTCGGGTCGGCTGGCATCTCGGTGTCGCTGGCCTCGGTGTTCGCTCCGGACATCTGGACAACGCCGACGCACTGGGACATCGCCCTGCTGGCGGTCGTCGCCATCGTGGTCGCGGTGATCATCAACGTGCTGAGCATCAAGGCCGCCTCGTGGGTCAACAACACCGGCGCCTCGCTTGAGCTGTTCGGCACGCTGGGGGCGACGGTCGCGCTGGCGATCGGGCTGTTCTTCTTCCACCATGTGCAGGGTCCCTCCGTGCTGTTCCAGCGCGGGTCCTCGACCGGAGCCGGCATCGGATTCGACACCATCGGGCTGGCGCTGCTGCTGCCGGTCTGGACGCTGGCGGGCTGGGAGGGCTCGGCCGACCTGGCCGAGGAGACCACCGACCCGCGCCGGATGGCGCCGCGCGCCATGTTCCGCGCGGTCACGATCTCCGGGGTGGCGGCCTTCGTGGTCTACGCGGTGTTCGCGATGGCGATTCCGGGTGCTCTCGGCAAGACGGTGAACGGCACGGCCAACCCGATGGTCGCGATCTTCTCCGGGCACTTCGGCGGGTTCGCCGCTGACCTGCTGCAGATCGTGGCATTCGTCGCCATGCTGTCCTGCCTGCTGGCCAACATCACCTGCGCGACCCGGACCTCGTTCTCGCTGGCCCGCGACAAGATGCTGCCGTTCTCCCGCACCTGGTCCTACGTCAGTCCCGCGACGGCGACCCCGATCTACACGATCCTGGCGGTCGGGGTGTTCGCGATCATCATCAACTTGCTGTCCGGCGGTTTCGTGTCCAACGTGCTCGCGGTGGTGAACGTCGCGCTGTACCTGACCTACGGGTCGACCTGCGTGGCGGTGCTGATCGCCAACCGGCGCGGGTCGATTCCGGACGCCCCGGCTGGTTACTTCGGACTCGGCCGCTGGCTGGTCCCGGTATCGGTGGCCTGCCTGGTCTTCTCGATCGCGGTCATCGTGTTCATGATCGGCCCCGCCTCCAGCCACACGGTGCTGATCTACGCGGTGGGCTTCGAGGTGGCCGGCATCCTCTGGTACCTCGCCGCGGTCCGCGGCCGGCTCAAGAGGGGTGAGGCCGGCCCCGGCGTGGCGCGCTGACCGGGGTGGCGGTCCGCCCTCAGCCTGCCGGGCCGCCACCCTGTTCCATCCGAGTTGCTCAAGATACCTTGATCAATACTTCTTGCTAAAGGTTTCTTTATCAAGGTATCTTGAGCAACATGACCGATTCATCCGCGTCCCCCGCCGCCCTTCGGCTGCGCGCGCTGGCGCACCCACTGCGCTGGAAACTGTTCGACATCGTTGGCCGCGAGGACACCGCGACCGCGACCCGCTGCGCGGAGCTGACCGGCGAGAGCGTCGCGAGCTGCGCGTACCACCTGGGCATCCTCGGCAAGTACGGCTACATCGAACAGGTGCCGGGTTCCGGCAAGGAGAAGCCCTGGCGGGTAATCGACATCCACCAGGACCTGTCCGCGCCCGGCCCCGAGCTGGCGGACCAGCTCGCCGCGGAGGCGGCGACCGACGCGTTCACCGAGCACGAGTTCGAGCGGATGCGGTCCTGGCTGGGCCTGCGGATGAGCGAGCCAGAAGAGTGGCGCGACGCTACCGGCCTGGCCGGCTCGACCATGTGGGTGACCGCGCAGGAACTGCGGCAGATCCACGACGAGATCTGGCCGATCCTGGAGCGCTACACCGAGCGCTGGGATGACCCGGCGCTGCGGCCGCCCGGCGCGCGCGCCGCCCGGGTGTTCGTCTACAGCGCGGTCAGCCCCCAGCGATGAAACGGGGCGGGTTGTGGCGGCAGCGGAACTTCGCGCTCTTCTGGACCGGCGAGAGCATCAGCGAGGTCGGCAATTCAGTCACCATCGTCGTCATCCCGCTGGTCGCCATCGAGACGCTGCACACGAGCACGTTCATCGTCACGCTACTGACCGCGATGGTCTGGCTGCCCTGGCTCATCATCGGCGTTCCCGCTGGAACGTGGGTCGACCGGCTGCCGCCCCGCGCGGTCATGCTGACCTGCGACGCGATCTCGCTGGCGGCGTTCGCGAGCATCCCGGTCGCGGCCTGGGCCGGGGTACTGACCGTCGCGCAGCTGATCGCGGTCACGTTGATCGCGGGCACCGCCACGGTGTTCTTCCGCAGCGCGTATCAGGTGCTGCTCCCCGAGATAGTCGATGAGGCGGACCTCACCGAAGGCAACGCCAAGCTCATGGGCAGCCGCGAGGTCGCCATGATCGCCGGACCCGGACTCGGCGGGGCGATCGCCCAGCTCGCCGGGCCGGCGGTCGGGCTGCTCGCCGACGCGATCAGCTTCGGCGTCTCGTTCGCGTGCCTGACCGCGGTGCGAAACCCGCGGAACCGCCGACCGGCCAAGGCCGCCGCCAAGGGAGCACTGCAAGGACTTCGCTTTGTCTGGCACGACCCTTATCTGCGCGTGACGACGGCGTTCGCGACGCTCGCGAACCTGGCGCTCACCGGCGTGGACGCGCTGATCGTCGTCTTCCTGGTCCGCACCGTCGGACTGTCCGGCGGCGCTGCCGGAGTGATCGTGGGCACCTTGGGCATCGGCGGTGTGCTCGGCGCGCTGATCGCCCGCCCGATGGGGAACCGGTTCGGCACTGCGCGAGCCATGCTGATCGCCGGCTCGGGCGGATTGTGCTTCGCGCTGCTACTCCCCCTGACGCATGCGGGCCTTGGCCTAGCATTCGCCATCGTCGCGTTCATATTCATCGCCTGCGGCGTCGTCGTGGGGAACGTCATCGGCGCCAGCTTCCGGCAGCACTACGTCCCGCCGGAGATACTCGGGCGAGTCAGCTCGGCGACCATGACCGTCGCCTTCGCGGCGATGCCCGCCGGCGCGCTGATCGCCGGGGCACTCGCCACCACTCTCGGTATCCGTAACGCGCTGTGGATTCTCACCGCCCTGATCAGCGCCTCGGGCCTGCTATACGTGCCGACCCGGTTCCGCAAGCTGCGTGACCTGCCGCGCCGGCCCGCCGAGGAACGCGTCCCGGCTATGCATCTAGGGGATTAGTTTGCTAGCATGCAGTCATGAGCGAGGACGAGCTGAAGCAGTTCAACGTGTACCTGCCGGTCGGGTTGATCAAGCGGCTCAAGCATCGCGCCATCGAATCGGAGATGTCGCTGTCGGCGCTGGTCGCCGAGGCTCTGCGCGATTACCTCCGCGACCCATCCGACCAGGAGGTCTGACATGCCGACCGAGGGAATCGAAGCGGTGTTCCTCACGACGCACAACTGGGGTAAAACGGCCAAGTTCTTCCAGGGGCTCGGGTTCGACCTGGAATTCGCGACCGATCACGAGTCCGGTCGGCTCCGCAACGGCGATGGCCCGTACGTCTTCGTGGCCGAGGTTCCGGAGGACGCCGAAACGGGAATCCAGGTGGTCCTCAAGGCCAGCGCCGAGTTCCAGCCCGAGCCGGGCGTCGAGGTGGTCACCCCGTTCGAGGACACCCACTACGGGACCAGGGAGATGACGATCCGCGACCCCGATGGACGGCTCTGGACCGTCCAGGCCAATGGAGCGAACCATGGCTGACTCCACCGCGGTGCGCGTCGCCCTCTGGCGCGCGATGCACGTGCAGGTCGACGCACCGCCGCACGTTCTCGAGGATGAGATCGGGCTGCGGCTCGCGGACCCGGAAGACGGGTGGCGGGACCGTGGCGACATGCATCCGGCCGGGACCGCCCCGTTCCGCGCGTGGGTCGTGGTCCGGGCTAGGTTCATCGAGGACCTGGTCAAGGAGCGGATGCCTGCGCAGTATGTGCTGCTCGGGGCCGGGCTCGATACCTTCGCGCAGCGCGAGCCGGAAGTCGCGTCCCGCCTGACGATCTTCGAGGTCGACCAGCCCGGCCCGCAGGCCTGGAAGCGCGAGCGGCTGGCCGCGCTTGGCTACCAGGACAGTGAGTGGCTGCGTTTCGTACCCGTCGACTTCGAGAAGGACGCGTGGTGGGACCGGCTGGTGGATTCGGGCTTCGACCTATCTCGTCCGGCGCTGGTGGCGTCCGTCGGCGTGAGCATGTACCTGACCGACGAGGCCAACCAGGAGACGCTGGGGCAACTCGCGTCGCTGGCCCCGGGGTCGACGGTGATCATGACGTTCCAGGTGCCGGAGGACTTCGTCGACGAGGTCGATCGCCCCGGGCGGCAGTTCGCGATCGATGGTGCGCGCCGGTCGGGCACCCCGTTCATCAGCTTCTACGCTCCCGAGCAGATGCTCAAGCTGGCCCGCGAGGCCGGTTTCCGCGACGCCCGCCATGTCTCCGGCGCCGAACTCCGCTCGCGGTACCTCTCCGGCCGTACCGACGGCCTGCGTTCCTCCAGCGGTGAAGACCTGCTCGTCGCGACCACCTGATGCTCTGGGATCCGGCCGCGCCCGGCGTGCTGCGCCTGCCGTCGGGCCGCCTCATCCGCGGCCGGGGCGTCAGCCGGCCACTGCCGGAAGGACCGTCGCCTGACCTCGGGATCTACCTGCTGGCCGACCAACCGCCGCCAGTCGACTGGGAATCACGGTGGGTCCGCTGGCGCGACTTCGGACTACCTTCCGACCATAACGACGCGCGGCTGGTCATGCATGAAGCCTGGCATCGCGCCGCCGATGAGCGGGTCGAGGTCGCGTGCCTCGGCGGCCGCGGCCGGACCGGCACCGCGCTGGCCTGCATCGCGATACTCGACGGAGTCCCCGCCCGCGAAGCCGTCCGGTACGTCCGCGACCACTACTCGTCGCACGCGGTCGAGACATTCTGGCAGCGCCGCTATGTCACGAAATTTCGCGCGATCAGCTGACGGCGGTGTCCGGGCGCTTCGGTTTGCTCGACGACGGTGAAGTCCGGCGGCAGCAGCGCGGCGGGCTCCCCGTCCCGCAAGCACCACCACGCCAGCCGGGCCTTAACCACGACCGGATGCGCGCCGATCCCTGTCCCGGTACCGCCCGTTCCACCGCTCCCGGTCCCCGCTGGCCATAAAAGCTCCCCCGTTGAACCGCCTAACGACCGCCCCGACTGTACCGGCCCCGCCCCGGCCCGTCGGGTGGTGGCCACTCACTTGTCCCGGGTTCGTGCACCTTAGCCGCCGGAACAATCCGGAATGTCGGGCGGCCAGTGAGCATTAACCCGGGACAAGTGCCCAGTGGCGCCCCCGAGGGGGCCGCCACGCGGCTGGGGTTTCCGCGGCCAAAGGCCCGCCGCGCGACTGGGCTTTCCAGCCACCAAAGGCCCACCGCGGGCCGATATGCCGGTTTTATGCGACCGTAGCGTCGGACCCTTTGCTGGTTGGTGCCGCATTACCCAGCAAAGAGCCTGGCGAGCGCCACACTGACCAGCAAAGCAGCCCCTCACATGTCGGATATGTCGCCCGCACAGACGGCGGCGCGGACGTAAAGGAGCGACGAGGCGGCTGCGAAGGAGGTCACCACGGCGAGGGGCGGTCGGCGCACCGGATTCGTGCGCAGGGGCTCCGGGTAGTTGCGGACAGTGACTGCAACGGAGTGCAGCAGGTGACAACAGTCTCTTAAAGTGCTCAGAAAATAGTGGCTTTATGACCGCCCGTGAACCCCTTTTAGTGGCTTTTATGGTGATAAAGCGCGGCACCGCAACCGATTGCTGTGACGTAGGGTGGGAATTGAGGTACGGGGGTTACCTGTTGTAGCTTTCGTATCCGACAGCACCCCGCCGGTGGGATGGCCGCGTTTCTGAAGCGGCCTGGCGCCTAGTCCCGCGCACGGTCCCAGGCGGCGATCGGCCGCGAGATCGCGGCCATCAGGGGTGAAATCGCACGCAAGTGAAGGTTTCCCTTCGTGGCACGCCTCAATTCCGTACGAATCACCGTTATCGGCCTCATCATCGTGGTTGCGCTGGCGCTTGGCGCCTGGACGCGGCTAACGATTGCCATGGCCTCCGGTGCTGCCGCTTCGCGAGTCTCCGCGGGTTCGCCGACTACCTCCGCGCTCGCCATGACCAACGTGGCCGCTTCCAAGGGCACCAAGCCCGCCAAGACAGACGCCAGGAAGTCCGCGAAGACGGACGCCAAGAGCACAGCTAAGAGCACAGCCAAGACGACGGCTAAGAGGACCAAGAGCACAACAAGCGCCAGCACCACGAAGGCCGCGTCGGCGACCCCGACCGCGAGCACCGCCGCCACCAGCAGCAGCCGCACCGCCACCAGCGACAGCAGCCCGCAGCAGATCGCGCAGTCGATGCTGTCTGGCTACGGGTGGGACGGCGGCCAGTGGACCTACCTTTACCAGCTGTGGGAGAAGGAGAGCGGGTGGAGCGTTACCGCGACCAACCCCGGGAGCGGCGCTTACGGTATCGCGCAGGCCAACCCGGCCTCCCAGATGGACAGCGTCGGGTCGGACTGGCAGACCGACGCCACCACCCAGATCAAGTGGGGCCTGGAGTACATCAAGGACCGGTACGGCAGCCCTGCCGCCGCGTGGGCGCACGAGACCGCCGACGGCTGGTACTAAATCAGTTAGCACTGTGCTTGGTATGCCGGAGGTCAGGGGCGGGACGGGTGCGGGTGGCGCGGAGTATGGTCAGCTCCCTGCGCAGCAGCGCCCGCTCCCCCGCCAGCCTGGTCGCCGCGTCCGCCGCCTCGAGCAACGCCTGGTGTTCCGGCAGGTCGAGAATCATCGCGGCCGCGATGACGTAGGACAGCAGGACAGGCTCGGCGGGGAGTTCGGAAACCTTGATGGTGGGGCCCCCTCGTTCTGGAAAAATGGAGAGGTACTCGGCGAAGGCGGCGCGCGCCGTTGGTACGGCGGCCAGCGCCCCTGGTTCGTCTATCCAGTCCGGCAGCGGCTCCACCGAGCCTTGCAGGTAGGGTCGCGAGCGGTCGACGGCCAGCAGCCGGAAGCGGTCGCCGCCCACGGTCTCGAGCTCGAACCGGCCGTCCGCGTGCGCTGTCACCTCGCGCACGATGGCGGTGCAGCCCACTTGGTACAGCTCTCGCGGCGACGCGCCGGTCTCTCTGCCGCGGTGGATCGCGACCACACCGAACTTCCGCGGCTCGGGATTATCCAGCAGATCGCGGACGAGCCGCCGGTAGCGTTCTTCGAATATGTGCAGGGGCAGAATCATGCCGGGATACAGCACCGTACCCAAGGGGAAGAGCGGCAGAGTCTGGGCCATACTCGATTATCCGCTATCCTGACCGTCAACGTGTTGACGGGAGTGACACCCCCGAGCGTTTCGCAGCAAAAGAGATCGTCGCCATCGGCGGCGAAGGCGCGGTGGCACCGCGAGGTTACCCTGCTCGCCCGCGCCCACCAGGGATCACTGCAGATGGGCCTGGGAGGGCTTTGCGATGATCCGAAGGATCTTGGTCGACCAATTGCGCGACCACATCGGAGAAACCGTTACGATCGCGGGCTGGGTGCGCACGTCGCGCCTGCAGCGCGCGATGCAATTCATTCTCGTCCGCGACCACACCGGCACCACGCAGGTCACCCACCGCCGCGACGGGGGCCGGCTGGACGCGGTGCTCGACACCTTGACAACCGAGTCGGCGGTGCGGGTCACCGGGCGGGTCATCGAGAACCCGGTGGTCACGCTCGGGGGCCTCGAGATCGTTCCGGAAGACGTCACGGTCGAGAACCTGGCGGCGGCTCCGCTGCCGATCGATGAGCACTCCGGGCCCGAGCACCGGCTGGACTGGCGGTTCCTCGACCTCAGGCTCCGCCCGCGGGCCCGCGAGGTGTTCGCGGTGCAGACGACGGTCGAGCGGGCCATGCGCGAGTTCGCCGATGCCGAGGGCTGCACCGAGATGCACACGCCCAAGCTGATGGGCACCGCGTCGGAATCCGGCGCCGAGGTGTTCACCGTCGGGTATTTCGGCACGACCGCGTACCTGGCCCAGTCGCCGCAGTTCTACAAGCAGCTGGCGATCGCGGCCGGGATCGACCGGGTCTTCGAGGTGGGGCCGGTGTTCCGCGCCGAGCCGTCGTTCACCTCGCGGCACGCGACCGAGTTCACCGGAGTCGACGCCGAGCTGGCGTGGATCGACGGCGTCGAGGACGTGATGGTCTTCGAGGAACGGATGCTGGTACACGTCCTGCGGGCGGTCGCCGACAACCACGACATCCCGGTCACCGTGCCGAAGACCCCGTTCCCGAGGATCACGATGGCGGCCGCGCGGAAACTGCTCGGCACCGCCGACGACGACTTCAACCCGGAAGCGGAGCGTCGGCTAGGCGCGCACATCGCCGAGACGACGGGGCACGAGTTCGTGTTCGTCACCGACTACCCCGTCAGCGTGCGGCCGTTTTATCACATGCGCGACCGGGACCGGACGCGCAGCTATGACCTGCTGTGGAACGGGCTGGAGATCACCACCGGAGCGCAGCGCGAGCACCGGTACGACGTGCTGCTCCAGCAGGCCGCGGAGAAGGGGCTGTCCCCGGAGCCGATGCGCGGCTACCTGGACTGCTTCAAGTACGGGTGTCCGCCGCACGGCGGATTCGGGCTCGGCCTCGGCCGGCTGCTGATGGCGCTGCTGCGGCTCGACTCGATCAGGGACGCGACGTTCCTGTTCCGCGGGCCGAACCGGCTCGCGCCGTAGCCGTAACCCCGGTCACAGCAGCGTGAGCTGCTGCCCGCCGCGACGTTTGCCGCGCCGGGCGCCCTCCTCGTGCCGGTCGAGCAACTCGGGCTCGATTGATGCCAGGAACGGCGACGGCGCGCATTCGGTGACGGTCCCCCGCAGCACCCGGCTGGCCGCGCTGAGCAGTATCAGCCGGGTAGTGGCCCGGGTCATGCCCACGAAGAACAGCCGGCGTTCCTCGGCGTAGTCGGTGTCGAACATCCGCAGCGGCAGCAGGCCGTCGTCGCAGCCGGCGATGAACACGACAGGGAACTCAAGTCCCTTGGACGCGTGCAGGGTGAGCAGCGAGATCCGGTCCGCGCGCGGGTCCCAGGTGTCGACCTCGGCGCCCAGCGACAGCTCGTCGAGGAACCGGTCGAGATCATCGCCGCTGCGGGCCGCGAGCGGCGCCAGGACCTCGGCCGCGGTGCGGATGACGGCGCGGGTCTCGGCGTCGGCGGCGGTCTCGGTGGCCGTAGCGACCGCCGACGTCAGGGCGGCCGCGACGCCACCGGAATCCAGCACCGGCGCGGCCAGCGCCGCGAGGATCTGCGGCACCCCCGCCATCTCCGACAGCCGTTCGTGTGACCGTCGCTGGAACGGGAAACCGCGCCGGGCGAGTGCCTCGCCGACCGCCGCGGCCTGGGCCGATGTGCGGTACAGCACCGCGAAATCGGAGAACGACAGCTGATGCTCGGTCCGCACCCGGCCGTCGACCGCGCGGCTGTCCAGCGCGTGGAATGACGCGCCGCCGAGGAACCGCTCGATCGATGACGCGATCTCCTCGGCTTCGGCGCGCTCGTCGGCGACCCGGCGCAGCATGACCGGTGCGTCCGGTATGTCGGTCCGGGCCGGGATCAGCTCCCGTCCTGGCACCAGCGTGCCCGGCCGGATCAGCTGCAGGGCGGCCCGCACGATGGTCGGCGCTGATCGGTAGCTGCGTTCCAGCCGCGCGGTGGCCGCCTCGGGGAAGTCGGATTGAAACCGCAGGAAGTAGCCGACGTCGCCGCCGCGAAACCCGTAGATCGCCTGGTCCGGGTCGCCGATCGCGGCCACCCGGGACGTAGCCGAGGTCAGGGTGCGCAGCAGCCGGTACTGCAGGTCGTCCACGTCCTGGTACTCGTCGACGAAGACGTCACTCCACCGCGACCGGTACGACGAGGCCAGCTCCGCGTCCTCTTCCAGCAGCCGCAGCGGCAACGTCAGCAGGTCGTCGGTGTCGACGAGCCCGCGCTCGCGCAAGGCCGCGTCGTACTGAGCCTTGACCGGATCCTCAGCTCCCGACAGCTTCGCCTCGGAGATACGGGACGCCAGGCTCGCGGCCTTGTCCCCGCCCGGCAACTGCCGCAGGACAGCGAGCTTGGTGGGCTCGTCGGCGACCTTCAGCCCGGCGTCGAGACCGATCCGCTTGCACTGCTCGCGCAGGATCAGCAGCCCGAGGCCGTGGAACGTGGCGATGGTGACCTTGGGCGCCGCGTCGGGAACCAGTGCCGCCAGCCGGGAGGCGAGCTCGTCGCGCGCCCGGCGGGTGAACGTGATCGCGAGGCATCGTTCCGGCGCGAGACCGCCCCGCAGCCGGTGCTCGAGCGCGTGAATGAGCACTCGCGTCTTACCGGCACCGGGGCCGGCGATGACCAGCAGCGGTCCGCCGTCGTGCTCGACAATCCGGCGCTGCTCGTCGTCAAGCCCGTCCGGCAACGCCGCGCCGGGGGCGGGTTCGGGATCGGGCGCCGGAGCCGCCACCCGCCGGGCCTTCTTGCGCGGCGCCGCCACGTCGAACAACGCGGCGCCCGCGAGCTCGTCGGGGTCGAACAGCCGGATCGTGCCGTACACGCCGTCGTACCCGGCGTCGCGGCGCACCTCGCCGCGCCGCAGCCGGGCGATCGCTTCCGTCACGGTGGACGGTGCCCGCTCCGCCAGCTCATCGAGCGGCACCTCACCGAGGATCGACAGCTCCGGGCCGAACCGCTCGACCATGGCACTGACCTGTGCCATCACCGTCTTGGACTTGGGTCCGACCCCGGCGATCTCACCGATTATCTCGGGCAGCTGCACGAACGACAGGAAGTCCGCGGCGCCTTCGAGAACGTACCCCTCGGGCCGGTCGGCGAGCGCCTCCACCCGGTGCTGCACGCCGATCGTCGGCTTCTTCCCGCAGACCGGGCAGACATTGCCAGCCGCCCGCGTTTCCGACGGCGAGGTCCGCACGTCGCAAGCCCGGTGGCCGTCCAGGTGGTACTTGCCCTCCTCGGGGAAGAACTCGACGGTTCCACCGAATCCCTCGCCAGTGCGCAGCGCGTCGCGCATCGCGAAGTAGTCCACCGCCGAGGTGAACATGGTCGCTTCGCGTCCCAGCATCGGCGGTGAGTGCGCGTCGGAGTTGCTGACCAGGCGGTAGCCGTCCAGGCTGGACACCCGCCAGTTCATCGCCGGGTCGGACGACAGCCCGGTCTCCAGAGCGAAGATGTGGTCCGCGAGGTCGGCGTAGCAGTCCGAGACCCGGTCGAAGCCGGATTGCGAGCCGAGCACCGCGAACCATGGCGTCCACGCGTGCGCCGGCACCAGATAGCAGTCCTCGCCGCCCTCCAGCGTGATCTCCAGCAGGTCACGCGAGTCCAGGCCGAGGATCGGCCGGCCGTCGGACGCGAGGTTTCCTACCCGCGCCAGCCGCCGGGTGATCTCTCCCGCCGCGTCCAGCGACGGCGCGTATAGCAGGTGGTGCACCTTGCGGGTCTTGCCATCGCGTTTGTAGATCGTGGAGATCTCCGATGACAGCAGGAACCGCACCGGGGTACGGCAGGCGGCGGGCAGCCGACCGAGCACGTCCCGCTCGAGATCCGGGCGGAGCCTGAACAAGCCCGGCTCGGCGGGGACCAGCGTGTCACGCAGTTCCTCGCTCCAGGCCGGGTGGGTGAAGTCGCCGGTCCCGACGACCGTGATGCCCTTGCGGCCGGCCCACCATGCCAGGTGCTCGAGATCGCAGTCCCGGCTGCATGCCCGTGAGTACCGCGAATGGATATGGAGGTCCGCGTAGAAACGCACCGGTACATCATCGCGGACTCAGACCACCACTGCGCGCAACTTACGTTGATGTCGCGCGCCCGCCGATGCGCGGCAGCAGCGGACGGATCGTGCGCCGCCGCCAGCAGCCCTGCCACACCCCGGCGCCGTACCCGGTGTCGTCGAGCAGCCGCGCCGCCGTGTACCGCACCGGATCCAGCGGCGGCCGCCGGTCCAGCCAGTCGAGCAACGGCGGCGTCAGCACCGCGACGGCCAGCGGCAGCCGGACCCGGCGGAACGCGATCGCCGCACCCGCCGCCAGCGGCAGCCAGGTCCGGGTGATCGCGCTGCCCATCGGCCGGATCGACTCGACGGTGCCACCGCCCGCCAGCCGCGCGGCGAGCGTCACGGCGTCACCCGGTCCGGTGACGGGCGCGAGCTTGCGGGCGAGCACCCCGGTCGCCGCCGCCGTCAGCCCGACGGCGGTACCCGGGCGCCCGGCCGCGACCGCGAGCCAGGCCGCCGCCGTCCACCCCGACACGTACAGCGGGCGGACCGAGCCGGGGTGCCGGAGTTCGAGCGCGGCGGCCGACGTGCCGTAGTCCCGCCGCCGCGCCAGCCAGGACCGCAGCCGCACCCGGTGCTGGTGCCCCATCACCGCCGCGGGCTCGTACCGCACCCGCCAGCCGGCCTGCCCGAGCCGCCACGCGAAGTCCACGTCCTCGCCGACCCGCATGTCCTCATCGAACCCCGTACCTGCCGCCTTGACCATAACGACGAGAGCCGCTCCCGGCACGTACGACACTCTCGCCCCTGGCCGCACAATGCTGGGGCGTTTTCCCATGTCCAAGGTGGAGCTCGCGCCTTCGTAACGCGCCAGCCATCCCGTCCCGAGCTCATGGGGCACGATCCGCGGCGCGACCGCCCCGACCGCCGGATCGGTGAAGTGCGGCAGCAGGTGGGTGAGCCAGCCTGGCCGCGGCACGCAGTCGGAGTCGAGGAACGCCACCAGCGGTGTTGTCACGGCTGCGAGCCCGGTGTTGCGCGCGGTGGCGGGGCCGCCGTTCACCTCGCGCCGCACCAGCGTGGCGCCGGCCCGCGCGACGACAGCGGCGGTGGCAGCGGCGTCTAGCGACGCGTCGTCGACGACGATGACCCGCAGGCCGGTCAGTCCGGCCAGGCAGCGCGCGAGCTCGGTTTGCCGGTCGCGGACCGGGATCACGACGGTCACGTCGTCCGGCGACGGTCCTCCGGCCACGACCGGATGTGCCATCCCGGTGTCGAGCAGCCGCCGCGCGAGCCGGCGGGCGGATACCGAGTCCGCCACCGGTTCCCCGGCGAACCAGCCCGCCACCGCCGTCGCTCCCCGCAGGGCGAGGCGCAGCACGCGGACCGGCGATCCTCCGCAGAGCACGGTCCCGCCGCCCAGCACCCGCAGCCCCGGATCGGCCCGCAACCGGAACCCGGCCGCAGCAGCATCGTCCATCGTGACCTGGCCCCCTCGCGCACGTATGGCAGTGAGCACACTCTAGTGCGCGGGCAGACCGGTGGCCCGGCACCTTCCCTGGTGCCGGGCCACCGCCGATGCGCTACCTAACTGGCGCGTTCCCAGGTAGCGCTGAAGTTCTCCTCGTCACTCAGCGACGAGACTGTGTCCTTGTCCCGGCCGCTGTTGTCGATCATGATGATCTGCTCCGGGTCGAAGTCACCGATCGGGCTTCCGTCGACGACGGAATCGCTGACATCTATCGTGCCGAAGTCAGCCAGTGGCAGTATCCCGCCGCTGTTGGTGCAGCACGGCGCTTCGATGATGACCTCGGCGGAGGAGCGAGCGGCACCGGCGAGAGTCTGGGTGGTGTTCACGCTCCAGCCCCGCGTACTGTCGGCCAGCGTGAGCAGGAACTCGTTGCTGCCCTCGTAGACGACGGACGCGGTGATGGTGTCGCCGGGCTCGATCGTGTCACCGAAGTTGTAGGAGTCAGCGGGGTACATCTCGTACCAGCCGTAGTACTGCGGGCTGCCGTCCACGCAGTCGGTGTCGGTGCCCGTCTGTTCCACCGTGTCACTGCTGTAGCCATCCAGGCCGACCCAGAAGCTGGAGTACCTGGTAGCCGAGGTGCAGGTTCCGGTCGGCTGGACCCAGCTAGCCGAGACGCTGGTGTAGGTGCCGCTGTCGGCGGCATACCCGGACCAGTTGGTGCTTTCCTCCTCGTTGCGGATGCCGCTGTGCGCGCTCAGCGGCGTGCCGCCTGGCTTGACCAGGTGCACGCCCGTGCCGCCAGATCGGATCGCCGGACTCGCGTGAGTCGCGGCTGAGGCGCTGCCAGCCGCTAGGGCGGGGCCGAGAGTCAGGGCCAGGGCGGCCAGTGGGATGAACCATCGTCGCAGCATGCGGGCTCCTCGGGGTGTCGATAGCTGCGTGCTTTTGTGGCTATCCGACACTGCTGGTCATGCCGTGGGCAGATCTTGCCTGGGCGGGGATTGGACCAGCACCGACCCACTGTCATACTGCGAGGGTTGCGACGGATGCACACTACGTGAGGGTAACTTGTACGTTCCTTGCAGTAAAGGTCCATATTTACTGAAATTACGTACATTTAACAAGCTTTATGGGGGCATCGACCCGGGCCCGCGACGCAGGGTGGATGTGGCCCATCTCTAGGGGTAACCCGCACGCGATGCCGTTGAAGGCGCACCCCACCGGAGTCGTCTGCGAGCCGTTGACGTTGAAGTACACCCGCAACGTGCCTCCGTGCGCCGCCACCCGGTGAACTGATCTTGTGGCAGCGCCACCACGATCTCCCATCCCGAGATCGGCGTCGACCTGTTGTTGGTGACGTCGATCTCCGCCGTGAAGCCGCTCCCCCAGTTGTTGTCGATCCGGAACGTGACCACGATCGACGGCGGCGGCGTCACGGTGGGCGACGGCGAGGGGCGGGCGGTATGCGTCGGCGTGACGGTGATCGTTGGCGACGGCTTCGGGCTCGGACGTGGATGCCGAGCCGGGACACGCGTCACGACTGGCCGGACCGAAGGGCTCGCGCTCGGGAAGTCCGGTACCACGCTGAAGCCGTGAAACGCGCGGGGAGTTTCCCCGGTGCCGCTAGCAACGAGCGAATCTAGGCCGAACGAGATGGCGGCAACCGTTCCAGCGACGAGCACCACCGCCGCCACGATCCGGCACCAATGTTCATGCGCACCACGTGGCGGGCCGATGAAAGTCGGCGGCCCAACCGGGACTTCCTTCGCGTACTGGAAGTCCGTCAGCAGTAGTGTCCGAGGGACATTTCTTCGCGACGCTGCGTGACTAGCGCCGCGCCGACTATCCCTATGGTGGCCGAACAAAGTATCCCTACCGCCGTTCAGCCAGGCTAAAGGTACCCATCCGATCGCTCCCCACAAGCTCCCGCTAATAGATGGAATGCACCTAGTGGGCACTCTGTCACTTACAGGCGGCTATGTGGCTGACGATGGGAATCCTTGATCAGATTGTTAGCGATCACATTTGGTGATTAGCACCGGCTCGCAGCGGGAGCGGGATGCCAGCGACAGCGAAGATGCTGTTGGGACGACAGCAATCTGCCATCGGTGTCGTTGCGACCAGCACCGCTTTCCGGACATAGACCCATCAAAGCCGTCGATCAAGTTCCGCTAAGGAATCACGCGTTCGTGCGATGCCGGGGTCCGGACGGGAGTCCTAGCGTGAGGCATCACGGTGGCATCTCGTTACAGGAGGCAGACATGCCGGCCAAGCCAAGTATCGTCTTCGCGCACGGGCTCTGGGCCGACGGCTCGTGCTACAGCAAAGTGATCCCGGCGCTTGAGGCGGACGGGCACCAGGTGGTGTCGGCCCAGAACCCCCTCGACACGCTCGCAGGCGACGTCGCCACGGTGATCCGTGCGCTCGGGCGGGTCAGCAGCCCGGCAATTCTCGTCGGGCACTCCTATGCCGGAACCGTCATCACGGCCGCGGGAACTGACGATCGCGTCGGCGGGCTGGTCTACATCGCCGCTCTCGCTCCCGATGAGGACGAGACGTCCCAGAGCCAGCAGGACAAGTTCCCGGCCACGGAGATCTTCTCCCACGTCGAGGTCGTCGACGGGCGCGTCTGGATGCTCCCGTCGGGCATCGGGTTCTTCGCGGGCGACCTGCCGGAGCAAGAGCAGAAGCTCGTGTGGGCGACCCAGGGCGTGCCCGACGCCGACCTGTTCAACCAGAAGCTCCCCGGCACCGCGTGGCGGACCAAGCCAAGCTGGTACGTCGTCGCCAACAACGACCAGACCGTCAATCCCGATCTGGAGCGATTCGTCGCCAAGCGGATGGGCGCCCACACCTACGACGTGGACAGCAGCCATGTGCCCATGCTGTCTCATCCCGACTTCGTCCTCGACGTCATCCGGGATGCCGCGAAGGCCGTCTGAACCAGATGGCACCACTGGGGATCGCCGGACTTGAAGCCGAGCCGGGCGATCACATCTGCGCGCTGTTCTCCGGCGAGCGGGAACGGGACCAGATCCTGATCCCGTTCCTGCGGGCCGGCCTGACGTCCGGCGACAAGTGCATCTGCGTCGTTGACGGGACCGCTCCGGGGGAGATCGTCGCGGCGCTCGGACCGGCCGGCGAAGCCGCGGCGTCGGCCGCCGGCAAGCAGCTCGAGGTCATCCGTTCGTGCGACATGTACCTGCGGTCGGGCCGCTTCCTGGCCGACGAGGTGATCGGGACCTGGAAGGCCGTCATAGCGGACGCGATGTATGCCGGGCAGTTCGACGTGGTCCGCGCGGCCGAGACCTGGTCGCGACGCGACGTGGTGCCCGACATCAACGAGCTCCTGATGCTCGAGTCCGAGATGAACCAGTACCTGCCGCTGTACCCGCAGGTCATCGTGTGCCTGTACGACATTGACCGGTTCGGGGGCGGCGCCCTCATGAACCTGGTCAGGACGCATCCCCGGATGCTGGTGGGCGGGGTGGTCATCGAGAATCCCTACCTCCTGACCCCCGATGAGGTCCTGATCAAGGAGGTGTTCCGTGAGGCGTGATGACTGGCTCGATCTGGCTCGCAAGGTCGACTGGACGCCCCGCTACGTGACGGAGCGGGAGCTGTTCCCGGAGGAGATCAGCGGCAGTCCG
>JBEKHI010000148.1:0-17425 GCA_050012355.1 Streptosporangiaceae bacterium | reverse complement strand
CCGCCGAACACGGCGGCCCGCTCTCGCATGCCGGTGATGCCATGCCCGGCGGCGTTCGAGGCCGTCGCATCGCCGGGGCAACCGTCATCGGTGACCTCGAGTTCCACCTCCGTAGCGCGGTAAGTGAGGCATACCTGTGCCGCTGTGGCGGTGGCGTGCTTGAGCGTGTTGGTCAGCGCCTCCTGGATCACCCGGTACAGCGCGAGTTGTGCGCTCGGCGGCAGCGGGAACGGCTGCCCGGACACGGTCAGCCGGGTCGGCAGGCCAGCGGTCCGGGTAGTCGCGAGCAGGTTGTCGAGATCGGACAGACCAGGGGGCGGCGCATGACCGGCCTCCATGGTGCCGGGCTGGCGGAGAACGCCGAGCAGGCGGCGCATCTCGGTGAGTGCGGAGCGGCCGGTCTGCGAGACATGGCTCATGATCGTCACCGCCTGATCCGGGTCGGCCGGCACGGTGTAGGCGGCGCCTTCGGCAAGGGCGATCATGACGGCGATGTTGTGC
Source organism: Streptosporangiaceae bacterium (assembly GCA_050012355.1). Lineage (GTDB taxonomy): Bacteria > Actinomycetota > Actinomycetes > Streptosporangiales > Streptosporangiaceae > JBEKHI01. The sequence continues at coordinate 16,924 of JBEKHI010000148.1, read as the reverse complement.
GCGACGATGTCATGCATCTCCCGGGCGATCCGGGCCCTTTCCGCGGACGCGGCGAGCTCAGCTTCCCGCTCTCGTTCCCGCTCTAGCCGCGCGGCGCGGTCGACGAGCGCCGCGAGATACTCCCGTCGGCCACGGACGTAGTAGCCGAGCAAGCCGGCCGCGCCGACTAGGCCGGAAAGGAACACCCAGAGCCATGCCTGCTTCACGCCCGGGCTGGCGACCCGCAGGATGACGAGCACCGCTCCGCATTCCAATGCCACGGCGGCGGCCAGGACCCGCCGGGGCGGCTCATGCGCGGCGATGGTGTAGAAGGCGACGAGGAAAGCGACGTCATCGGTGAATTCATGACTGGTGAACACCTGCACGAACGCGGCGGCGAAGATGATCGCGAAGACCGCGAACGGTGCCCGTCGTCGCCATAGCAGCGGGAGCACGACCGCGATGATCAGCGCCTGGCTAGCGTCGTCGATTCTGGTGACGTCGAGCCGGGACTGCCAGAGCAGCAGCGCGACCAGGGGCGCGTCGGTCAGCACGGGATGCCGCCGGCCCCAGTCCGCTGCCCGGGTGCCCCAGGCGCGCAGCGTCGACTGCGCGCCTGGGTGCTGCTGTCGTGTCGTCATCGGTTCGAGGCTAACCGGAGTCTCTCACGCGTCCCGCCGGTTCAGGACCACGGCCGCCGCTCCGGCCGCTAGCGCGGCGTAACCGGCGAACAAGGTGAGACCGGTCCATGGCGCCAGGGTGCCAGCCGACGAGTGCAACTGCATGATCGCCTGTCCGGCGTTGCTGGGCAGGTATGGAGTGACGTGCCCAGCCCAGCTCGGCAGCACACTCCACAGCGTCGGCAGGACGAGAAGGATGCCGAACAAGACGGCTATGGCACCCGCCGTGTTCCGGATCAGGAAGCCAAGGGCGACAGCGAGCAGCCCCGTGACTGTGAGGTACAGACCGGCGCCGGTCATAGCTCGCAGCACACCGGGATCGGAGAGCGATACCCCGGCCTGCCTGACCGACAAGATTGCCTGACCCGCCAGCATGCTGACGGCCAGCGCGGCCTCCGAGGTCACCAGGGCGACCACGGCGAAGACCGCGAGTTTGGCCCACAGCACCGGCAACCGGCGGGGGACCGTGACCAGAGTGGACCGGATCATCCCGGTCGAATACTCGCTGGTGGCGAGCAGCACTCCGAGCACGCCGTAGGTCAGCTGGGCCAGGTATACGCCGTACAAACTGACCGAGGCCGGGTCGATGCCGCCCAGACCGTGGCCCGACTCCAGGTGCAGGAGGGCGATTGTGCACAGCAGCAGGGCGATACCCACCGTCATAACGACGGAGGCGATCAGTGTCCAGACGGTCGACCGCAGCGAACGCAGCTTGATCCATTCCGAGCGGGCCACCCGCGGCTGGGTAACCTTCGCCTCGTGCGAGATGCTCGCCATCACTGGCTCCTCGCGTCCGCGCGGTACTCGACGTCATCGCGGGTCAGTTCCAGGAACGCGTCTTCCAACGTGGTGGTTCGTGGCGTTAGCTCATAGATCACGATGCCGCGATCATGCGCGATCCGGCCCACCTCCTCGCTGTCCGCGCCATCAATGTCCAGCACCCCCGTCTCGACCGAGGTGACGCTGACCCCGGGCCCGCCGAGCAGATCACGCAGTTGGGTAGCCTGCGGTGACCGCAGCAACGCCGCCGCGATGCCTAGCCGCTGGCCCATGCCGAGCGAGAAACCCCCGGCCCGCTTGTCCGCCACCTCGCTGAGCCCGACGAGATCCACCACCTCGTCTACCCGCCGCCGCGAGATACCCGTCGTCGCGGCGAGCGCGAGCAGGTGGTTGCGGGCGGTGCGGCCAGGATGCACGGCCTTGGCCTCCAGCAGTGCCCCCGCCTCTCGCAGCGGTGCCGCCTGCCCGGCGAAGTGGTGGCCGTTGACCGTGACGGTGCCCGCCGTCGGCTTATCCAACCCGAGGATCATCCGGATCGTGGTGGATTTCCCCGCGCCGTTTGGGCCAAGAAAACCAGTGACCACCCCAGGTTGGACGGTGAACGTCAAGCCAGCTACGGCGAGCTTGCCGCCGTAGCGTTTGGTCAAGTCATGTGCTTCGATCATGTGTCCACGCTAGGAAGCGCGGGCGTTGTCGCGGGAGAGCCGCAAGCATCCATTCTGGCCACCTGGGCATGCGACTTCCGGATGTACGGGTTACACCTCAAGTCGTATGGAGGTCTGTCCGGCGTCCGGTGGGACGCCGGACAGACGCGAATTCAGGCGGTGCTCAGCTCGGCAGCTTCCAGTCCTGCGCCGCCGTGTTGTCGCAGCCCCACAGCTGGACCTGGGTGCCCGCCGTCGTCGAGGACGAGGGGTCGTCCAGGCACAGCCCGGATTGCGGGTTGATCAGCTGTCCGGATGTGGTGGCCCGCCATTGCTGGCTCCCGGTGCCATTACAGGACCAGAGCTGGATGAGCGTGCCGTTCGTTGTTCCCGCGCCGGTATCCATGCAGCTGCCGAGGACCCGGATGGTGCCGTCCGGCTCGATCGTCCAGTTCTGCGCCGCCGTGGAGTTGCAGGTGTAGATCTGGATGGCGTTGCCGTTGGTCGTGCTGGCGGACCGGTCGTCCAGGCAAAGGCCAGAGCCCACGCTGGCGTCGATGGCACCCGTGACCGCCGTAGCCGCGGGCAGCGTCCAGTCCTGAGCGCCCGTGCCGTTGCAGGTGTAGAGCTGCAGCTGGGTGCCCTCGGTGGTCGTGGCGTTGGGATCGTCGAGGCACAGCCCCGACTCGGGGTTGACCAGCGAGCCGTTGGTTCCTTGCGACCACTGCTGGGCGCCGGTGCCGTTGCACTCGTACAGGTCGATCACCGTGCCATTGGTCGTGCCGCTTTGCCAGGCGTCCAGGCACTTGCCGAGTACCCGGATCGTCCCGTCTTGCGCGATCGTCCAGCTCTGGGCGTCGGTGGCGTTGCAGTCCCAGATGTCGACCGGGTTCCCGTCCGTGGTCGAGCTCTGGCTGTCGTCCAGGCACAGGCCGGACGAGACACTAGAGACGACGGGACCGGTTTGCGGCGACGGCGGCGCGACGGTGTTGCCGCTGTAGGACGGCGGGGCTTCCGACGTGGACGACGCCCAGGTCTCGTTCGGTGACGTGCCGAGCGTGTAGCTCAGCGTGCCGCCGCTGGTGATTGCGGACGTCGGGGCATAGGCGTCGTTCCACGCCGACCCGTTCCAGGTCGCGGACTGCACGTACGGAGCGTCATCGGCGGCGCCGTTGCCGTCGATGGTGAGCGTGTTACCGGACGGGAGCGTGATCTGTGCGGTGGTGAACACCGGAGACCCTAGCGCCAGCGTCGCCGTACCGGGCGTCATCGGGTACATGCCGAGTGCCGACCAGACGTACCAAGCGCTCATCGCGCCGAGGTCGTCGTTGCCGTCGCCCAGGCCGCCCGGGGTGTCGCTCCAGAGCTGGTCCTGGATCTCGCGTACCGTTTCCTGAGTCTGGTACGGCTCGCCGGTGTAGTCGTACTCCCAGGGCAGTTCGATGCTGGGCTCGTTGCCCATCCAGGCGTAGCCGTCGGCGCCGGTGAAGCTGCGCAACAGGGTGCCCAGGTAGGCGTTCATCGCGGCATCACCGCCCTTGGCACTGGCCAGGCCAGCCAGGTCGAACGGGACCATCCCGGTGTAGATCCACGAGTCGGCTTCCACGAAGTCGGTGTCGCTGGTCGGGTCGAAGCCGGTCGGCCAGGTGCCGTTGGCGTCGCGGGGCTGGTCGAATCCGCTGTCCGGGTCCAGGACGTTTCGCCAGTCCTGCGCGCGGTCGGCGAACGTCGCCTGGTCGGTGGTATCTCCCAGGGCGCCGGCGAACGCGGAGAGCGCGAAGTCGGCGGTGTCGTATTCGAGGGTGGTCGAGACCGGGCCGTAGAAGTTGCAGCAGCCGTAACTGCCATCCGCTGGCAGGTAACCCGGCGTCGACAGGTAGTTCAGGCCCGGCCGGATGTTGTTGGTGTTGGTCGCCTCGGCGATCATGTCGCTCAGCGCTGTGGAGGTGTTGAAGTTGGTCGCGCCGAACGCGTAATAGTCGGAGATGATGGAATCCGCCGGGTCACCGACCATGACGTAGGTCTCGCCGTTGTCCTCCATCCACTTGGGCAGCATGCCGTCCTGTGCGTAGTCGTCGACCATCGACTCTGCTGTGTCGCTCGCCACCGACGGATCGACGAGCGCCTCGAGCTGCGCCTGCGTGCGATAGATGTCCCAGCCAGAGAAGTTCGTGTAGAAGGCCGAATGGCCGGAATCGACGGTGTGCACCTGCCCATCCACGCCCATGTACTGGCCGTTGTCGTCGCTGAACACGTTGGGATGTAGCAGCGAGTGGTAGAGGGCAGTGTAGAAAGTCGTCTGCTCGGCCGTCGTGCCGCCGGCGATCTGGACCTTGTCGAGGAGCGCGTTCCAGGATGACTGGGCGGCGCTCTCGGTAGCGGAGAAGTTCCAGCCAGCGTTCTCCGCGGTCAGGTTGGCCTGGGCATTGGCCGTCGACACGTACGACACGCCGACCTTAGCGAGGACGGTCTGGTCGCTGGTGGTGTTGAAGGTCAGGTAGGTGCCGGCGGGGCCGGTGGGCGCGGCCGCGGCGGATGCGTTCTTAGGCAGCGCTCCGTGGTAGACGGGGTGATCGGGCTTCTCCGTCTTGCTGGCGGGCACGGTGGCGGGCTTCGCCTTGGCCGACGCCGGCTGCTTCAGCGAAAGGTGCCGGACGCCGGCATGCAGCGTTGATCCGCTGAACGTGCCGCTGGTGGTGAACGGCTGGCTGAACTGCATGTCGAAGTACAGCGTGTAGGTGTTGCCCGCGCCGCAGAAGTCGCCTGACGTAGCGGAGCCCTGGACCTCGGTGTCGCTGATCACGGTGAAGCTGGTCGCCGAGTCCCCGTTCTGGCTGCCGTCCAGGTTGAAGATCAGGTTGGCCTCGGTGCTGGACGGGAAGGTGAAGTCCGCCATCCCGGTCCTGGTCGTGGCGGTTAGCGCCGCGGTGACGCCGTTATCCAGGGCGACCTGGTACTCACCGGCTTCCGCCGACTCGTTGGAGTGCGAGAACGAATCGGTGGCCGACGTATCAATGGCTCCCACGGTCGGCAGCACCGGGACGTCGCCCTCGGCGCCGCAGCCCGGCCCAGACAGGTGGTCAAGGCTGAACCCGGTGATCGAGGAGTCGTCGTATTCGTAACCGCCGCCGTCCGGGCGCGACGGCGTGTCGGGACTCCACTGCACCATGCCGAACGGCACGTCGGCACCCGGGAAGTCGTCCTCGCTGTTCGTGGTGCCGATGAAGGGATTTACGAGCGACGCGGGGTCGGTCACGAAGTCGGCCGCCTGCCGAGGCAGGGCCAGCTGGGCCGCGCCCGCGGACGGTGCCGGAATGACGATCAGGGCGGCGAGGGCGGCCGCCGCGACGATGCCCGGGACGGCCAGCCGCCGCCGGTTAAGTCTGCGCAGAAGATGACGATGGTGAGTAGGGGCCATTGTTGTCGCCTTTCGGAGCCACGTGCCTGGGAGTTACAGCGCCCCCCGAAGAGGACTGCACTTCCACCCGGCCGACATCGTTGTCAATGAGATTCAAATCACAAAAAGAATCCAAGAACAAGAGGAAATCGCGCGGAAAGCTACATTTCGTGGCGGCCGAAGCTCGCGAAACGCTCAGGCCTGCACCGATACGTTCCAGCGTCGAATCGTCTAACTGGCGTAAATCAGCCCACCAGCCATCAGCGGAATCAGTAGTCTCGTCCGTCTCTCCGTGCACACGTTGACTTATGAAACGACGGGCGATAATTTCCGCCCGCAGCGTTCTCTGCCTGCTGGAACAGCGGCATGAATTGCGAGGAGATTAGCGATGAACAGTCCGAAGATTTCCCGTCGCGCACTGCTGCGTAACGCGGGGCTCGCCGCCGCTGCCGTCGGCGCGGCCTCGGTAGCGGCAACTGGCGGAATGGCCACCCCGGCCGCCGCGGCCACGAACTCCGATCCGGTCACGACCGCCTACGTCGAGGTCAATGACTACAGCATCACCAGCGTTGGCGACTACGTGCTGGCCTCCAACGGCGCCAACGTGTTTGACATCGGCATCATCTTCGCCGCGAACATCAACTACAACGGCACGAGCGCCGAGCTGTACTTCAACCCGGAAGTGCAGGCGGTCCTGGACAACGCCGCGACGCAGATCGCGCCGCTCCAGGCCCAGGGGATCAACGTCCTGCTGTCAATCCTCGGCAACCACGAGGGCGCCGGCTTCGCGAATTTCCCGGACCAGGCGAGCGCGGCCGCGTTCGCGGAGCAGCTGGCCGACGCCGTGACCACCTACGGCCTGGACGGCATCGACTTCGACGACGAGTACGCCGACTACGGTACGAACGACACGGGACAGCCGAACGCGTGGTCGTTCCCCTACCTGGTCCAAGCGCTGCGGGATGACCTGCCGGACAGCATCATCTCGCTGTACTTCATCGGGCCCTCCTCGACCACCCTGTCCTACGACGGCATCGTCGTCGGCGACCTGCTCAACTACAGCTGGAACCCCTACTACGGCACCTGGGAGGTGCCAGACGTGCCCGGCCTGACGGCAGCGCAGCTGGCCCCCGCAGCGATCGACATCCAGAACACCGCGGCGTCGACTGCCACGAGCCTGGCGGAAGAGACCGTGGCCGGCGGCTACGGTGCCTTCAACACCTACAACCTCCCCGACACCGACGTCAGTGCGTACCTGTCGTCGTTCACCGCGTCGCTGTACGGCAGCGACACCGTCTACACGGGCTAAAGCCGGCGGGTCAATCGCATGGCGCCGCTGTGATCGCGGCACCGGCTGCCATGGATGTCCCACCGCTGGCGCTATCACGCTAGCGATGGGACATCGATGGGGTCGTCAGGCACCCTCCCGGGGCCGCGGGCACCATCACGCGCCGACGTAGGGAACTCCCTCCGCACGCGGCCCCCGCACCTTCCCCACCAGGCCGGCCAGCACGACGATGGTGACCACGTACGGCACCATGTTCAGCAGGTTGGACTGGATCGGCGTGTTCAGCGTCCCCATGATCTGCGCGAGCGAGAAGCAGAATCCGAACAGCAGCGATGCGGAGATGGCGCCGAACGGGTTGTACCGTCCGAAGATCATCGCCGCCAGCGCGATATACCCGAATCCGGACGACATGTCCTCGCCGAACGACCCGACCGAGCCGATGGTCAGGTAAGCCCCGCCGATCCCGGCAAGGACCCCGACGGCGATGACGTTACGATAGCGCAGCGACAGCACCCGGATTCCGACCGTGTCCGCCGCGACCGGGTGCTCGCCGATCGCCCGGGTGCGCAGCCCCCACCGGGTAGAGAACAGCCCGACCTGGACGGCGACCAGTGCGATATAGGTCAGGTACAGGAAGATAGTGGAGTCGAAGAACACCGGCCCGATGATCGGGATGTCGCCGAGCAGCGGGATCTTGAACGCGCTGAAGGTGTTGGGCGAGTTGAGCGTGCTGGAATTTGGCGACAGCACCGCGTCGAACATGTAGTCGGTGAGGCCCAGGATCAGCGTATTCAGCACGACGCCGAGGACCACCTGATCGACGCCGTAGGCGATGGAGAACACCGCGAGCAGCGCCGCCACCAAGCAGCCCGCCAGTGCGCCGCATACCAGCCCGAGCCACAGCGAACCCGTTGCCGAAGTCACGATGGCCGCCATGAAGGCGCCGAGCAGCAACTGCCCCTCGATGCCGATGTTGACGATCCCGGACCGGGAGCAGACGACGCCGGTCAGCGCACCGAGCATGATCGGGACCGATGTGGTCAGCGTGCTCTGCAGCAGGTCGGTGAAGTAGAACGGGATGGCCAGTCCGGCGTCGGTCCAGCAGAGCAGCGCCACGAGGAAGAGGAAAGTTACCAGCCCCATCGCCACCCGCCGTAGCACCACGCCCATCGGCACGAAGGCTCGAACGAAAGCCAGCACCAGCGTGAGCGCCCCGACTACGTCGCAGGTCACGCGCGCGGGCAGCGTCAGGTTCGGCACGCTCACCTTGGCGCCCGCCGCTGAGAACGCGAACGTGGCGTCGCCGTGGTGGGAGTATCCGCCGAGCACCAGGATGTCGACGAGCCCGAACAGCAGGAACGCCACCGGTGCCAGCCAGCGCCGGAACGAGCTCACCGGAGGCTCGGTCAGCAGTACCGGCAGTTCGCGTTCAGTAACAACGCTCACGCGTTCCATCCTCTCGACAGCACCTGGCCGATTCCGGCCGCGCGGGTTGCCCGCAGCCGGTATATGGCCCGGATGAGCGGCGGTGCGGCGACGAACATCACGATGAGCGCCTGCAGCACCTCGACGATGGATCCCGGCGTCCCGGTCACGGACTCCATGCCGGGGGCGCCGGCATACAGCGCACCGAACAGCAGTGCGGCGAGCAGCACGCCACTCGGCTTGCCGCGGCCAAGCAGTGCGACGGTAATCGCGTCGATCCCGTAGGTGCCGAAGGCCGTGCCGGTGAGCTGGAAGTCGTTGCCCTGGATGACGGCGGCGGCGGCCAGCCCGGCCAGCCCGCCGGCCAGCAGCATCACCAGCACCCAGTTGCGTTCCACGTTGATGCCGGCCACTCGGGCGGCGTTCGGGTTCTTCCCGATCGCGCGGAACTCGAAGCCGGTCGTGGTCCGGGTCAGCAGCCACCACACGGCGACCACGGCGGCGAGCGCGATCAGGAATCCGGCGTTGACGTACAGCGACGGGCCGAACAGGTGCGGCAGGTACGAGTCCCTGGCGATGAACGGGGATACCGGGTTGATGCCCGGCGCCTGCATCAGGTAGTGGAAGGAGAGCAGGTACGCCAGGAGGTCAGCCATGACGTAGTTGAGCATGATCGTGACGATCACCTCGTGCGCACCCGTCGTCGCCTTGAGCAGGCCGACCGCGCCGCCGACAACCGCGCCGCCGACGAACCCGCCGATCACGCACACGATCACGTGGATGCCTGGCGGAAGGCTGACCCCGTAGCCGAGGTAGGTGGCGACGATCGCGCCGCCGATCCACTGGCTCTCGCCGCCGATGTTGAACAGACCGGACTGATACGGCAGCGCGACCGCGAGACCAGTGAGCAGCAGCGGCGCGGCATACAGGCACGTGTTGGACAGCGGGGTGAAGATGGCGGAAAGGTATCCGTTGTGCACTGCGGTCGACACCGATGCCTGCTGGAAGAACTGCGCAACCGTGTGGGGGCTGAAGATCGAGCCCTCGAACAGCTCAATGTAGACGCTGATCGCGGTATCCCAGGCGAGGCTGATCGCATGCCACGGCGCGGAGAAGAAGTCACCCCACGCGTCCAGCACAGTGCTGTTCGTGAACGCGGTCAGCAACCCGCCGATAACCATCGCCGTGAAAATGGCGAGAATCGTGACGGTGACCGCGTTACCTTCCATCACCGCAAACAGAAATTTTTTCCAGAACGGCGGGTGTGTTACCTCGCCGCCCCCGGTGGGAGGCACAGCGTCAGTCGTTTCGCTCATCGTTCCTTCCCCACCTCGCCGCCGGGCCGCTCCGCGGCGCTGTCTTCCCTCGTCGCTCGTTCCTCGCTCCTCAGTCCAGACACCGCCGCGCCCCTTTGGCTCGGCGGGGCCCCGAGATCCTCGCCGATGCCGCCCGCCATCAATTTTCCGAGCTCCTCGACCGGCACCGAGGGCGGCCGGAAGCCGGTGATCCGGCCCTCGTACATGACGGCGATCCGGTCGGCGAGCGCGTAGATCTCGTCCAGCTCGGCGGACACGATGAGCACCGCGGCGCCGGTGTCGCGCGCCGTCACGATGCGCTTGTGCACGAACTCGATGGAGCCCACGTCCAGGCCGCGGGTGGGCTGGCTGGCGATCAGCAGCCGCGGTTCGTGGCCCAGTTCCCTGGCCAGGATGACCTTCTGCTGGTTGCCGCCCGACAGCGTGCCGACCGGGTTATCGGCGGAGGTGGTGCGCACGTCGAACTCGGGGATCCGCTCGGCGGCGTTCTCCTCGATGGCGTCGAGGTTCAGCCTGATCCCGGAGGCATACGGCTTCCTGTCGTACACGTCGAGCACCATGTTCTCGGCCACGGTAAAGGCGCCGATGAGCCCGTCTTCCTGCCGGTCCTCGGGGATGTACCCGATGCCCGCATGCAGCCGCTGCCGCGGCGTCGCGTGCGTGATGTCGCGGGACTCGAAGGTGATCTGGCCGGAGGCTATCGGCCGCAGCCCCATCAGCGCCTCGCACAGCTCGGTCTGACCGTTGCCCTGCACGCCGGCCACACCGAGGATCTCGCCGGCCCGCACGTCGAAGTCGAGGTCGTTGACCCAGACCCGGCCGGTCTCGTCGGTGACGGTCAGCCCGTCGACCTTGAGCACGACCTCGCCGGGCTTGGCGGCGTCCTTGCTGACGACCAGCTGCACATCCCGGCCGACCATCAGCGCGGCGAGCTGGTCCTCGGTGGCGGTCGGCGCGGCTTGGCCGACGACCTTGCCCCGGCGAAGCACGCTGATAGTGTCCGCTATCTCCTTCACCTCCTTGAGCTTGTGCGAGATGAAGATGATGGACGTGCCGCCGGCCTTCAGCTCCCTGATGATCCGGAACAGGTCGCGGGTCTCCGCCGGGGTCAGTACCGAGGTCGGCTCGTCGAGAATCAGCACGTTGGCGTTCCCGACCAGTGCTTTCACAATCTCGACCCGCTGCTGGAGCCCGACCGGTAGGTTCTCCACCAGCGCGTCCGGATCGACCTCGAGCCCGTACTTGCGGGAGAGTTCGCGCACGTCCGCGCGGGCCTTGCGGCGGTCGAGAAGACCGCCCGGACGGGTCTCCTCATGGCCGAGCGTCACGTTTTCCGCGACGGTGAACACCGGGACGAGCATAAAGTGCTGGTGCACCATGCCGATACCGGCATCGATCGCGTCTCGTGGCGACGCGAAATGGGCCGGCTTGCCGTCCACCAGGATCTCGCCCTCGTCGGGCTGCAGCAGCCCGTACAGGACGTTCATCAGGGTCGACTTGCCAGCACCGTTCTCGCCGAGCAAGGCGTGAACCTGGCCAGGGGCCACGACCAGGTCGATCTCGTCGTTGGCAACCAGCGATCCGAAGCGCTTCGTGATGCCCTTGAGCTCAAGTTCCACGTCCGTCCTTCTCCGTTGCGTACATGAGGCAGCCGGGGTGCCGCCCCTGTTCTCCAGGAGGCAGCACCCCGGCGGCGCGCTCAGGCAGTGAAGCGAGGCAGTGCTATCAAGGCAGGCAGGCGGTCAGCCGGTAACCGGGTTCGGTGTCGGCGTCGCGATGCTGCCGTTCTCGATGCCGGTCGTGATCGTCGCGAGTTCCGCCTGCAGCGCGGCCGGGACGTCGCTGGCGAAGTCGTGGTATGGAGAGAGCGAGACACCGTCGTTGGCCAGGTCTCCGATGTAGTTGCCGCCGGTGAACGTACCGTGCGCCGCGGCCAGCACATCGTGTTCCACCGACGGCACGATGCCCTTGGTGACGCTGCTGAGGAAGTACTTGCAGTCCGCCGGGACGCTGAAGCAGCCGTCGGTGTCCACCCAGAGCATGGTGTCCTTGGTGCTGCCCGCCGCCTGGTCCGCTTCCTGGATCGCCTTGACGGTGCCGAGGCCGACGTCGCCGGCCACCGGGAAGATGATGTCCGCACCCTCGTCGAGGAACGTCTGGGTATCCGTCTCGCCCGCGGTCTCATCGGTGAAGTTCCCGACGAACTCGCCCTTCTGGGTCTTCTCACTCCAACCGAGCACCTGGACGTGGGTGCCGTGCTTGGAGTTGTAGTACTGCACGCCGTCCCAGAAGCCGTCCATGTAGATCGTCACGGTCGGGAATTCCTCACCGCCGTACTCGGCGACCTTCCCGGTCTTGGTCATACCCGCGGCGAGGTAACCCCCGAGGAAGCCGTCCTGCACGGTGTTGTATACCAGGGAACTCTGGTTCTTGATGACCGGAGCGCCGGGGTTGTCGACGATGGCGAAGTCCTCCTTCGGGTTGGCCTTCGCCGCGGTCGCGGTGACCTGGGCCATCAGGTAGCCGACGGTGACGATGATGCCGCACTTCTCGCCGATGAACGTGTTGATGTTGGCCGAGTACTGGGCATTCGTCTGGGCCGACGACGGCAGGTACTTGATCGTGATGCTGGGGTCAGCCGCCTCGGCGGCCTGCATGCCATTCCACGCGGACTCGTTGAAGGACCGGTCATCGATGGTGCCGGTGTCGGCCACCATGCAGGCGAGGAACTTGGCCCCTGTCGTAGCTTTCGCCGTAGACGATGCGGATGAGGCGGGTGTCGTACTGCTGCCGCACGCGGCGACTAGCAGCGCCGCCGCCACACACGCGGCGACGGAGAAAGCGGTCTTGGGCACGATACCTCCACGGGCCAGGTTTTTGCGCAATCTAGATCGAACCATGCCCCTGTGAAAAGGGTTACGTATGCACTGGAACCGGCTTGTTGCGTAATCGGGACCGAAGATCGTCAAGCGCTGGACAAGCCGCTAAACGGTAAACGTCCAGTTAACATCCCCTTGTCGTTTCCCACAACACCCCTGAGCTGCGTAATGAGCCGAGCAGACCGGACGGGGCCATCGCGTTGCTGCGGGCCCGTGCCACGGCGAAGCCGGGCTTGATCACCGTGTTGATCAGCGCCAGCCGCTCGTCGAAGCTCGCGAACGCGCTCTTCATCGCGTTGATCGTCAGCCACTCCAGGTCACCCCACCCATAACCGAACGCAGCCGCTACCCGCGCGAACTCGGAGCTGAGCGTGACGTCGCTCATCAGCCGGTTGTCGGTGTTCACCGTGACCCGGAACTGCAGTTGCCGCAGCAGCCGCAGCGGATGCTGCTCGATCGATGGAGCCGACCCGGTCTGCACGTTCGAGGTGGGGCAGATCTCCAGCGGGATCCGCCGGTCGCGGACAAAGGCGGCGAGCCTTCCAAGGCGAACCCGGCCAGCCGGAGTGACCGTGATGTCATCGACAATGCGGACCCCGTGGCCGAGTCGTTCGGCGCCGCACTCCTGCACGGCCTCCCAGATGGACGGCAGCCCGAAGCCCTCGCCGGCGTGGATCGTGATGTGGAAGTTCTCGCCCTTCACGAACTGGAAGGCATCGAGGTGCCGGCTCGGCGGCCAGCCGGCCTCCGCGCCCGCGATGTCGAACCCGACCACACCCGCGTCGCGGTAGCGCACCGCCAGTTCCGCGATCTCCGCCGACCGCGCCGCCGTTCGCATCGCGGTAAGCAGCGCGTACACGGTGATCCCGCGCCCGGCGGACCCCTCACGGAACCCGGAAAGCACCGCCTCCACGACCTCGTCCAGCGTCAGCCCGCGCTCGGTGTGCAGTTCAGGCGCGAACCGCACCTCCGCGTACACCACCCCGTCGGCCGCCAGGTCCTCCGCGCACTCCCGCGCGACCCGTTGCAGGGCCTCCGGTGTCTGCATGACCCCGACCGTGTGCCGGAAGGCATCCAGGTACAGGTTCAGGTGCCCGCGGCTCGCCCCCGCGGTCAGCTGCCTGCGCAACTCCTCCGGATCGGTACTAGGCAGGTTCCGGTAACCGGTCTCGTCGGCCAGTTCGATCACGGTCCGCGGCCGCGGCCCACCATCGAGGTGGTCGTGCAGCAGAACCTTCGGCACGTCCCTGATCTGGTCAATTGTCGGTGTCATGCCCCAACCTCCCCAGCGATTACCGGTACTGTCCGCTGTCCGCTCGTCACCCCGGCCGGGACCAGGCCCGGTCTCGGTCCCGGCGTGGCAGATGAGTGTTTGCGGGGAATTGTCTACTATGCCGTGATCATCCGTACACAGCCCACGGACTTTTTCGTCTTTCCGGACAAAGTCCCCGGGCTTGGCGTGGCAGATGATCCCAGCCGCCGGACTTCTCCGCGGGCCCACCCCCGCGCCGCCCCAGCGATGGGTCATCGATAGCGGCATAGCGCCAGCGATGGGCCATCGCTGGCCTGGCGGGGCGGGCGCCCCCGGTTCTGCCCCGATCGTCACCATGGTCCGCGCGAGCTCGTGCGGCAGCGTTCCCGGACAGCGTTAGTGCCCGACGGCCGACCGGTTTGGCGGGTTATCGTCCGGTTGTGCCGACCGTCACTACGTCTCTAGGTTCGAGTGATCATGGTGGATGCTGCGCTGCCCAGCAAAGAGTCTCGGTAATGCAGCACTGACCATAATCGCCGGGCACGACAGCGGGGCAAAATGGCACGCATGTCCGGTTCTTGACCGTCGGCGGACCTGCGAACGCCTTGGTGAGAGGCTAGTGCGCTCAGCTTGAGGTCGAGCAGGACCGCGCGGGGCACTGGATAACTCGCCGTCGTCCGCCTCGAGGATCTTGGCGGCCTCGATGGGGTCCATGAGGTTGAACCACGCCTGTTCGGGTCCCGCGAGCGTCCGGTCAGGCAGGCGCACGACCGCGTCCCACAATGCGGGGTCGCATCCCGGGACGTTGCGCAGGATGACGCTTGGCTCAGGTGTCCTCGCGGACTCCGCCAAGCCGGTCGATGTCCTCGGGGGAGATGCCGGTCAATGCTGACAAGCTGGACTTCGCTGAACCGTCCAGTTTCCGAAGTTTGGACTGCATAGCCTCGCGCAGCTCCGCGCGGCGCAACTCGAGGTACACCCGAACCGCCTCCTCGACGAGATCTTTCTTGGTCATGCCCAGAAAATGCGCGCCATCCGCGATGAGCTCGTCGACGTCCACGTCAACTTTTAGCGGGGCGGTCCGCCGTGGCGCGCCGGTCTCTGTCTTGCTCGCACGTGTGGCTGTCACCATCGTTCCAATCCTTGATACCGGAGTATACCAGTATCCTTCGACACCGCATCGATCTGATGACCCAGGTCTCTTTTAGCCAGCACCGGGTCCAGGATCAGGCGTCGGTCACGACTCGCGGCGAGTGGCCAGGTCGCTGTCGCTGAACCCGGCGGGCAGCAACTGGCTGAGCCTGGTTGGGCCGTCTTTAGTGTCGATGAGCAGTTCAGGGCCGCCAGCCTCGAGCAGCAGCTGCCGGCACCGCCCGCACGGCATCAGCGGCTGGCCGTCGCCCGCCACCACGGCCAGAGCGACCAGCGAGGGCGTATCGCCCCCGGCCGTCGCGCGTCCCGCGTGCAGTTCCGACACGACCCCGCATTCCGCGCACAGGGTGACACCGAACGACACGTTCTCCACGTTGCACCCGGACACCACCCGCCCGTCGCTGGTGAGCGCCGCCGCTCCCACCCGCAGCCGCGAATAGGGGGAGTACGCGCGGCTCGCCGCCTCGCGGGCTGCTTCACGAAGTTTGACCCAGTCAGTCTGCATTGAACAACCATGCGATAGACCCAGGTCAGTGACAACCCTGTCGGACGGGATAATCGCTGTCATGGCTGATAGCACCTGGCATCCGGAGACGGCGGCGGTCGCCGCGGGCCGCGACACGTCACCCGGCGCGCCGCTCAACGTGCCGCCCACCTTCGCCTCCACCTATCGCGATGGCGGGCCCATCGGCTACGGCCGCTGGGACAATCCGACCTGGAGCGCCTTCGAGGAGACGCTCGGGGCGCTGGAGGGCGGTCACGCGGTGGCCTTCGCGTCCGGGCAGGCCGCCACCGACGCGGTCCTCGCGTCGCTGCCGACGGGGGCGCTTGTCACCCTGGCGGACGGGGTCTACCTCGGGACTCGCGGGCTGCTTCAGGAGCTTGACCGTAACGGACGACTTCGGCTGCGGCAGGTCGACGTCACGGACACCGACGTGGTGCTCGCCAGCCTGCCAGGGACCGACCTGCTCTGGCTGGAGTCCCCGACCAACCCGCTGCTAGGCATCGCCGACCTGCCGCGCATTCTGCGGGCCGCCAGCGAGGCCGGGGTGCCAAGCGTCGTGGACAACACCTTCGCCACCCCGCTGCTGCAGCAACCGCTCGCCCTAGGGGCGACCGCCGTCGTGCACTCCGCGACGAAGTACATCGGCGGCCACTCCGACGTGCTGCTCGGGGCGGTGGTCACCGCCGATCCCGATCGGCGGGACGCCCTGGTCGCCTACCGCACGATGCACGGCGCGGTCCCCGGGGTGATGGAGGCTTACCTCGCGCTGCGCGGCCTGCGAACCCTGCCGGTCCGGCTAGCGCGCCAGCAGGAGACCGCCGGGATGCTCGCCGCCAAGCTCACCGGCCACCCGTCCGTCATCCGCGTCCGCTACCCGGGCCTGCCCGACGATCCGTACTACGAACGGGCACGTGCGCAGATGAGCGGACCGGGTGCCATCGTCTCCTTCGAGGTCGACGGCGCCGCGGCCGCCGACCGGCTGACCTTGGCCCTGCGCCTGATCGTCGGCGGCACCAGCCTCGGCGGCGTCGAGACCACGATCGACCGCCGCAACCGCTGGCCCGGCGAGGAACAGATCCCCCCAGGCCTGCTACGCCTCAGCGTAGGCCTAGAGCACCCCGACGATCTCTGGTCAGACCTCAGCAAAGCCCTAGAGAAGTGACCAATAAGGAATCAAGGTGCATTTCCGACATCTTGCGGGCCCTGGCCCTGATCGCAGCACGTCAGCAACCTCGCAAACCAGGCATTCACCCCACCTGTCGCGCCCGGTGATCATGGTCGGTGCTGCATTAACCACACTCTTTGATGGTTGGTGTAGCACTCACCATCAAAACTCGATCCCAGTGAGGGCGGTGCGTGCCACTGAAATCGGGTGATACCGCACTAAACCGGCCACGCCGAGTCGGGCACCGGAGACAACGGGAAGGGATGGTGCAGCCCCAACTGCACCATCCCTTCCCGTTGTCGACAGGCCTGCCGATATATGCCGATAAATCGGGCGGAGGGGGGGTGGGGGCTGGCGGCGGGCAGGGAGATGCTGGTCGGGAGGGCAAGCGGCGGATGGAGGCAAGCGGCGGATGGAGGCAAGCGGCGGGCGGGGAGCTGGCGGCGGGCAAACCGGGCAGAT
>JBEKHI010000147.1:0-17661 GCA_050012355.1 Streptosporangiaceae bacterium | reverse complement strand
GGACCAGCACCGCCGTGACCGTCTCGGCCTGGTTCTTGCCGGTCTTGGTGCTGGTGGCCAGGACCTTCTGGCCGACCGTCAGCTTGCTGATCGCCTCGGACTTGCCGCTGGCCAGCAGCACCTTCGTGCCCGCGGTGAACGACTGGCCGCCGACCGTACAGCTGTCACCGGAGGCACCGCTGCCGCTCCCCTCACTGGACTCCGACGCCTCACCCCCGGACTCACCCGCCGCATCGGCAGCACCCTCGGCGCCGACCTCGCCGGCCGCGCTGTCGGCCAGCGCACCGACCGCATCCGCGGCACCTGAGGCCAGCAGACCCAGCCCCGCGCCAGCCAGCTCACCCAGCCCGGCGAACGCCGCCCCGGCAACCGCACCGGTCAGCGCCGCATCACCGAGACCGGACCAGGAGAAATCATGATTCTGGACCGCGGTCACCGCATAGCCGACCGCACTGCCCGCCGCACCCGCCAGCCCACCGCAGACCGTCGTCGCCGCACCGCCAGTCACCGTCCCCAGCGTCGCCTCACAGCCGGCGAACACCGCCACCGAGGTCACCACCGACGCGATCGTCGCCGCATGATGCTTGATGAACGTCACCGTCGCCGACGCCGCCTGCTGCACATGATGCCACGCCGTCGACACCACATGCTCCGCGTCATGAGCCACCTGCGCCGCATACGTCGTCACCGCGTGATAGGTCCGCGCCGTCGCCGACTCCGCCGCATGCCACACCGCACCCGCCGCGTGCGACCCCCACTTCGCGGCATCCGACACCGCATCATCCAGATCCCGGACCCCGCTCTGAGCCAGCCGCTCAGTAAGCTGCTTGACCAGGTCCGCGTAGTGGACGGCATAGCTTTCTGCCTTGTGATACAGCCTCAGCGCGTCGTTATAGACATGCTTGACATCACAGCTCACGTCATACCACGAACACGACGACTCCTTCGGCGGCGACCAGCTGTCCGTCTCCTGCTGGTAGTAGTTCTCCTGGTTCTGGTCGTAGAGCACCTGCGACTGCGACGGGGTGATGATCTCGCCGATGTGCGTCCCCGTCGCCTCCCCGACACCATCACGCAGCAGGAACATGTCATGACCGGTCGGGTCCGTGGCGTTCACCGGATTGTCCCCCGCATAGGCATACGGGTTCGCCGCCGCACTATCGGGCACCGGATTCACCTGCGCGGTATCAGCGGATGTGAAACCACCAGCCGACGGCGTGTACCAGCGGGCGCCCATCGACACCTTGCCCGTCGCCGGATCGGTCCACTCGGACTGGTAACCGACGTCACCGCTGACCGTCCCGCTGGTCGCGGTCACGTCACCCCACGGGTCATACGCCGTCGACCCGGTCACCGACGTGCTATCGGCAGTGAAGTCAGCCACCACGTCACCGTGCTGGTCGGTCAGCGCGAGCACGCCATCGCTGGTCCCGCCTGAGCTCCCGATCCCGGTCAGCGTGGTACCCGACGGGTCCCAGGTGTAGGTGTTCGTGCCGTCGGAGGCCAGCGTGGTACTGGTCCCCTGGTAGGAGAACGTGTAGGACGGCGACGTGCTGGTGCTGCCGGTATCGGTGATCACCCGGCCCAGCGCATCGTAACCGTAGGTCTGGGTGCCCGACGTCACCTGCTCGCCGTAGGCGTCGAACGACGAGTCCTCGGTCCCCGTCGAGCTCGTCTCCGAGGCCAGGTCCCCGTTCGCCGCGTAGCTGTAGGTATCCGTGCCGTCGGAAGTCAGCTCATCACGGGCGTCGTAGGTGTAGGTCTTCGACCCGTCGGTGGTCAGGTTCCCGTCAGCGTCGTAGCCGTAGTCCGTGGTGGCGGAACCGTTGTCCCACGAGGCCAGCCGGTCCGCCTCGTCGTAGGTGTAAGTGTTGTCGGCGGCTCCGGCCAGCCCGGTGGTGTCCATCGAGGTGATGTCCCCGTCGGGATCGTAGCCGTAGGACACCGATGCGACGGTGGACCCGGCGGAGGTCTCCAGGCGGTCGGATGTCAGCTCGTGCAGGTCGTCGTAGTCGTAGTACTGCGCATCCGAGCCGTAGCTGATCTCCGAGACCTGGGAATCGTCGTTATAGGAATAGGAAGCTGTTGTGCTTGTCGCTGGATCATCGATCGTCGACAGCCGGTCGTCGCCGTCATAGGTGTAGGACGTGGTGCCCGCCGCGTCATCGACAGAGGAGACCAGGTCATCGCCGTTGTAGGTGTACGACGTGGACCCGGCCGACCCGGACGAGGTGAGCACATCGCCGCGATCGTCGTAGGTCCAGGCCTCACTGGTCGCGTTCGACGCCGACGAGGCCGAGGCCGTGTTCGAAGTAGACGCCGACGTGAGATCACCGTCCGCGTCGTAGCCGAACGTCCTGGTCGGCGTCTCCGCCGACGACGCCCCAGTACCGGACTCGCTGGTCAGCTCGCTGACATCGTTATAGCCGTCAGTGATCGTGACACCGCCCGGCTCGGTCTCCGTCGCCGGCCGCCCGTCCGCGTCGTAGGCGTAGGTGGTGGTGGAGTCCGCCACCGACGAGTACTGCGACGTGGACGGCTCGACCTCGGATTCCTCCAGCCCCCACGGGTTGTAGGTGTAATACCGGTCGTTGCCGTTCCCGTCGGTGTAACGGGTCTCGTTCCCGTCCGCGTCATACCCGAACGACGTCGTGATCGACGAACTGGACGTGACCGGCTGCACCTCGGTGGCCGTCGTCCCGTCCGGGTTGTAGGTGTAGCTGGTGGTGTAACCGCGATAGCCGGTGGCCGACAGCTCATTCCCGTCACCGTCATACGTCGCCGACTCGCTGCGCAGCGTATCGCCGTCAGAATCCAGGTCAGCGACCGAGGTGACGTCCCCGAGAGCGTCGTAGCCGGTCTCGGTGGCGGTGCCGTCGGGGTAGGTGACCTTGTCCTGCTGGCCCAAGTCGTCGTAACCGTAGTCGGTGGTGTTTCCGGCCCCGTCCTCAACGGAGGTCAGCTCGCCAGCCGCGTCGTAGCCGCGCAGCGTCGTCACCCCGTCCGGGGTCACCGACTTCCACAGGTATCCGCCGGTGCCGTAGGTGTAGTCCGTTGTGTAATCCGCGGTGGTACCGGAGGCGGTATCCCGTTCGACCTGGGTGGAGGTCAGCTGCCGGCCAAGGAAGTCATACGTGGCGGCGGTCTCCGCCCCGGTCGGGGTGGTTTCCGAGAGCTGGTCGCCGTTGGTGTCATACGTCCAGCTGGTGGTGCCGGCCGGAGTGGTCTCGCCGGTCAGGTCCCCCAACTGGTCATAGCCGTAGCTGGTCTCGTTGCCCAGCGCGTCGGTCGCGGAACTGACCTCGCCCAGGTCGTTGTAGGTCTTGCTGTAGCTGGCGGTGATCGCCGACGACGAGCCCGGCGGGGTGTAGGACGGCAGCGTCTCTGAAGTCTCCCGGCCGTCAGCGTCATACCCGTAGGTGGTGACGCCGCCGTCCGCGTTCTCCGTCTCGGTGGTGTCGCCGAAGGTGTCATACCCGGTAAGGGTCTCCGGGTCCGCCGTCACCGTGGTGTCCCCGCCCGCGGCCGTGTACGTCTCGACCGGTTCCGACGGCTCGGTAGTTTCCGCCAGCCGGCCAGCCTCGTCGTAGGAGTAGTACGTGGTGTTGCCGTCCGGGTCGGTCATCGACGTTGGCAGGCCCCGCTCATCCAGCGTCCAGGTCGTGGTGTCCGCCGTGCTGGACGCTGTCGTCCCGCCCGTGCGGCCGGCATCGTAGAGCTTGGTGACGTCGGAAGCCGAAAGTGCCCGCGGGTACACCTGCACGTTGTCAACCGAGCCGTCCAGGTAGCTTCCTTCGCTGCCGCCGTAGAGTCCCTCGCCGATCTGCAGGGGGCCGGTGGCGCTGAAGATCGAAACGCCGCTCGTGCTGCCAGCATCGGTCCCGTCTATGTAAAGCGTCTCGGTCTCGGTAGTGGCGTTGTACACGCCGACCAGGTGAGTCCAGGTCCCGGTGAGACTGGTACCGCTGGGCAGGCTGCCGTACGCCGGGTAGACCGTTGCCGACGTGCTGTCGGCGCTGTGGGTGTCGAACTCCCATTCACCCTTCGATGCGCTGTACAGCAGCCAGAAGGACGCGGTGTTGGAACCCGCCTGGGTGACGACAGCGGTGTTGGCTGATGGTGTCGAGGGCAGTTCCACCCAGGCCGACACGCTGAAGCTGTCGGTGGTGTCCAGGACGGGTCCGTTGGTGGTGATCCCCTGCCCGCTAGTGCCGGAGAGGGACGCCGCCCCGCCGGACCAGG
This sequence comes from Streptosporangiaceae bacterium, assembly GCA_050012355.1. Lineage (GTDB taxonomy): Bacteria > Actinomycetota > Actinomycetes > Streptosporangiales > Streptosporangiaceae > JBEKHI01. The sequence continues at coordinate 13,419 of JBEKHI010000147.1, read as the reverse complement.
TGACACCGGTCGCGGCGGCGGTGTTCCCGGTACCGGACGAGTCCGTCACCGTGCTGCCCGACGACTGGTTCAGCTTCCACCAGCCGGTCGGGTGCCCGGACCCGTCCGACTGCACCGACTCCGACGTCATGTTCCCGGCCGGGTCATAGGTGTAGGAGGTCGTCCGAGTGTCGCCATCGGTGCCGGACTGGGTGACGGTCGCCTCCTGGTCATCCGGGGTGTAGGACACCGACGTGGTCCGGTCCAGCCCGGACGGGTCCAGTACCTGCTCGGTGGTGCGGTCCGCGGCGTCGACCGTGTAGTCGGTCGTCGTCGCGCCGTTGTTGGTGACCTGCGCGGTCAGGTTGCCGGCCGCGTCGTAGGTGTTCGACTCCGTGACGTACCTGGATGTCCCCGCCTCCGCGTCGGCCGTGTCCGGATAGCGGGTCGTCGTCGCCAGCAGCCCGTCGTCGGTGTACCCGTACGACGTCACCCGCCCCATCGAGTCCGTCACCGACGCCAGCCGGCCCGCCGGGTCATAGGCTCGCGACGACTCCACCAGCGGCGCCGCCGCTTGCGACCCGGACGGGGAACCCGTGTAGTTTTCCAGGGTCGTGGTGAGCAGGTTCCCGTCGGCGTCATAGGTGTAGTCCGTGACGTTCCCGGCCGGATTGGTCTCGGACGCCAGGTCGCCGTAAGCGTTGTACGTGTAGGTGGTTTCCGCCCCGCTGGCGTCGGTTTGTGACTCGAGCAGGTCGTTGGAGTTATAGGCGTAGGAAACCGTACGTGACGAGTCCCCGCCGGTCGTGTCCGCGACCGTCTGGGACAGCAGGTCGCCGTCCGCGTCGTACGAGTTGGTGGTCTGCGCCGTGTGGGTCGCCCCGGTCACCCGGTTCGTCACCGGCGGATCGGTCTCCGTGGTGACCTGCCCGTCACCGTTATAGGTATAGGTCGTGGTCAGGCCGTTCGGATAGCTGTCGGAGTACACCGTCTCGGTGGTTACCTGGCCCAGCCCGTCATAGGCATAGAAGGTCTGGAGTTTGTCGGGATCCGTCACCTCCGCAACGTCACCGTCGCTGAAGTACAGCGTTGTCGTCACCGCGCCACCTGGCGTTGTCACTTGGTACGGCAGGCCGGCCGGCGGGATCGCCTGGTCATACCCGCCTGTGTCGTCAGTCCCGTCGGTGTACAGGTACGTTGTCTCGCGGCCGTCCGGGGAGCCCGCTACCGGCGGCGTCGTCACCGCTGTCACGTCCCCGGACGAGTTATAGGCGTAGGTGGTCTCGTACGTGGCATCAGTGTCGGAAGACGAGCGCGGATCCCGGTAGGTCAGCACCATGTCGTTACGCGGGTCCGCGGTCAGCGTCGAGGACGTGTCATCCGGGTAGTACGTGTAATACGCCGTCGAGCAGTCGTCGGCGGCCTGATCCTGGCAGGTGGTCTCCGACACCATGTTGCCGCGCACGTCATATCCGGTCTCGGTGACGTCCCCGTCTGGGTTCACCACCTCGTCCTGGAACCCGTTCACGTCATACCCGTAGCTGGTGGTGTCTCCGTTGCCGTCGGTCTGCGACAGCACCCGGTTTCCGTTCAGCGCGTCGTACTTGTACGTCAGCGTGTTTCCGCCTGGGTCGGTCACGGTCGTGGTCTGCACCGGTGTCAGGCCCGAGGAGTACTTCGACGCGTTCCACTGATCCGCCACCTGGGATGCCGAAAGCTGCGACCCGTACCAGGCCACCTCAGCGAGGTCACCGGTGAAGTAGCTCGCGTATCCCTCGTTGGAGGACGTGGTGTAGTGCGACTCCTCCGGCCAGCTCCCGCCGATGTACCCGCCGCCCAGGTAGTCGTTGATCTGCGCCGAATTTTGCAACGCGACGGTTCCGGATGAACTGGCGTCCTCGGCCCCGTCGACATACAGCGACTGACTGGACGTCCCCGCAGCCAGGACCACGTTGTGCCAGTCGCCGTCGTCGACTACCGACGTGGACTCCATCGGGTCCACTGACCCGTTCCAGAACTCGGCGTACAGGTGACCGTCCGAGCCGACGTACAGCTCAGCGTCGTAGTCCGTCGTGGTCGTCGCCGTCGGAAGCGCCGTCGCCGACGACGAGAACAGCACCTCGCCCGTCGTGGTCTTGGGCGCCTTGAACCATAGCGATAGCGTCTCCTCGCCCGATGAGGTCACCAGCGACGGCGCCGTGATGTAGGAATCGGTGCCGTTCAACGAGTCCACCGTCGTATCGGAGAACGGGCCGCCGGACACACCCTGGGTAACGTCGTTGTAGGTAGCGGTGCCACCAAGCACCTGGTTCACCGCGTCGGTGGTCCCGTCATCCCCGAGCCGCCAGTAATCCTCCGGCTGCGCGCCGAGCACCGAGGAGACATACACCTGGCTGGAACCGCTCATGGCCGGCGCGTGCAGCGTCCAGGTGCCGCCGTTGGAATCGGTGACAGTATCGACACGGTTAGTAAGAGGATCGTAGGTGACCTGCGCGTACACGCTGCCGGACGGACGAGTCACCTGCGTCAGCAGGCCCGCCGCCTGGGTATCCGCCGTGTACATCGCCGACACCTCCGCCGAGGTGACCGGCCGATCCCAGAACGCCACGTCGGAGATGTCACCGTCAAAGTACGACGCCGTGCCGGTGTTACTGCTGGTGTTGTAATACGACTCTTCCGGCCACAGGCCGCCGGTGAACCCGGCGCCCACGTAGTCGTAATCCTCCTTGGTGACATCGATCGTCCCCGATAGCGAGCCGACCTTGGCGCCGTCCAGGTACATGATCTGGGTGTCCCCGGCGGCGGTCAGCGTCACTTGATGCCACTGCCCGTTGTTCACCGCGGAGGTGGACACGATCGGCTCCACCGATCCCGTCCAGAACTCGCCGTACAGCTTCCCGTCCGACCCGACGTACAGCGTCGGGGTGTAGCCCCCGGTCGTGGTGCCCGCGGTGATCTTGTCATCGGAATAAGAGAACAGCACCTCGTTGTCGCTGCTGGTCTTGAACCACAGGCTCACCGACTGGTATTGCGCGCCAGACACCAGACTTGTCGGCAGCGTCACATAGGCCGACGACCCGTCGAACGACGCCGCCGTCGCCGAGGACCCGGTCAGCGGGCTCGCGACGCTGTCCAGCCCCACACCGGAGGAATAGGTGGCATTGTCGGTGCCCTCGTTCAGCAATACCGACGAGTCCGCCGTGGTGCCGGACGTATCGTCCAGCCGCCAGTACGAATGCGGACCGGAGTCCAGCACTGCCGCCGGGTAATCCGACCCAGAGGTGTACGTGTAGGCGGTGCACGCCGTGGTGGACGTCGGCGGGCACACCGTGGTCAGCTCGTTGCCGCTGTAGGAGTAAGTCCAGGTCAGTGCGGTTGAGGCGTCTCCGGTGGTGGCATCCGGGGTCACCACCGACGCGACATGGCCAGACGACGTCCAGGTGATCGTCAGCGCTCGGCCAGAGGCCGACGTCACCGTTGTGATCTCGTTATCGGACCAGGTGAACGTCTCGGTGTGGCCGAGCGAGTCGGCGATCGATGTGATCCCGTACACGTCGCTGCCTAGCGACTCCGTGAACGTGTATATCGTGTCGTTCTTGTCGGTTAGCGTGAATCCCCCAGTCACCGCCCGCAGCGTCGCGTACCGTCCCGGCGGCGGTGCGTACACCCCCGCCGTGGAGGTCAGGCCGAACCCGACCTGCTCACCGTCCGGGTAGGTCACCACCTCCGTGGCAGTGGCCCCCGACGAGTCGGTCTGACCCGGCGATACCTTCATGTCCAGCACGCTGGACCATCCCGCCCCGAATGCCTCCGAACTGCGCGGGTCCTCGGAGTTGTAGTCGCGGGTGATCTCCAGTGCCGGGCCCACCGTCGTTATGTTCGCGTCCGTCGCCGACGTCGTCCAGTCTCCCGACGCCGCGTCGAACCCCGGTCCGGTGTCGTTCTGTGACAGCCCTGAGGTGATCAGCGGCTGCGGCACCGGCGTCGAGAAATAACTCGTCGTCACCGTCGACGACCAGTCCAGCCCGTCAAAGTCCTGGACGATCCAGTAATACGTCTGCCCCCACGACAGGTCGCCCGCCGGCACCGTCCAGTCCGGCGACGTCACATGCCCTGAAGTCGCCACCTGCGTCCCCGACGAGGTGTACACCGTGAACTGGTAGTAATCCACCCCACCATCGGGCCAGTCATCCGGGTCACTCCCCGACGCAAGCAACTCCGGCGTCAGCGACGGCGAATTGTAATTATCCGGCGGGTACTGAGAGTTGATCTGCGGCGCCTCGTCATCTTCGGACGTGATCTCCAGATACGGCTCACAGTTGCCCGTGCAGTCCGAATAGGTGGTGCCGTCGTAGCTCTCGGAGGTCACGTCCCCGTCGTTAGCCGAATCGAACAGTTTCCAGTCGTAATCGTCGGACTCGTTCCCGCTGGTGTCGTACCCGCGGAGCTCGAAACCGTACGCGGTGGTCCTCCCCAGCGACCAGTCATTCATCAAGTCCAGCCCGTCGCTGTTCAGCGTCATCGTCAGCCAGCCGCCAGCGCTCGCCAGCGCGTCATCCGACCCCGCCGAGCACGCTGCCGACGGCGCCGCCCCGCTCCAGGTCGAGATCTCATCGCCGACCGTCGGCAGGTCCGACCAGGACGTCAGGTCAGCCGCGGTCCACGATGAGGTGATCTGGTACAGATCCAGGTCCTCGGTGTCCGAGCACTGCCAGGCGTGCTCGTCGAAAATGTGCAGCGAGGCGGCCGTGATATGCAGGTTCTCCTGGTCGTCACGGATCTCGCTGCTGAAGTCCAGGAAGGACCGCGCCACCGTCGTATCGTCGTAGCCCGCCTGCAGGAACTCCGAGTCTGCGTTATCGCTGGTGTCATCGGCACGCACGTACGTCGACGTGTTCACCCAGTAATCGGGGTCGACGGTGACGGGGAAATCCCGGCCCGGGGCATCGAGCCACGACCGGTCCAGAGTCATCTCCAGCGCAAGACCGCCCCGATAGCTGACCAGCCGGTACGTCAGGTGCGTACTCGAGACCGGCAGTCCGGTGCGCGGGTTGATCCGTCCGTCCGTGGCGGTGGCCTGAGGGATCACCCAGACCGTCGTTCCGGAGGAATTGTCGAGGAACACGTCACCGTCGGGCTGCGGGACCGCCCTCAGACCGGACAGGCGCAACGGGAACAGCCACGCCGACGGTGCGCTCGCCGAGCTCAGCACCAGCGCCTCGCTGCTGCCGCCCACCGTGGCGGTCTCGGTCAAGTCCGTAAACGGCAGCACACCTGCATACGTGATGCTGGAGCCTTTGGCCGAGCCACTCGCGGGAGCGGCACCCGCCAGGCTGAACGAGAAACCATCATCACCGGAACCAGTAAGGACGACAAGCGCCGGGTCATTCGCGTGGGCAGCGAAACTCGCCGACACCGAGTTCGCGGCTTCCTGCCAGCGCCCCGCAGCAGTCGGTACCAGCGATGTATCAATCGGCGCCCACGCACCCGACGACGTCCGGTAATTCACCGGCCCCTCAAAAACCTTACGCGTGTACGACCCGTCCGCGTTCTTGTACAGGTCCGTCGTCGCGGTCGTCGCCGACCGGACCAGCGTGGAGGTCGTCGGGTTGAACCCGTGTACCGCGGGACCCGTCGTGAACTTCCCAGCGGTGACACCGTGCGCGGAATACGCGGGTTCCTGACCTCGGCCCTTGCCGGGCTTATGACCCGTCGCTTTCGCCACCGCACGGGTCACCGCCGCCGGCACCGAGTGCGCCTTACCCGCCGCGGTCCCTGACTCCTGCTCAGGCAAAGCCGGGACCGGTGCAGGCCGCCCGGTCAGAAGGTCAACGAGGCTTAGTACCGAATGCCGAACCGACACAACCGACGGAAACCGCAGGTGCTCAGTCGCGCCCGCCCCAGCCACGCCCGACATCATCAGCGGGAGCGTCAGCGCCAGCAGCGCCACGCTTCCCCGGCCAGCAACACCTCTAGGGCGCTTGCGCCTACGTACCAACCCACCGCGCACACCAAGCCGGGGTACCCGCATACCGCCGCTCCCTACGCTTTCAGTTATCTCAGACGCAGGGATCTTCACATACAGGGACGCTGTGCCGCAACCGGCACATCAGCGGAAATTTCATGAAAGAAGGAAGAGAGCTGAAACGTCGCAGCTCAGCTGACCCCTTCCCGCCACAGCCGCCGCGCTGAGGTCAGGGGCCGTACTCGCGGATCGCTGCCTGGAAGGCCGCGAGCGCGGGCGGGTCGTTCTCGAGCTTCCAGTCGTGGTCATCCGCTATACCCTTCCTGGACGCCTTGTCGATGTCGAACCACACGAGCCCAAGCAGGTGGTCACTCACAATTCCCTGGAACCAGCTGGTGACCTGCGCCGCGGCGTTGGCTCCCGGCAAGACAGAGGTCTCGGCTATGAGCACCGGCCGGTTGGTAAAGCTCCGCACTTGAGCTAGCGTGGCCGCGAACGCCTGGGTGAATGTCAAAGAACCGGACCAGTCGTACCCGTCGACACCCACCCAGTCCACGTACGCATCCCCCGGATACCATTCGGCGACTGACGGGCTCGTCTGACCTGGCACCGGCCGGTTGACCGCCCACATCCAGATCACATTCCGCGCTCCGGCCGCAGAAAACACGTCGTGTACGCGGCGGTACGCCGCGACGAAGACCGCTGGGCTCACATACTTATACCCGTACTGATACCACGAGCCATTCATCTCATGAGCGAAGCTGACAATCACCGGATGGCCGAAACCAGCTACCGCCTTGGCGAAGGACCGCAGGTAGGCGTCGTAACGGCCGTCGGCTACGGCGGTTATGGTCGCCGCGCCGTTGTGCGGGTCCATATCCACGAGCGTGGTCGCGCCATGCTTCCAGGCAGTCTCGGCGAACCCCGTCTGGAATGGCTCGGGCCAGCCCGAGTAGTAGCCCGCGATGCTGACCTGGGCCCCGGTCGCTTGGCTGAAGCTGAGAGCGGGTGCATACGATGAAAGCAGGTTGGACGCGAAGATCCCCACGTACTTGATCCCGCTAGCCGCCATCGGCCGAAAGACACCGGCGGAGTTCGATCGGGGCGTTCCGCACCCGGCTAGCGCTACGAGGATCGCGACAATAGCCATCGCCGTTATGGTCGATTTAGGCGCGACTCTCCTGATACGCCTTCGCCTCCTCCCTGAACTCTGCGAGTGCGGCGGCGTCGTTCTCAAGAAACCAGTCCTGGTGGTAAATGCCGTCATTCTGGTCGACGTTGAACCACACAAGGCCGCGTACGTGGTCCGCCTCGGCGCCGGCGAACAACCCCGCGATCTGGCTCTCCCGGTCCGAGGTCACGCCCACTCCGGTCTCCGCGATCATGATCGGAGCCTTGGTGAAGGTGCGGATCTGGTCGATGGTCTGGCCGAACACGGAGTCGTAGGTGTTGGTCGAGTAGTAGTAATAGCCGTCGACCCCGACCCAGTTCACCCACTGAGATCCTGGCCACCACTGCTGGAGAGCACTCTCCGCGATGCCGGTCGAGTTGACCGTCCACATCCAGGTCACGTTCTTCGCACCCGCGGAGCGGAAGTCCTTGACCACATGTCGCCACGCGGCGACGAACAGCGAAGGCGCGGCGTGCCCAGCACCCCACCCGTACCAGTTCCCGTTCATCTCGTGGCCGAAGGCGATGATGACCGGTCCCGCGTACGCCATGACGGACTCGGCGTAGGCCTTGAGGTAGGCGTCGTCCCGTCCATCGACGATGTCGGCAAGCGTGTTCGCCCCCGTCGGGTCCAGGTCGACGAGTACGTAGCCGCCACGGGCGGCCTGGTACTCGGCCAGGCTGGTCTGGAACGGCTGTCCCCAGCTGTTGTAGTACAGCGCCACGCTTGAGGTCAGGCCGGTATCGGTGTTGAACTGGGTCAGCGGCGACAACGATTGCGGCAGCCCGGTTCCGTACATCCCGATCAAGGGGTGACTTATCGTCAGTGGCGCCGACGCCAGTATCTTCACATGCACCGGACGATCGGCGGCGCTCACCACCTTGGGCGATGTCGAGTGAAGGTAATACGCGCCGCCTGCCACGCAGCCACCGACCACGAGTACGACAGCGGCCATCGCCGCGGCGAGACTCAGGCCGGCTGGCCGTTCTCTGCGGTACGCCCGCGGTTGCGGCGCGCGAGATACGCGGACCTGAGCCCGCGTGGTCATGGAGTAGATCGCCCGGCCGGCGACTGTCGCGCTGAGGATTCCGGTGAGACCGGTTATCAAGAACTCATACGAGTGAGTCTGATAGATACGCCAGCCAGTCAGGCCGAGCCAGGCGACCGAGATGCCGCCATTCCAGATGATCAGGCCCCACCACAGCCGGCGCACCCGTTTCACCTTCGCGCCGCTCGGCTGCCACTTAAGCGTGCGGCCGCGTACGTAGTCCCAGATCGCGAGCACGTGCGCCCAGCCACGGATGACCGTGAGCGGCAGCACGTCACGCAGCCGGTAATCACCTTGATGCCAGAGCGGGTACATGACCATGCCGGTCCACAGCGATGGCCCGAACAAGATGAGGTTGGAGAGCCGGACGCTGCCGGGAGCGAATATCAGGAGCAGCACCGGCGCGAGCGGGACGGTGAATACCGCGAGCGCGCTTGACAGGTAGTAAAAGAAGCCCGAGATGTGCGACAGCCTCGCCCATACAGTCATCGGGACTTCCCAGAGCCGGGAAAGAATGACCGTGAACATGTTGCCCGTGCACCAGCGAATCTGCTGGTGGACGAACGCGTGCACGTTATCCGGGCACATGCCGGTCGACAGGTTGACCGGCACGTACACCAGTCGTTTGCCGTCCTTGTGCACGTCCAGGCCGGTGTGCACGTCCTCCGCGTAGTCGATCAGCGCCGGGCCGCCATGCGGTTCCAGTGCGGACCGGCGGTAGACAGCACTGGTGCCGACGCAGATAGCGGCTCCGTAGCGGTCACGGGCCACCTGGATCGACCGGTAGAAGACCTCCTGAATGATGGCGCCGCCCCGCTCGACCCACGTTTGCTCCGGCGACGTCCTGAAGAACTGAGGTGTCTGGACGATCGCGATGTCCGGGTCTGCCAGATAGGGCAGCGTTTCCTCAAGGAAGTCGGATCGCGGAGCGAAGTCGGCATCGAGGATGACGATGAACTCGCCCTTGGTCATCCCGAACGCGTTCCGGAGGTTTCCCGCCTTGCGGAACCATCCCCGGTTCTCCCGGACGACGTACGTAAACCCGAAGCTCGCCGCTAGATCCCGTGCCGTCTCGTCATCTCCGTCGTCGAGAACGAACGCGATCGCCCGGCCAGGATAATTGGCGATGAGACTGGCCACGCCGGCCCAGGTGTTATTAAGCACCTCGGCCGGCTCGCCGCAGATGGGCAGATATATGTCAACGGTCGGATACGCTCGCGGCCACCAGGAATCCACAAGCTTACGGTGTGCGTTGATGTCGAACTTCCGGCCAGTGAAGTTAACCGGCAGGCTGATCAACTGGTACACGGCGTACAGCGCGGTAAAGGGAACGAGCACCAGCGCCGCGCGAATGTGCTCTTCCATGAAAATCTGGCTGACGGTCACCGACAGGAAACCGATAGTCAGTACGGTTGCCAGGTACGGCAGTGAGCGTTTCGTGTAGGAGTACTTCTCCAGGTCGTCCGGTGGTGGCTGGATGACCGGTGGACGCGGCACGGCGACTTGACGTTGCCGCTCGGCGTTCACGCTCATTTAACCGACCCGGACTTCTTTTTGACCGGGAGGTACTCCCATATGTCGAACACGGTTGGCTGGGCGTTATCAGAACGGACCTTTTCAATGAGCCGGTATCCGCTGGTCGAGCCGAGATAGCGGGTAATATCGACATCCATCGAGTACGTCTGGTCAAAGCTCAGTACGACTAGGGAGAAATAGTGATGGGCAATGGCTTCCTGATAGTACTCTGGATTCCCGTTCACGTCCTGAACAGTGCCGTTGGCCTCGGTAATACTGTACGTATTTGACCATTGCCGCCACGTGGTGTCTGGCAAGTAATACTCGAGCACGTCATTGGTCTCCGCGAGGAAATGGCCGCCATGAGCGGTCAGCGGACGAACGGCCTTGACGAGCCCTGTCGTATCCGGCCAGTTGACCATGCCCTCGGCCTTCGCCATCCCGTTGGCGGTCAACGGGACGAGAGCCGCGCTCAGTGCCACCGTGAGGAGCACCCGCGCCCATCGTTGCCGCAGACTGCCAACCAAGAGGGCGAGCAGGCACCCCGCGGCGAGCACCGCGAACCAGACCCCGAAGTCGACATGCTTGTTCAGCGAGGTTGTCGTCCGGATCCGCGCCTGGTTCGCCGGCGCGAGCAGTGCCGTGCCAGCGAGAACCGTCACCAGCACGAACTGATGCCGCCAGCGGCGAACCAGCAGGCACGCCAGAACCGCGATGAACGCCGGAATCACCGCAACGGCTATCCATGACCAGGCGTCCGATATCACCAGCGACGGGGCGTCGCTGCCGTAAGAGCGCGCAGTCGTCGTCTGGGTGACGCCGTCGACGTACCACGAGCCACCAATCTTCAGTAGCGCGGCGATCAGCGCGGCGACGAGGCCCGTCAGTAGCGCCCCGCGGCGTAGCGCCGCCTGTTTGCTGACCGTGGTCCACGAGCAGAGGGTCGCCAGGCAGACGACCGACGGGTCAAACAGGGTAGTCGCGTACTTCGTCGCGTTCGAGAGGACTAGCAGGGTCCCGGCGGCGATGATCCAGCCGGTCGAATCCTGTCGGCCGCGGGCGCCAGTGGCACACCAGGCGGCCGCGGACAGGAAAAGCAGAGCCAAGGCATCGTAAGTGGCGAAGGCACCCAGATGCAGGGTCGGCCCCAGCACGGCGAATAGCGCCGCGGCGAAGAACCCAGCGCGCTTGTCCTCGAACAGCCGTACCGCCGTTGCCCACACGAAAGCGGTGACACCCAGCATGAAAACCAGCGAGAGCATCCGGGCGGCGGCGAGGCCGCCGATGCTGTCGGCCAGGGCTCCAATCGGCGGATAAATGACCGGCGCGCCGGAAAACCAGGTCTGGAACGCGGGAATCGGTGTGCCGTGCAGCCAGTGCGACCACTCTAGATGCCCGGTCCACAGATACAGCGCCTCATCGCCGAACGCGGTCCGCGACCACAGCATGCGGTACGAAAGCGCGGCCTGGACTACCAGCACCCCCAGCAATGGCCAGGGCACCCGCGCCAGCCTCCTGGGCTCACGTTTCGTGCCGGTCGTGGCCTCTTTCTGAGAGGAGCCGATGTTCTCCAGGTACTTAAGAGCGAGAAGCTGCATCGTCGTGCTCGGCCCGGTGTAGACCCCTGACGGCTCGGCCCGGTGCGCCTCTCCGGGGCTAGGCGACGGCCGTTGGCCCTGGGTTCCCCCCGGATCCGATCGTCGATCGCCAGAGCCTGATCGAACGTCCATCCCCGCCATGTGCTGTTGTGCTCCCCTTTTACTCACCCGTTAACGCCTAGTAGTCGCCCCCCAGCTAGGCATCATTCGCCGAGTGCCCCTCAGGCCTCAGAGCGCGCGGCAGTGCGATTCTACGGGGACACAAGCTGGCATACTTGGCGATTCGTGATACTTGTTACCGGGCGGCAACTGTCACCCTATGTAACTAGAGCTGCCAGGCCTCATAGCTGGCGAGACCGTACTTTTCAGCAATCGGAGCCCAGAGTCGCACGAAGGCGTTCTTGTCTCCAGTCGCCTGATCGGCGGGACCGTCGGAGGCACGCAGGTTGGCATCTGAGGTGATGCGGCTCTTGGCGCAGCCATCGTAGATCGCGTCATTGGCCCAAAGAGAGAGGTCTCTATACTCCTTGGCCGACGCCTGCCAGCCGCTGATCAGGTCCGGCACCAAAGCCGCGGGTAGCGCGGAACGGCCCTTCATGTCAGTGAGGCTGGATATCAGCCGCTGGCGGTCCCCCGCCGCCTTGGCGAACACCAGCTTGTCGGCTCGCAAGTTCGGCCCGCAGTCACGGACGTCGGCGGTCGCACCGGTCACGTTGCCGAGCTGGTCCACGCCCTGCGCGAGCAGTCCCGCGAGCACCGTAGCGGCCTGCCCCTCCGGGGTAGCCCGCACCGGCACGGCCGCAGCGGTCGCCGCCGGTGTGCTCGCGGCGGTTGGGGTGGCCTTAATGGTGGCGAAGGTATCGCCGGCGGACGCGCTGCTCGAGTGACGGGTCAACACCACGACACCGGCGACCACGATCACCACGACCGCCGCCGCGCCGAGAATCACCGGCAGCAGGTGCCGGGAGCGCTGCGGACGGCGCGGACGGCGCGGGTCGAAGCGGTCCGGAATCGGCGCCTGGCGGATCCGGTCAATACCGGTAACCGGCGGACTGGCGAATGGATCGGCTATGGGCGGTTCCGGTGCCGGTTGCGGTTGCGGTTCGCCGGGCAGTGGCGGGCCGATGGTGGTCTCCAGCTCGCGGGGCAGTGGCGGGCCGATGACGGTATCCGGCTCGCTGGCACGCGCAGCGGTCGCCCACGGCCATTGCGGTGCGTTTCCCAGCGGCGCGGTCGGCAGCACGCTGTTCGGAGCCGGCGGATCGGCTGGCACCGCGCTGGGCGGAGCGACCTCCTCGTGGGCCACCTCCCCGGGCTCCGGCGCAGCGGACTCGTCGCGCACCGTAACTTCCTGTCCACACTGCGGGCAGAACCGGGCCCCCGATGGTACGGGATGTCCGCACGCCGCGTTAAGTTCCCCTTCACCAGCCATAGCAAAGAAAGATTAGAGCACCGTATGCCCGGTTTGCTACGTTGCCACGGCCAGGGACCGGTCGCCGTTACCGTCCCTAGGCTCGAGCGATCATGGTGAGTGCTGCACTACCCAGCGAAGAGTCTCGGTAAGGCAGCACCGACCACAATCGCCGGGCACGGCCGCAGGATGAAATGGCACGCATGCCCGGTTCGCGAACCCCGGCGGGCCTGCGAACGCGGGGTGAACCACATCCAGGACCCGCGCAACAAACAAGACCCGCGCAACACACCGCAAACTTGGGCACGCTGCCATACGGCGCTAGCTCACAGCCGACCGGTGTCCCGCGAAGAAAGCGCGGATCTCGTCTTCCTGCATGTTTTCCCAGGAACGTACTGAATGAGTGACGAGCTTGCCGGCCGCCAGCAGGTCCGCGGGGGCGGCGGGCAGTCCCACCCAGCGGAGCGCGAACGGGTCGTCAGGGCCGCTGAAATCGCCGGTGCGATAGCCCGCGGCCACGGTGAGCAGGCCGAACAGGTGATCCTCACAGAGCGCGCTATCGCCCAGTTCAGGGTAGTCAAGCATGCCGCGGCGGTGCCACTCGCGGACCATATCACCACGGGAAACGGTAGCCCCGCCAAGAGCGTGCTCGCCCATGACGTATTCCGGAGCCTGGTCGATCAGTGCACGCACTCGCCGACGGGCCGCCGGGTGGCGCAACCCGCGCAGGCC
>JBEKHI010000146.1:0-17516 GCA_050012355.1 Streptosporangiaceae bacterium | reverse complement strand
ACGATCCGGTCATCGGTCTCCATCCGGCGAGCCATGACGGCGGCCACGCTGTCGATGAACTTGACCGGCGCCAGCGTCCCGGTGAATGTGTCGCGGTCGGCGAGGGGCGCTCCGGCGAACTCGCTGAGATCACCGCGGATACCGACGTTAGCGAACCTCGGGTTCGGCCATTCGGCGGCCTTGATCCGCCCCGGGCCGACGGCGCCAGGCTCGAACAGCACCTCGTCGATCTCGCCCATCAGGCTCTGGGCCCGCTGCCGTGCCCCCTCGATCTCATCGGCCTGGAGGATCTTGCGCCGCTGCAGCTGGTCCGAGATCTGGAGCAGCGGATCGCGTGCGCGCCACTCCTCTTCTTCCTCACGTGAGCGATACCGGAAGGCGCTGCCTGGCAGTGGTCCGTTCTGGTGGAAATACCGGTAGACATCGGCCTCGACGAGGGCCGGGCCATGACCGGCGCGCATATGCGCGAGCGCCGCCTGCATGGCGAGGTAGACCGCGAGCGGGTTCATGCCGTCGACCCGCCAGCTCGGGATCCCGAACCCCGGTCCGCGGGCGGACAGCCGCGGCTCGGCCGTGGCCTCCGCGACGTTCGTGGACACCGCGTACAAGTTGTTCTCGATGAAGAAGCACAGCGGAAGGTGCCATGCCGCGCCCAGGTTGAACGTTTCCAGGGTTGAGCCTATGTTGGCAGCGCCATCGCCGAAGTAGGTCACGGCCACCGCGCCGGCCCCGGCCTGTTGGTGGGCCCAGGCCGAGCCCGCTGCCAGCGGCACTCCGCCGCCGACGATGGCGTTGGTTCCGATCGCCCCGGCCTCCCGCCACTGCAGGTGCATCGAGCCGCCCCGGCCGTGGCTGAAGCCGCGGTCCAGTCCGCAGATCTCGGCGAGGCTGCGCAGCAGCAGCGCCCGGATGGCCTCGGGGTAGGGCTGAGCCGGATCGATGCCGTCCGGCGCGACATGACGCAGGGTCTTGGCCAGGAACTGATGGTGCCCGCGGTGCGAGCCGTTGACCGTATCCCCGTCGCGGAGAGCCAGGACGGAGCCGACCGCGCCGCCCTCCTGCCCGATGCTGGAGTGCGCGGGCCCGTGGATGAGCCCGGCGCCAGCCAGTTCGAGTACGTGCTCTTCGAAAGCCCGGATGAGGGCGAGCTGGCCGAACATAGTGAGGAGCAGCGCGGGCTCCGCCGCATCCCAGTCCTCATCGGTAACAGACAGCTGGACCCACGGGACCGATGCCTCAAGCGTGCGCTGCTCGGACATGCCTCTCCTTCACCATATTGGATCCCAAATCACGAATCACTGCCTCGTATCCTGCCATACGAACGTCTTGATGGCTATATTGGATCCATTGACAATGGAGGTGCTCATGGGACTTTCCGGGCAGCGGTGGGTGTATTTCCTATCACCTTGGGACCTGCGGTTCGAGCTGGTGTCCTATCCGGACGGCAGGGCGTTCGACCGGACGGGAGGATAGCGGTCGTGACGTACCCGGAAGCGGCCAGCGAGCGTATCGCCTCCCACCTGCGGGACGCGATACTCAACGGGGAGATCGCCCCCGGCGAGTGGATCAGGCAAGCCGAGGTGGCCGAGCGACTGGGGGCCAGCCGCCTCCCGGTCCGCGAGGCGTTGCGGATCCTGCAGGCCGAGGGGCTGGCCGACTACGAGGCCAACCGGGGCTCCCGCGTGCCCAAGCTCGGGATGCATGAGGTCGAGGTCCTGTACCAGATGCGAGAACGCCTGGAACCGCTCGCGCTCATCGAGAGCATCCCCCAGCTCAGCGCGGATCAACTGGACCGGCTTGCCAAGCTCCAAGCCCGGATCGAGGACGTGACCGACGTCCGTGAGTTCGTCATGCTCGACCGCGAGTTCCACCTGCTGACCTACGCCGGCTGCGCGATCAGCCACCTCCATGCGTCGATCCTGCGGATGTGGAACTCGACGCAGTATTACCGCCGGGCCTTCGTGACGATAACGGGGCCGAGCCGCCAGTGGGTGATCATGGCCGAGCACCGGTTGCTGCTCGACGCCATCACGCGGCAGGACGCGGTCGACGCCGAACGCTACCTGAGCGGGCACATCCGCCGCACCCGCATCGAGCTGAGCAGGCACCCGGAGGTCTTCGGCTAACGCGCCGCGCTGGTCACCGGGAACGTGATCAGGCTGCGTTGAAGAGGTCTGTGCGAGCTTCCCAGCTGGCCGAATCGTACGGCATTACTTCGCCGCCGCCGAGCGGTAGCTGGCGGCGGCGATCTGGGTGAACGACCGGATGAGCGGGTCGGTGCCGGCGGTGTTCCACGCCAGGACGAGGCGGCTGGGACGCATGTCAGCTAGCGGAACGGAGACGAGCCCCTCCGGCAGTGTGTGGGCCAGCGGCGCCACCCCGATGGTGCCGTTCCAGAGGACGCCTTGCATGCACTCGCTGACGGTTCGGACTACCGGCCCGTCACGAAGCTCGTCGCCGGGAGCGGTCCCGTTCCAGTAGGCGCGCCAGGCGGGATCGGTTCCCTCGGGCAGCTGGAACCACTGGCGGTCAGCGACATCGCGCAGGTGCAGGACCTCCCGGCCGGCAAGCGGGTCGTCGGCGCGCAGCACCACCCCGACGGGGTCCGAACGCAGCACATAGGTGGTGATCCCGGCGCTGTCGAACGGCGCCCGGGTAAGGGCGACATCGGCGAGACCGCTCCGGAGACCAGCGGTGGGGTCGGTGAAGTCCGCTTCCCGGATGCGGACGCGTACTCCGGGGTTCTGCTGCCGGAAAGCGGCGGCGAGCCGGGCGCCGGCCTCCTCGACGCTGTCGGCGAGCGTCCCGACGGTGATGGTGACGTTCCCCGCCTCGGCAACCCGGGCGCGCATCTGGTCCGCCTGCTCCAGCAACGCGCGCGCGTCGTTGTAGAGCAGGGTTCCGGCGGCGGTAAGCGTGACACCGCTGGATGAACGCCGCAGCAGGACTACGCCGAGATCAGCCTCAAGCTGCTTGATTGCCCGGCTGAGCGGCGGCTGGGTCATCTGCAGGCGGGCCGCGGCCCGCCCGAAGTGACGTTCCTCAGCGACGACCACGAAGTACCGCAGGAGGCGCAGGTCCATACGCCGCAACGATACCCGCAGGGTATCGGGCCTACGGGCGCCTAGACCGGGTACTGCCTGGGCTGGCGGGTGTAGCTGCGTCCGCTGGGGGTGATCCACTGGTGGAATCCAGGGGCGATCTGGATGGCCTGCCAGTTCCTAGCCTGCTTGATCTGGTGGTCTCGTCGGCACTTGGGACCGCCGTTACATCCGCAGGTCTTTCCGCCTTGTTCGAACGGGATAGCGTGTTCGAAATCGCATCGAGCCGCGGGCCGGTGGCAGCCGACCTGGACGCAGCTGCCGTCGCGGACCTCGGTCAGGTGGCGTAGCAGCGGAGACGGGTCGTGCTTGCTGGTCTCGTACCGGTGATCACAGTCCCAGACCGGGATCGGGTTCAGGGTGAAGGTCCTGGCATCCCCGCCGGGAAGGTTCAAGGTCCAGTTGGTGTCCTCCCAGGAGTCCCGCATCGCACCCGAGTTACCCGTTTCGTCGCGCTTTGCTCCGCGCTTAGTGGCGGCACATCCGTGCCCGACCGCCCAGCCGTTCTCGTCCACCAGGGTCAGGTGCCACCGGCTCGCCTCCCCCGCCGCGGCCGCCCTGGTGCCCAGATCCCGGACCAACGCCGGGTCCAGGGCGCCCCATCCGTCCGCTTCGCCTGGGTTGTCCGCCAGGCCCAGCAGGGTCAGAAGGGGTAGGAACATCACCGGAAGGGTGAGGTGGACATCGGCCCGGAACCCCCGACCTGCCTGCTCACCGCCGAGCGGATCCGTACCGAGGATCTTGTCGGTCATCGCGCGGGCCCGCAGGTTATCCATGTCACCGGTGATCCCTGCCTTCTTATAGGCGGTCGCGGTGTCCTGGATCGCCTGCTCAGCCTCCATCGCCACCTGCGGGTTCAGCCCGGTCGCCGCCAGCGCCATCGTCCCGGGAGTTTCCCGCCAGGTCTCCACCCGCGCGGTCTTCTCGGCCGCCTTCCTGCGATTCTCGGCCGCCTCCGGATCCGCCGCCACCGCCGCCCGGTCGATCAGCTTGCCGATCTCCCCCGGCGTCTTGCCCTTGAACGAGCCGCCCGCCCACATCAAGGCCAGTTTCTCGGCGTTCCCGGCGGCCTCGTCATCCAGCACCGAGGTTGCCTCGGCGATGATCTTGGCCTTCAGGTAGTCGACCTCCCCCGCCGCCAGCGCGGCCGCGGTCGCATCCAGCCGGGTCGCCAGCGCGACCGCCAGGTCGATCAACTTCATTGTCGCCGGACGCGACATCCCCAGCGCCAGCGCGATCTCCTCGGTCAGCGTGTCGTCCCAGGCTGAGGGGACCCCGCAGTGGGCCGCGGTACCCGGCAGCCCCCGCCGCCGCACCAGTTCGGTGATGGTGGCCAGCTTCCCCGACAGCGCCCACGCCTCGCACGCCGCCCACCGGCCCAGCACCCCGGTCACCTCATCATCAGTCAGGCCCTGGCAGCGTCGCTTCGGCCCGGCTGCCTCATCCAGCAGACCGACCAGCGTCACCGAAGGCTTCGCCATGTCCAGGTCACCGCCCTGCGCCCACCCGGATAGTCCTGGCATCCACATCATCCCCGTTCTCGCTCGAAGGACTCTCTCGGAAGAGTCCTTGATCGACTTTATATTCGAATTATAGAGGATGCTGGTGTGGATGTTCGAGAGTATTTCGCTGTCAGCGTTCTCCATTTCCGGTGTACCGCCAAGGCGTCGCGGCACTCCGGGGGCATGTCCAGAACAAGACCGCGGAACGAAATGACACAAGAGGGAGCACCGGCGGATGAATGGGGCATCCTTTTTGCGGACCGCGGACCGCGGACCGCGGACCGCCGGCGACGGGGCGACGGACCGCGCGGTCCCTCCCCGCGACGAGCATGCTGTCGACGCGGCTCCCCCACGCCTTCACAGCAACCAGTTGCGGGGCTAGCGTGAGTGTGAGCCGGTCGCTGATAAACACGGGGGAATGTCGTGTCGTGGTCACGCCGTCGCTTTGCCGCCGGGATCTTGGCTGTTGCTTGTCTTGCGAGCGTGGGTTCCTGCGCGGGCTCCGCGTCGGCCGGGCCCACCGCAGCTACCGTCTGGCTCTGCCGCCCAGGACTCAGGCATGACCCATGCACGGCGTCGCTGCGCACGACGGTCATCGGTGCAAACGGCAGCAAGACGATCGTCGATTACCAGGCTGCGGCTCATCCGGCCGTCGACTGCTTTTACGTGTATCCCCTGGTCACTCTTCAGACGACACCGAACGCCAATCTCCAGATCCAGTCGCGAGAGACCGCCATCGCCGAGCTGGAGGCTTCGCCGTTCTCTCGGGTGTGCCGGATCTTCGCCCCGATGTACCGGGAAGTCACCCTGGCGTACGTCGATAACGCCACCGCCGAACAAATCGCCTACGACAGCGTGCTGTCCGCGTGGCAGGACTACCTGGCGCACTACAACGACGGCCGCGGAGTCATCCTTATCGGCCACTCTGAGGGCGCCGACGAGCTCACCACGCTCCTCGCCCAGCAGATCAACAACGACCCGGCCGTCCGGCGGCTGCTGATCCCCGCGATCCTGACGGGAACCAATCACCTGCTCAACGCGGATGGCACCGGACCCTACAGCCATATCGGCACGTGCGATTCTCCTCGCCAGACGGGGTGCGTCGTTGCGTACAACACGTACGCCCAGACGCCACCCTCCGACGCGCTGTTCGGCCGTCCCGACACCGCGGCCCAGGCAGCCGCGGGTGACACGGTGGTCTGCACGAACCCGGCCGCGCTCGCCGGGGGAACGGGGACACTGGAGTCCCAGTACCGGCTTAGCCTGCCTACCCAGGAAGTAGCGGGCAGTGCGACGGAAGGGATCATCCAGGACTTCCCGACGGTGTCCACGCCCTGGATTCAGTTCAACGACCAGTACCAAGCCAGCTGCGTCGATACCAACGGGGCCAATGTGCTGATGGTGACCCCGGTGAACAACGGTCCTTCCCTGACGGCTATCCCTGACGCCGCGTGGGGCCTTCATGTCGACGATCCGAACCTGGCCCTCGGCGACCTGGTGCATCTCGCGGAGTCACAAGCCTCCGCGTACCTCGCCCATCAGCGCTAGAAACTCGCCGGGTGACTAGCGTGACGTCGACTCACGGACAACCAGCTCGGGCTCGAGGACCACGCGGCGGTGCGAATGCGCGCCGCCATCCTCCTCAAGCAGCAGCCCGGTCGCGATCCGTCCCATCTCCGCCGAGGGCTGCCGCACCGAGGTGAGCGGCACGGCCGCCGCGGCGGCGAACTCGATGTCGTCGTAGCCAATGATCGCTATCTCCCCCGGCACCGACACTCCGGCGGCGTATAGCGCTTGCAGGACGCCCAGGGCAAGCAGGTCGTTCGCGCAGAACACGGCGGTCGGACGGCGGGACAGCTTGAGCAGCCGCCGTCCGGCGTCCCGGCCGGCCGCCACATCCATCCGTTCGGCCTCGATGTGGCTCAGCGCGTCCTCTGGCAGGCCGCGCTCAGTGAGTTCAGCGAGCGCCCCGGCCCGCCGGTCCCGGCACTGGGCCAGGCTCATCGGTCCGCTCACGTAGCCGATCAGCTCGTGTCCGGTGTCCACTAGGTGCCCGACGGCAAGCCTGCCGCCAGCCAGGTCGTTCACGGAAACCGAGCAGCCCTCCCCCGACACCCGGTCGACGAGTACAAAGGGGATCTGCTGGCGCCGCAGCAGGTCTAGTTCCGCACCGGAGCCGGCGGGAGTGAGCAGCACGCCGCGGACCCGCTGTTCGGCGAACAGCGACAGATAGTCGGCCTCTTGCTCGGGATCGTTGGCGCTATCACTCAGCAAGACCCGCAGGCCCGCGGCCCTGGCCGCCCGCTCGACGCCAGACGCCACCTGGGCAAAGAACGGGTTCGTCATGTCCAAGACCAGCATGGCGATGAACCGGCTCTGGCCGGCTCGCAGGTGCCTCGCGGCCTCGCTACGTACGTAGCCGAGCCGGTCGATCACACCGAGTACGCGATCGCGGGTTTCGGGTGCCACGAGATCCGGCCGGTTGATCACGTTAGAGACAGTGCCCACCGAGACGCCGGCATGCTGAGCGACATCTTTGATGCCGACGATCCGTGCCACGACGTTCATCTTATTCAAGGAGCAATCGTTTCAGCGTTAGCCACGTCCGATCTTGGCTCCCGTTAACGATTCGTTGTACCGTAATTACTGAAACGATTTGCGGCTTGGCGGCCGTCTCTGGCAGGCGGCCGGGACGGTCGCCACCGGGCTACTTGGTGTCGCCAGCGGCGGCGGACACGTCCTTCCCGTCAACCGGGCGCCTCGCTTCGCTTAGACGGTCACTGGCGGCTGGCGGCGGGAGCAGGAAATTCCACGCGTTCAGCACGCCGCTGACCAGCGCTATCAGCGAGGCGGGCAGCAGCAGGTAAAGCCCGTCATCCGAGCCGCACACCAGGATGACTCCGCTGACCACGAACAGCAGCATCACCAGGACGCTGGCTGCTCGCCGGTCGAAGATGCTGACCAGCTTCAGATCATCATCCGACAGCGCGCGTATCATCTGCCCGGCCGAGATCAGCGCCCAGCTCGCTACCAGTCCGGCCGCGATGAACTCAGTCCCGAGGACCCAATGTGGCTGGTCAGGAGCCAGCAAGAAGCCCGTCATGACCAGCGGCGCGATGAACAGCACCAGCGTCTGTGCCGCGCTGGCCCGCAGCCCCTGGTGATGCGCGATCCGGTTGGCGTTCAGGGACACCGCGACGAACAACAGGCCGGTCAGGGCGCCGCTCGCGCCCCCGATCATCTCGGCGAACCCTTCCCATTCCATATGCCGTCCTCGCGGTCATCGTGGAGCTTTTCTCCCGGAAAGCCAACGATAACGTGAGGTCAGTCAAGGTTGATAATCACCGGCGAGGGACTGATCGGGTGGCACCGCAGTCCGTGCCCGCAAAGAACTCCGCCATCTCTGAATCATTTCATTAAAACGATTCATTTGTAGTTGGTGCCGGAACTACCGGGCTCGCAAAACTACAGACGCTCTTTGTGGTCCGCCCAGCGGGTCTCGTCACGGGTCTCGCGGTCACCGCGGAGTCCGTACTCACCACCGAGTTCGTGTTCGTCAGGGTGATCGAGTTCGTTGTGGTGCTCGTGGGGCACAAGATCCCGAAGGTTCACGGGCCTGCGTTCGAGATTGGGCTGCCGTTCGAGGCTCGGTTCGCGTTCGAGATTGGGCTGGCGTTGGAGGTTGGGCTGGCGTTGGAGGTTGGGCTGGCGTTCGTGGTGGAGCTCGCGTTCGTGGTGGAGCTCGCGTTCGTGGTGGAGCTCGCGTTCGTGGTGGAGCTCGCGTTCGTGGTGGAGTTCACGGGCAGCGGGCGGATACCCGGGCTCGCGGGCTATGGGTATGGCTACGCGCACCCTGGGGGTACGCGCCCGGGCTACCGCGGCCCAGGCGAGCGCTACCAGGGCGGCGGCCACTACGCCGTCTAGCCAGTAGTGGTTGGCCGTGACGACGACCACCAGCGTGGTGAGCACTGGGTACACCACGGCGAGCCATCGCCACCGGCTCCGCCCGGCGGTGATCACCGCGAGCGCGACGACGACCGCCCACGCGACATGCACCGACGGCATCGAGGAGAACTGGGCGGCGTCCAAGCCCCCCGAACCATATACCGACTGGTGATACTTCAGCCCGGTATCCACCAGCCCGGTGCCGCTAATCAGCCTGGGCGGGGCGACCGGCAAGTAGATCTGGATGATAAGGCTTACCCCGGTGACCAGCACCAGGATTGTGCGTATCTTCCCATAGTGCTCGCGGCGCCAGAAGTAAAGCCAGATCAAGCAGCCAATCAACACTGGAAAATGCAGAATATCGTAATAAAGGTTGGCGGCTTGGACCAGCAGCGGATGTGGCAAGATGGCCCGCTGCATTGCGGTTTCGCTGGGCAGCCGGAGGACGCGTTCCGCGTTCCAGATGTCCCGGCCGAACGGAATGGCCCCCGCGGCGCTGGCGTGGGCGAGCGAGGCGGCTAGCTGCCAGAGGGCATAGAGCCCGAAGAGCAGCGCGGTCTCCCACGCGACCCCGCTGAGCAGCCGGGCCCAGCGCCTGAGCAGGGCGGGCCATTGCCTGACGACGCCGGGCCAGTGACTCAGCCGGTACACCCAAGCCGGCAGCGCAACGGCGGCGAGCCCGCCCGCGGTCATCGCCGCAGGCTGCCAGGCCAGCATCAGGTTCCGCAATCCCCCGGCCCCCTTCACGCCACCTGGTCACCTTGTCCAGCAGGCACCGATGACCTCGGCAGCACCGCCAGTTAGACATTCTAATGGCCCTTTGCATGGCCTTTATTCCTGGTTGGTGCGGCATTACCCAGAAAAGAGTGTGGGTAATGCCGCACTCACCAGGAAAGGCCAGGCCATTAAGGGCAGGTCGCAGCGGCAGCGACGGCCGCGGCGCGGAGCCGCGAGCGCAGCGTAGCGCCAGCCGAACGGTCGGTCTTCGCCTCGACGATCCGCAGCCCGTTGCCCTGAATGACCTTCGGCAGGTCGGTCAACCGGTCAAGCCGCTGGTACGGCACCCCGAACGCCGCCGCCAGCTCCCCCACCCGCACCCCGTGCGGCGTGCCGAAGACCCGCTCGAACGAGGCGGGGAACGCCGCCGGTTCCAGCGCCGAGAAGATCCCGCCGCCATCGTTGTTGACCACGATCAGGCACAGGTCGGGTTCCGGCTCCTGCGGCCCGATCGCCAGCCCGGACGCGTCGTGCACGAAGGCGAGGTCTCCGATCAGCGCGAACGCCTGCCCGTGGTGGGCCAGCGCCGCTCCGGCGGCTGACGAGATGGTGCCGTCGATGCCGCTGGTCCCGCGGTTGGTCATGATCCGCACGTCCGCCCGTGGCGGCAGCTGCGCGTCGACGTCCCGCACCGGCAGGCTGTTGCCGGTCCAGAGCAACGCACCGTCCGGAATGGCGCGGCACAGTTCGCGGGCCAGCCCCGGCTCGGTCATCGCCTCTTCCGCGTCCAGGATCGCGTCGACGGCGCGCCGCGCACGTTGCTCCGCGCGCTGCCAATCCGCCAGCCATCCCGAGCGAGAAGCCGGAACGCCGGTCAGCTCGATGGCATCGGCCACCAGATCCGCCTTGCGCGGGGCGTCGGACCAGCGGCCCGGCCCCTGCGCGATGACGACATGGGTCACGCCGGGCATGGCGAGCAGCGCCGACTGCGGACGGGACAACCCAGGGCGCCCGGCGGACACGATCACGTCCGGACGATGATCCGCCATGAACGATGCCGAGGCCAGCAGGTGATCGTAAGCGGTCAGCGCGGCCGGACCGCGCCGGGCGTTGGATGACGGCTCCGCGAGCACTGGCCAGCCCGCGCGTTCCGCCAGCGCAAGCACCTGGTCCGGGGAACTAGTGCCGTCGCCGCACACCACGAGGCCGCGTTCGGTCCACGGCAGCTCGACCGGCGAGCCCGGGCCGGCCGAGCGGCCGAACCGGGTCCACGGCGCACCGCCGGGGCGGCCATCCAGCGGCTCCGGCCAGTCGTCGGTGCCATCGGGGACCAGCGGCTCGCGGAACGGCAAGTTCAGGTGCACCGGACCGGGAAACCCGCCGGAGGCCAGCGCCCACGCCTGGCAGGCGAGCGACCGCCAGTAGCCGACCGCGCCCGGACGCTTCTCCGGGACTCCCGCGTCGGTGAACCAGCGGACGGCGGACCCGTACAGCTTCACCTGGTCGATCGTCTGGTTGGCGCCGACGCCGCGCAGCTCCGCTGGCCGGTCGGCGGTCAGCACCAGCAGCGGGACGCCGGACTCGTCGGCCTCGATCACCGCCGGATGATAGTTCGCCGCCGCGGTCCCCGAGGTGCACAGGATCACCACCGGGCGGCCGCTCGCCTTGGCCAGGCCAAGCGCCGCGTACGACCCGGCCCGTTCGTCGATCCGCACGTGCAGCCGGAGCCGCCCGGCCAAGTCGGCGTCGGCGAACGCCATCGCCAGCGGCGTGGACCGTGACCCCGGCGAGACGACGACGTCGGTGAGCCCGCACCTGATCAGCTCGTCGGCGAACGTCACGCCGAACGCGGTGGAGGGGTTCACGAGAGCGCTCCATCGCCGAGAAATGGCGAAGCCGCCGCCGCCCGCTCCCGCCAGGATGCCGGGTCGACCTCCCAGCGGGCGAGCGCCGCCTCGTCGACGGCGGGCCGCCGCACCGGGAGCACTCCCCCGGACTCGGCCAGCGGTTCGGCCGTCACGTCGCCCGCGAGCAGCGACATCGTCGCCAGCCCGCACGCGTAGGGCAGCTCAGGGAGCGCGGCGGCCAGCGCCACCCCGGCCGCGAGGCCCACCGAGGTGTCGACCGCGCTGGACACCACGACCGGCAGCCCGCACGCCTCCGCCACCCGCAGCGCCGCCCACACGCCGCCGAGCGGCTGCACCTTGAGCACCACGATGTCGGCGGCGGCCGCCGCCTTCACCCGCAGCGGGTCCTCCGCGCGCCTGATCGACTCGTCCGCCGCTATCGGAATTTGACCATAACGACGCAGCTCACTCAGCTCGTCCAGCGTCGCGCACGGTTGCTCGGCATACTCGAGTTCATAGCGCTCGAGCTCACGCAGCATCCGCCGGGCCGTCTCCACCGTCCAGCCGCCGTTCGCGTCGATCCTGACTTTCCCGTCTGGGCCGATCGCGTCCCGCACCGCCGCCACCCGCTCGATGTCGTCACTGGCAGGCTGACCCCGCTCGGCCACTTTGACCTTCGCGGTGCGGCAGCCGGAGGCGAGCACGATCTCCCGCGCCCGCTCCGCGCCCACGGCGGGAACCGTGACATTTACCGGGATGGTGTCCCTGACCGGTTCCGGCCATCCGTCGTTCGCGGACTCCAGGGCACTGGCCAGCCAGCGGGACGACTCCCGCGGGCCGTACTCGGGGAACGGGGAGAACTCCCCCCACCCGGCCGCCCCCCGGATAAGCGCCCCCTCCCGCACCGTGGTCCCGCGGAACTTAGTCGGCATCGGGATGGCAAACGCCCGCAGGCCCAACAGCGCGGTCGATGTGACATCGACCGCTATAGAGTGCGGTCGATGTGACATCGACCGGTCGGGGTCCGGGGTCACGGGCGCCTTGGGAACTGGGCGAAGTCCGGTGGGCGCTTTTCCTTGAACGCGTCGCGGCCCTCCTGGGCTTCCTCGCTCATGTAGTAGAGCATCGTCGCGTCGCCGGCGAACTGCTGCATGCCGGCGGCGCCGTCGGTGACCGCGTTCAGCGCGCCCTTGAGCATGCGCAACGCGAGCGGCGACTTCTCTAGCAGCTCATCCGCCCACTTCAGCGTCTCGTTCTCCAGCTCGGCCAGCGGGACAACGGTGTTGACCAGTCCCATGTCGAGCGCTTCCTGCGCGTTGTACTGGCGGCACAGGTACCAGATCTCGCGGGCCTTCTTCAGTCCCACGGTGGCAGCCAGCAGCGAGGATCCGTACCCGGCGTCGAAGGAGCCGACCTTGGGGCCGGTCTGGCCGAAGATGGCGTTGTCGGCGGCGATCGTCAGGTCGCAGCACACGTGCAGCACGTGGCCGCCGCCGATCGCGTAGCCGGCGACCATCGCGATCACCGGCTTGGGCAGCCGCCGGATCTGCACCTGGAGGTCGAGCACGTTCAGCCGGCCAACGCCGTGCGGGTCAAGGTAGCCATCATCGCCGCGGATCTTCTGGTCTCCGCCGGAGCAGAAGGCCTTGTCGCCCGCACCGGTGAGAATGATCACACCGATCGACGGATCATCACGGGCCACCTCGAACGCGCGCGACAGCTCGAAGAGCGTCGTCGGACGGAACGCGTTACGGCGCTCGGGCCGGTTGATGGTTATCTTCGCGACGCCATTCGCCGTGTCGTACCAGATGTCTGAGTAGTCTTTCCCCGGTTCGGGACCAGACCGGTGCCATTCGACCATGGACCTAACCTTAACGATCGTGGTGAAGCGCTTTCTGCACGCGGTCCTGCTCAACGGACCGGCCGACGCGGCCCGGCTGATCGACCCGCTGCGGTCCGCCCTGGACGGGACCGGACCCGCGTTGCTTCCGCTGGACGCCGGTGATCCCCGGCTGACGTCGCTGCTCGACACGTACGCACCCAGCCAGGTGACCGATGGCGACGGTGATGTGACGCGTCGTTATGGCGGAAAAGAAGTTCCGGAAGGTACGGCGGTCATCGTGTCCACGTCGGGAAGCACCGGACAGCCCAAGGGGGTTGAGCTCAGCGCGACCGCGCTGTTGCACTCCGCCCGGGCGTCGCTGGCGCGGATCGGCGCGGCGCCCGGCGAGCGGTGGCTGTGCTGCCTGCCGGCCAATCACGTCGCCGGACTTCAGGTGCTGATCAGGTCCATCGTCAGCGAGGCCGAGCCCGTTTTCGCCGAGGACGGTGAGTACGACCACGTGTCGCTGGTGCCGACCCAGCTACGGCGGCGGCTGGACGCGGGCGCGCCGTTGTCCGAGCTGAAGACCATCCTGCTGGGCGGGGCCGCGGCCGGGGCGCCGCTGCTGGCGGCGGCGCGGGCGGCCGGGGCGCGGGTGGTGACCACGTACGGGATGAGTGAGACCTGCGGCGGGTGCGTGTACGACGGGTATCCGCTGGACGGTGTTTCGGTCACCGAGGGTGCGGACGGGCGGCTGGTGATTGACGGGCCGGTGCTTTTCTCCGGGTACGCGGGTCAGCCGTCGAGGACCGGGCCATTCGTCACTAGCGATCTCGGGCATGTGGATAAGTCGGGATTTGTCGAGGTCAGAGGTCGCGCGGACGACGTCATTAACACCGGCGGATACAAGGTGGTGCCCGGCGAAGTGGAGCGCGCTCTGGAGAGCTGCGCGGCGGTCCAGGATGTCGTAGTCGTGGGACGGCCCGACCCGGAATGGGGCGAACGGGTCATCGCTATCGTGGTGCCGGCCGAGCGCCGCGACCCGCCGGATGTTAAATTGCTGCGTACGCATGTGGAAGGCTTGCTCCCGCGTTACGCTTTCCCTAGCGAGGTCGTGCTGGTGGACTCCATCCCGCTGCTAGCCAGCGGGAAACCGGACCTCGCAAGGCTACGACGGGAACATTCTCCGGCGAAAAGCGTTACTTACTAGTGTCCGTAGGCCACAACGGTGAGCCAATCGGGCACGCTCTACGTTATTGAGGTGTGGAGGGAGGTGTCTCATGCCGCGGAACGCCATGGCCACATCGGCCGCCGCAACCGACGATGAGGCAAGCATGACACGCGTTGACGATCTGGTCCAGCGCGGGCGCAGTCAGGGTCACCTGTCCCTTTCCGAGCTGCGGACGGCATTCGAGCAGGCCGGCCTTACTCCGGCGGAGGCCCGGTCGATCCTGCGAGAGATGTCGGAAGCAGGGGTGCGGCTGGCCGACGAGGAGAACGAGACGGCCACTGCCGCTCGTCCCGCTCGCAAGGCCGCTGCTAAGACGACGGGGACAGGCAGCAAGTCCAAGCGGACGACCAAGACAGCAAAGGCTGAGTCCGGGAACACGCAGGAGAACGCCGACGAGCCCGGGGACGACGAATTCTCGTCCATCGAGGCCGAGGCGGCGGCGCTGACCAGCAGCTCCGCTGATCTGGACGACCAGACCCCCGCGATGGGCGACTCGGTACACACGTACCTGAAGTCCATCGGGCGGACCAGCCTGCTGACCGCTGAGCAGGAGGTCGACCTGGCGAAGCGGATTGAGGCGGGCCTGTTCGCCGAGCACAAGCTCGACAGCGAGCCCGACCTGAAGCCCGAGCACCGGCGAGACCTGGAGCTGGTGGCCGAGGACGGCCGCCGCGCCAAGTCGCACATGCTGGAGGCCAACCTCCGGCTGGTTGTGTCGGTCGCCAAGAAGTACAGCGACCGCGGGCTGTCCCTGCTGGATGTGGTCCAGGAGGGCAACCTCGGATTGATTCGTGCGGTCGAGAAGTTCGACTACACCAAGGGTTACAAGTTCTCCACCTACGCGATGTGGTGGATCCGGCAGGCGATTCAGCGTGGTTTCGCTGACTCGGCCCGGACCATCCGGCTGCCGGTGCACGTGCTGGAGATGCTGTCCAAGCTGTCCCGCGTTGAGCGTGACATGCACCAGCGTCTCGGTCGTGAGCCCACCCCGGAGGAACTGGCTGTTGAGCTGGACCGGACTCCGGACCAGATCGAGGAGCTGCTGCGTACCTCTCGGCAGCCGATCTCGCTGGACTCCACCATTGGTGAGGACGGCGAGACGTCGATCGGTGACCTCATCGAGGACGTTGACGCGCCCGAGGCCTCCGAGCTGGTCGACCGTCAGCTGATGGCCGAGCAGCTGCGTTCGGCCCTCGACGCGCTGACCCCGCGTGAGGCGACGATTATGGCTATGCGGTTCGGCCTGTACGACGGCAACCCGCACACGCTGGATGAGATCGGGCGGGCGCTCGGTCTCACCAGGGAGCGGATCCGCCAGCTTGAGAAGCAGTCGCTGTCCAAGCTGCGGCACCCGTCCCGGGCACAACCGCTGCTCGACTTCGCCGTCTGAGTTGTTGAGCGCTTAAGCGCCCGGGTCCCCACCTCCCGCGGGGACCCGGGCGCTTAGTACTTTCGTCCGGACGAAAAGATATGTACGCCGTAGTTTCGCCGCGTGCTTGGCCAGGAACAGGCGCAGGAAGATTATCTGCAGGGTGCCCTCTACCGCGAAGACGCCAAGTCCGTCGGCGACTTGGGGCAGGTTGCCGGTGATCAGGCCGTGAACGACGTGCTGGCCTGCCCGGTAGAACAGGGTGACGAGGATCGGCCCGGTATAGAGGAAGAACACGATCAGGCCGGCGCAGGAACCGAGTACCATCAGGCCCGAGTAGCCCCGGACGCGCACCCGCTCGTGATGGCTGATGCCGGTGGTCGGATCGGGCGGCGGCTGGTGGCGGAAGACCGCGGCGGCAGCCCGGCCCGTCAGGTACCCGACATAGCCGACGGCATCACCGTACAGATTCCTGCACCGCAGCAGATCCTGCAGGACGAAGTACATGTCTGTTCTCATGTACAGCGCGAACTCTTCGGCTACGCCCAGCAGCAGGCTGAGGATAAGCGCCTGGATCGCCCGGACGGCTAGCCCGGACGGCGCGAAGACGCTGATGATCAGCGAGCACGCGGAGACGATGGTGAGGTCCGAGGTCACTCCGGCGAGGTAGAACCGTAGCCGGACCCGGCGCGGCGCCGCCCACAGTCCGGTGGCTGTCGTCTGGGCGGCCAGGAACTGCATGCGGGTGCCTAGTCCGATCCGCACGTAGACACCCTCGGCCCGGGCGGCGGCCAGGTGCCAGAACTCGTGCACCGCCACGACCGCCAAGACCATCGCGGTATTCCAGGCCAGGTTCGCGCTCTGCGAATCGGTAATGAAATAGGCCCGGTAACCGGGGATAAGCTCACCGCGGGCGATCCCGGCCGCCAGCCCCGCGACGATGAACGCGTATACGCAGGCGAGCACCGGCCAGCGGAAAACCCAGCGGACGTAAGCGGGCCGCAGCCACCGCAGGCTGGGCGGCCTCGGCGGCGAGCCGAGCGGCCGGCCGTCCAGGGCGGCGACGAAGCCGAGATCGATGAGCGTGTCAACGAAATCTTCGGCGTCGATGTCCTCGCCGTGCCGCGCGAGGACGCGAGCGTGCGCGTCCGCGACTTCTCCGGACTCCGCCAGCGCCCTAAGGAAGGTGACCGCCTCGGCCGGGATCTCGGCGAACTCCCCGTCGTCGATCCGCCCGACGATCCAGTTCCCCGCTTCGGCCTCCGAGAACAGCAACGGATACAGCTGGACGGTGCTGGCGGCGGTGACCGTCACTAGCTCGTCACGGTCGCGCAGGTCGGGCAGTCTGGCCGCCGTTTAGCCTCGATGTAGTACTGGTGGTCGTAATCGAGCAAGTTACGATGCAGCCATCGGCCCGCGGTCTGCACGTTCAGGCCGAACAGCAGATAGATCGTTTCCATCGCCACGAAGTGGCCAGCCATCTGCGCCGCCGGTGCCATCACCGGGTTGAACCCGGGGACCCGGCGCTTGGCTTCCAGGCGGTCATCCCGTCCAGCCTCCCGCTGCGTGGTTATCAGGCAGTCGTAGCATCCGGTCGTTCCCGGGATAACGCTGCCGACCATGAGCATCGGCCCGGTGTAAGCACTGATCAGGAACGGCATCCGCAACCGGACCGCGGCCTCATTGGCCCAGTACACGATCTCGTGTGGAGTGTCGGCGCACAGCACGAAGGCATCCGACCCGCGTACCTGGCCGACGATATCCTCGGCGCCGGTCAGCAGCAGGTTGGTGCCGGTCACCTCGACATCGCGGTTCATAGAGCTCAGCCGGTCGACCGCAGCGTCCACCTTGAGCCGGCCGACGTCGGCCTCGTTGTAGAGCAGCTGACGGTTGAGATTGCTCAGCTCAAGCACGTCGAAGTCGACGCAGTGCACGTGGCCGACCCCGGACGCGACCAGACTGGCGGCCACCGCGGAACCGGT